>NZ_QKSF01000005.1:0-235008 GCF_003234045.1 Curtobacterium sp. MCPF17_047 | reverse complement strand
AAGAGCCATACCCACCCCGTCTTCCCCCGTCCGAAAGGCCCCCGTGCGCCAGCTGTACCCACCGCTCGAACCGAACCGCTCCGGCCTGCTCGACGTCGGCGACGGCCAGCAGGTCTACTGGGAGGAGTGCGGCGCTCCCGAGGGCAAGCCCGTCGTGTTCCTGCACGGTGGACCGGGTGCCGGCTGCTCCCCCGACCACCGCCGGCTGTTCGACCCGGCGCGCTACCGGATCGTCCTGTTCGACCAGCGCAACTGCGGCCGCAGCCTACCGCACGCCGGCGACCCGGCCACCGACCTGTCCACGAACACGACCTGGAACCTGGTCGGCGACATCGAGCGACTGCGCGCGCACCTGGGGATCGACGCGTGGCAGGTGTTCGGCGGGTCGTGGGGGTCGGCCCTGGCCCTGGCGTACGCCGAGACGCACCCGGAGCGGGTCACGGAACTCGTGCTCCGCGGGATCTTCACCCTGCGGTCGAGCGAGATCGACTGGTTCTACGAGGGCGGGGCCGCGAACGTGCTGCCCGACCTGTGGGAGGGGTACCTCGCTCCCCTGGCACCCGAGGAACGGCAGCCCGGCGGCCTGGTCCGCGTGTTCGAACGACTGCTGGCCGACCCGGACCCAGCCGTGCACGGACCCGCCGCGGTCGCCTGGGCGAGCTGGGAGGCTGCCTCGATCACGCTGCTGCCCCGACCGGACCTGGTCGCCCGGTACGCGGACCCGACGTACGCGCTGGCGTTCGCCCGGATCGAGAACCACTACTTCACCCACGACGGCTGGTTCGAGGACAGCCAGCTGATCCGCGACGCCGACCGGCTGCGCGAGATCCCGACCGTCATCGTGCAGGGGCGCTACGACATGTGCACGCCGGCCGTCACCGCGTGGGACCTGCACCGGGCGCTGCCGTCTGCGGAGTTCCGACTCATCGACGACGCCGGACACGCGTTCGACGAGCCGGGGATCCTCGACGCGCTGCTCGAGACGACGGACCGGTTCGCCGGTTCGGCCTCGGCGGACTGAGGGTCAGGCCGGGTCATCGGCGGGGTCCGCCGTCCGCTGTTCCGTGCGGTGCCGCTCGACCTCGGCGTCGACCGCCCTGCGACGCCGCCAGGCCCGACCGAGGAGGAGTGACAGGGCGCCCGCTGCCGTCAGGACCCCACCGAGGACTGCGCCCGGGAGGGGGCTGTCCGTCCGCTCGTCGTTGCTGAGACCGACGGCACCGAGCAGCAGCGAGACCCCGATGAGCAGGACCAGCATCGCGGCCGAGAACCCCCAGAGCCACGGCTGCCGCACGTCCAACCGCGCTCGCGTGGGGAAGGCGGTGACGGCGAACACACCCCATCCGATGGTGACGGCGGCAGCGATGCGGAACCACGCGCCGAGCAGGACCCCGGCCGCGATCGAGACGACGACGCCGCTGATCGCCCAGAGCCAGAACCCCCACGTCGAACCCCGCTGCGTCATGCGCCCACCGTACTGACGGCGGAGGTGACGAGGACGCGCCGACGCACCACGCGCCTCCAGGCCGTGGCCCGTGGTGGGGTGGTGGCATGACCAGCGACCTCGTGCCGTGGTTGGTCGCCGGGGGGCTCGCCGTCGTGGTGGTCGTCCTGGCGGTCCTCCTGCGGCGACACCAGACCTCTGCCCGCTCCGAGCTCGACGCCGCCGAACGGGCGCGTGCCGCGGAACTCGCCCAGCGCGAGGCGGAGCACCGGGACGCCACCGCGCGGCTCGAGGCCGACCGGGCGGCGCAGGTCGCGGCGGCCGACGCTGCTCGGCGCGATGCCCTCACCGAGGCGGAGGAGAGCCGCGCGCTCGCCCGTCGAGGCATGAAGTGGGAGGAGGCGTCCGAACAGGCGGTCCTCCGGGCCTGCCGTGCCGCCGGGGTGAGCGGGGTGCTGATGACGAACGTCGTGTTCGTCCCCGTCGGTGAGACCGAGCAGGGTCCGTGGCGGAAGTTCGTCGCGCAGGCCGACCACGTGCTCGTGTCCGAGTCCGGTCGCGGTCTGGTCATCGAGAACAAGCGCTGGGGCGGCATCGTGTTCGACGGACGCCGTCCGAGCGAGGTGCACCCGGCGTTCCGGAACCTGGTCGACGAATCGTCCCTCGTGCCACCGTTCGCCGTGCAGGTGCGGAGCCGCACGGTCCTCAACGGTGAGGAGGAGGCCGAGAACTGGTGGCAGGTCCGGGTCCAGGCGAAGGGGGCGTCGCCGGCGCAGCAGGTGCGGCAGCAGGCCCGACGGCTCGCTCGTTTCGTCGACGAGCAGACCGGGGTGTCCCGCACCTGGTTCGACACCTGCGTCTTCTACTCGGCGCCCTCGGCGGCGACGTTCGTGCAGCCGGAGGACCGCAGCGGCACCGTGACGACGAGCATCGTCACGAACGACCACGAACTGCAGTCGGCTCTGGCCTCCTGGGCGGCGAAGGACTCGGTGCCGAACCGCGCCCGCGCCGACGCTGTCGTCCGGGTGCTCGCCGGGCAGGGCGCCCACGCGATCACGGTCGGGAGCTACCGCCTGCCGGAGTGACCCGGGACACGCTCCGGACACGACGACGCCCCACCGGCCGGAGCCGGTGGGGCGTCGTCAGTGGAGCGGGGAGCGCTACGCGGTCGGGCGGATGACCGACGGGAGCATCACGTGCAGGTGCCCGGCGAGCGCCGTCTGCGCGTCCTCGAGCGAGGTGAAGTCGCCGACGACCAGGCCGAAGGTGTCCGAGGCGACGTAGCGGCTGTCGCGCTTGTCGACGGAGCCGCCGAAGTACCCGCCGTAGTTGGCGACCCACTCGTCGTCGCCCTCGAGGGTCCAGGTGAGCTTCGCACGGGCGGCACGGGCGCTGGTGGCGGCCTCGGCCTCCAGGACGGCGACGATGTCGACGGTCTCGGTGTCGAGGGTGACGTCGGTCCCGGTTGCGGTCCGGTTGATGGTCGTGGTCATCGCGCTCTCCTGTCGTGTTCGGGGTACGTGGTGCAGTACGTGAACGCTACGACACCGATCGCGCCGATCGACAGCGAGGCCCGTCGATTCACGGGTTCAGCCCCGGATGTTCATCCGAGAAGCCCGGAACTCCGGGCTTCGTCCCCCGGTGTTCGGGGTACAGCAGGGCCGATCGGGGTACTCGTCATCCGGACGACGGCCGGACGGGGTACGACGCGAGACGCCCGCGTCGACGCGAGACGCCGCCGAAGTGCCGAGACGCCGCGGAGTTCGGCGGCGTCTCGCGCGTACGGGGGCGTCTCGGGCACACGGCGGCGTCTCGGGCGTACCGGGGCGTCCGGGGCGTCCGGGGCGTCTCGGGGCGGCCAGGCCTCAGGACACCGCGCGCAGGGCGTCGGCGATGGTCGTCAGCGCAGCGTTGATCTCGTCCGCGACCCGCACGTGCGTGGACTCCGAGCGACGGTAGGGGTCGTCCACGTCGTCGTCTGCCGGGTCAGCGGGCGGCGGCACGGTCCCGCGCAGCCGGGCGACCCGTTCGACCAGGGCTTCCGGCGAATGCACGTCCGTCAGGTCCCCGGGCTCCAGGCCGCCGAGCACCCGCGCGAACTGCTTGATCGTGAACGCCCGCTTGGCGGCCCGCGGCGTGAGCTGCACGACCGCGGCTCGGTGGGAGCGCTCGGCCGTCAGCACCAGGTCCGCGGACCGGGCGATCTGCTCGGTCAGGTAGCGGGAGCGGTGCGCCTCCGGATGTCCGCCCAGCCGGACGGACTGCTCGGCGGCGGCGCCGTCCATCACGGCGCCGTCGTCGGCGATGGTGCCGGCCGACTCGATGACGTGCTCCGAGGCGGCCGGACCGAGACGCTCCTGCAGCACCTGCGCACCGAGCGGCGACCGGCAGATGTTGCCGCTGCAGACGAAGAGGATCCGCACGCTCAGCCCTGCCCGAGCAGGTCGTGCCGGACGACGATCGCGTCACGCCCCGGGCCGACACCGATCGCGGAGATCCGCGCGCCGGACATCGCCTCGACCGCCAGCACGTAGTCCTGCGCGTTCTTCGGCAGGTCCTCGAAGGTCCGGACGCCGGTGATGTCCTCGGACCAGCCGGGGAACTCCTGGTACACGGGCTTGGCGTGGTGGAAGTCCGACTGGGACACGGGCACCTCGTCCACGCGCTGACCGTCCACCTCGTACGCCACGCAGACGGGGATCGTCTCGAGGCCGGTGAGGACGTCGAGCTTGGTCAGCACGAAGTCCGTCACGCCGTTGATGCGTGCCGTGTAGCGGGCGATGGGGGCGTCGTACCAGCCGCAGCGACGTGGGCGGCCGGTCGTGGTGCCGAACTCGAAGCCGTTGGCGCGGAGGAACTCCCCCGACTCGTCGAACAGCTCGGTCGGGAACGGGCCGGCGCCGACGCGGGTCGTGTACGCCTTGACGATGCCGATGATCCGCTCGAGCTTGCCCGGGCCGATCCCCGACCCCGTGGCGGCGCCACCGGCCGTCGCGGACGACGACGTCACGAACGGGTAGGTGCCGTGATCGACGTCGAGCATGGTGGCCTGGCCGGCTTCGAACAGGACGGTCTCGCCCCGCTCGAGGGCCCGGTGGATCTCCAGCGCCGTGTCGGCGACCATCGGACGCAGGCGGTCGGCGAAGGACAGCAGTGACTCGACCACTTCCTCGGCGTCGATCGCACGGCGGTTGAAGACCTTGACCAGCAGGTGGTTCTTCTGGTCGAGGGCCGCTTCGACCTTCTGCCGCAGGATGTTCTCGTCGAAGATGTCCTGGATGCGGATGCCGACGCGGTTGATCTTGTCCGCGTAGGTCGGGCCGATGCCACGACCGGTGGTGCCGATCTGGCGCTTGCCGAGGAAGCGCTCCGTCACCTTGTCGATGGTGCGGTGGTAGTGCGTGATGACGTGGGCGTTCGCCGAGACGCGGAGCTTCGACACGTCGACACCGCGGGCCTTCAGCGCGTCGAGCTCCTGGAACAGGACCTCGAGGTCGACGACGACGCCGTTGCCGATCACCGGGGTGACGCCCGGCGTGAGGATGCCCGAGGGCAGCAGGTGCAACGCGTACTTCTCGCCGCCGACGACGACGGTGTGTCCGGCGTTGTTGCCACCGTTGAACTTCACGACGTAGTCGATGCGGGAACCGAGGAGGTCGGTGGCCTTCCCCTTGCCCTCGTCGCCCCACTGGGCGCCGATGATGACTGCTGCGGGCATCTGGTTCTCCTCACGTTGGCGGAGGACCGCACACGGCCGTCCGGGCCGGTGGTCCACCCGAGTCTATCGACTGGTCATCTCCACGTCACCGGCATGACGCCAGCTGTGGAGAGCGGTGGCCCTCCGGAGCACGCTGGAGGAGCACGACGACCGCCCCGACGAGAGGAACCACCATGAGCGACCCCATCGACGACATGAACCGCCTGCTGGACACCCAGCAGGCAGAGCAGCTCACCGACGGCGGCATCGGTTCGGTCGAGAGCGCCCCGCAGGACGTCATGCCCGAGACCGACCGCGGGCGCGAGGCCGCCGACGAGCGTCCCGACGCCTGAGCCGCTGACGGCATCCGGCCAGCGCACGCCTGGACGTGCACGGATGGCCGTCCGAGCACGCTCGACCCCGTCAGTGATCCGACGAACGGAAGGAACACCATGAGCGACCTCAGCGACAAGGCCAAGGACTTCGCGAACAGCGACAAGGGCGAGAAGGCCAGCGACTCCGGCCTGGACAAGGCCGCTGGCGCGGCCGACAAGGCCACCGGCGGTGGCCACGGCGACCAGATCGACAAGGCCGAGAAGGCTGCCGACGACAAGATCGGCAACTGACGACCAGTCAGCACCTGCATGACGGGAGGCCCGGTACCAGCTGGTACCGGGCCTCCCGTCATGCAGGTGGTCGCGTCGCGACCGAGCGGCGTCAGCCGCGGAAGAAGTCCGCGTACGAGGGGTCTCCGACCACCTGGGTGTGACCGGGTTCGGCGAGGCGCTCCTCCACCATGGCCCGGATGACGTCCGGCGGGGTCAGGCCGCGGCGACGCCACTCCATCGGGTTCTGCCGGAGCTGCACCAGGCTGTTCGTTCGCATGCTGTAACACTGGCACGAAGTACCTAGTTCGTCTAACTACGTGTCCTGTAGGCGCACTTCCCACCGGTGGTCCACGGCACACCACGTCACACGACGGAGCGGGCGGCCCGTTCCCGGACCGCCCGCTCGTCTCGCACTTGTGCTGTTGTCGGTGCTACTTCGTGATCTTGCCCGTCTGGGGCGAGGTGACCGAAGCGGTCTCGTACCCGGACTTCTTCGCGGTCAGGACGAACGAGATCCGGTGTCCGACGTCCTTCGGCCCGGTCTTGTAGGTCGACCGCGACACCCCGACGTCCTTGCCGTCGCGCAGCCACTTGTACGTGAACGTGACGCCGTCCGCGTTCCAGGTGCCGGTGTGCGACTTCAGGTTCGCCCGGATCTTCAGCGAGCCGGTGACGACCACACGGCCGGACACCAGCGCGAGCTTCGGCGTCACCGAGGTCGTGCTGAGCAGGTCCGCCTGGTCGCCCGGCGCGTTGTGCAGGTGCAGGAGCAGCACCTTCGCCGAGGTCGAGGTGGCCGAGGCCCGGATGACCTTGATCGCCGTGTCCGGGTACGTCAGGCTCGACGCCCCGTTCGCGGTGAACGACACCGCCGGCTGGAAGGCGTTGTAGGTCGCGACCTTCGTCTCGTCGACCACCGAGGACGCAGCCATGGGCAGCGTCGGCGAGTAGGACGACTCGGTCACGACCGAGTAGTCGAACACCGCGGTCTTCGACTTCGCCGTGTACCCGAGTGCCGCGAGCGACACCGGCAGCACCTTGACCGCGGAGTCGAACGTGTTGACGTCGACGCCGGCTGCGACACCGCCGAGGGGGCGCGTGTCCACGACCTGCTTCTTCGGGTCCTTCTGGTGCAGGTCGAGCGTCGTCACGACCGTCACGTCCGCCGTCGCCGACTTGGTGTCGTAGGTCAGGTAGTCGGGGTCACCGTCACGGTTGGTGTCGATGAGCACGTCGACGGTGTTCGACTGGCCGGGGTTCGACTCGGCCCCGTCGGTCTGGACGCCGAACGACACCAGGCCCTTCGACTTGTCGGCCAGGCCGAGCGCCGTGGAGTTGGCGCCGTAGGCACGGATGTCCGCGCCACGGAGCGTCTGCTTCGCGGTGCCGTCCGGGAACGACTCCTGCGGGTCCGTGCCACCGAGCTGGAACGGTGCGACGAGTGCCCGGTAGCCGGTCGTGCCGGTTCCCTGGGACAGGCCGCGGCCCTCCATCGTGATGGTGCTGGTGCGCGCCTTGCCGGAGAACACGACGTCGTCCGCGTGCAGTGCACTGACCGGCTCGGGCGCGGCGTAGACGCCGAGTCGCAGCGGCGTGACGCCGTCGGCGGCCGGGGTGAACGTGACCAGGCCGGTGGCGGCCGGGACGAACTCCCGCGGGGTGCCGCCCTCGACCGCGACCTGCGTCGGGTCGATGACCTTCCGCAGGAGCGTCGGGTCGGCCATCGTCATGGTGACCGTGACGGTGGCGGTGCCGCCGGCGGGGACGGTGACCGTGTCGGTGCTCAGCGTGAAGACGACGCCGGGCTGCGCGATGCGCGACTCGTACGCGACGCGGTAGGTGTGCGCGGTGGCCGAGGTGTTGCGCACCAGCAGGGTGCGCTTCTCGGTGGTCGCCGCGCCGACCTCGACGACGCCGAAGGAGGCCGTGACGAGCTGCCCGTTCTCCTGGCTGCGGACGGTGGTGCCGTCCTGCACGGCCTGGAGGGCATCGACCCGACCGGTGCCCTGGCGGAGCAGGGTCGCCGACTGGCCGTCCTTCGCGCTCTGGCGCACGTCGTGCGTGGCCGTGTTCATGAGCGCTGCCTTGATCTCCGGTGCCGTCCAGCCGGGGTGGGCCTCGAACGCCAACGCGGCGACGCCGGCGACGTGCGGGGTGGCCATCGAGGTGCCGCTGAGCGACAGACGGTCGTCGCCGGTGCCGTTGGCGGCCGAGATCACGTTGACGCCGGGGCCGGCGATGTCCGGCTTGACGACGTCGCCGTAGGAACCGTGCTCACCGCGGCTGCTGAAGGACGCCAGGGTGTTGACCGTCTCGGCGTCCGTGGCGAGCTGGAAGCCCTTGAGCTCGTCCGCGAACCGGACGTGCAGGGTCCCGGCCTTCGCCGCGGCCTGGAGGCCCGTCACGCTCTCACGGGTCAGTTCCGCACCCGGGATGGTCGCGTTGCCCGCGATGCCCGAGTCGAAGGTGTTCACCGTGCCGGCGAGGAGGACGCCGATGCCGCCTGCCGCCTGGACGTTGTTGAAGCGGGCACCGGAACCGCACTCGAGGGCGCCGTCGGTCCACTTCAGCCAGACGACCTTGCCCGCGATCGCGGCGGCCTGGTCGGCGCTGAAGGCCGTGCAGCCGTCGATGTCCGTGGTGGGGACGACGACGTCGCCCTCGACGGGGAGCGGGCCCTGGTGGTTCTGCGAGTACTGCGCGCGCCAGGTCTTGGCGACGTCCGCCGGGGCGGTCGCCTCGACACCGTCGAAGAGGCTCTGTCCGGTCGCGGCAGCGGCGACGGTCAGGGCGCCGGCCGAGTTGCCCGGCGAACCCCCGATGTCGGTGAAGTCGTCGGCGTTGCCCGCAGCGATCACGGGCAGCACGCCGCGGGCCGTGAGCGCGTCGATCTTGGCGTTGTCCGGGTCGTCGGCTGCGCCGTAGTCGGAACCGAGCGACAGGTTGATGACGTTGATGCTCTTGCCCTCGGTGAGGGACTGCCCGACCCAGTCGAGCGCGGCACCGGTCAGGTCGGTCGAGCCGCCCTCGTCGCCGAACACCTTGAGCGAGTAGAGACCGGCCTGCGGGGCGCTGCCCGGACCGACCCACATGTCCTGCACCTGCTGCGGGGTGAGGGTCGAGTAGTCACCGCGGAAGGTCGTCTTGTCCGCGTCCAGGCCGAAGCCGGCGGCGGTACCGGCGACGTGGGTGCCGTGGTCGCCGCCCTTGCCGTCGATGGGGTTGGCGTCCGGCGCGGGCACCGGGTCGTAGGCGTCCGGGTCCGTCGGGTCCGCGTTGTACGTGGGGCCGGCGAAGTCGTAGCCGCCGAGGAACTTCGAGGGGTCGTACCAGCTCGAGGCCGGGGCGCCGGTGCTGGCGAGGGCCTCCTGGTAGGCGGCCGTGGTGCCCGGACCGCCGAAGTCGGCCTGCGTGTAGTCCAGGCCGGTGTCGATCACGGCGACGTTGACGCCCTTGCCGGTGTGTCCGGTCTGGGTCCAGGCGTCGACGGCCTTCGTGTACAGGTCGCTCGCGGCGTTCTTCGGCGCGACGCCGTCGGCACCGGGCTTCGCGAGGTCGGGGTCGACGCCCGAGGGTGCGGCGCCCGCCGACGTGCGCTGCTCGGGCTCGACGACCTTCTTCGGCAGCAGCGGGGCGATGCTCAGCACGTCGGAGCGCTTCGCGAGCTCGCTGAAGGCCGCGACGTCGGCGACGACCGCGACGCCGGGGACGGTGTACTCGGTCGAGTACAGCTCGGCGGCCTTCCGGTCGGCGCCCTTGACGGCGCTGAGGACCTTCGCGTTGGTCGAACGGATCGTCGCGAGCCGGCTCTTCGCGGCGGACGACGGGGTCTTCGAGCGGGTGAGGTCGCCGCCCTTGGCCTGCGCGTCGACCTCGAGCGCGCCGGCGCCGGTCGTGCGGACGAACGCGCTGACCGTCGTGGTCGGGGACGCGTTCCGCAGCGGGGCGGAGAGCTTGAGGCCGGCCGAGGCGGCGGTGGCCGGTGCCGCGGAGGCCGCACCACCAACGGCGAGTCCGCCGCAGGCCAGCGCCGCGACGGCGACGATCGAGGTCAGCAGTCGCGGGGAGCGGTACCGACGGGAAGGGATGGTGGGTGGTGTCGCACGTGGCACGCAGCACGCTCCTGGGTTGTCCGAACTCCGGGTGAAGTCCAGATGAAGCTATGTGCTCGTTCCCAGCGCAGGGAGTCGGCAGTTCAGAGGACAGAACCTGTGGTTCTCCGAAGTTGCACACCGGTGTGCAGGTTATTACGATGGGTGCATGACCACCACGGACCGGCCCGCACGCGCGCCACGACGGGACGCGACCGAGAACCGGGCCGCCCTCGTCCAGGCTGCACGGACCCTCCTGCAGGCGGATCCGGACGCGTCGCTCGAGTCGATCGCCGCGCACGCCGGACTGTCCCGACGTGCGATCTACGGACATTTCCCCTCCCGCGACGACCTCATGCGCGAGGTCGTCACCGGCGGCGCCGAGCGCATCCTGGCCGCGATGCCCAGCCGAGCCGCCCTCGCCGACCTGCCCCCGGCCTCCCGGCTGGCCGCGATCGCGGTGACTCTCTGGACCGAGGTCTCGCACGTCCGCTCGATGGCGGTCATCGCCGTCCGCGGACCCCTCGTCGAGACCGTCGCCGCCGTGTTCGCCCCGCTCCGCGAGCAGGTGCGCGACGCGTGCGCCCTCGGCATCGCCGACGGCACCATGCGCGACGACGTCGACGCCGCGACCCTCGGCCGCCTGGTCGAGGGTGCGTGCCTGGCGGTCCTCGACGAAGCCACCCGCTCCGCCACACCGGACGACGCCGGCCGCCGGATGGTCGTCCTCTCCGCCCTCGGCATGGCGGGCGTCGACTGGCGCACCGCCCTGCTCGCTCTCCCCGCCACCCTCCCGGAGGACCCCGCATGACGCTCGAACTCGCCGCCGTCGGCATCGGCACCGGACCCGGCGCCGCGCTCCCCGCCGTCAGCGCCGTCGCGGCCCCCGGTCACCCGGGCATCGTCGCCGTCGAGACCGAGCAGGCACCCGTGCTGGCGTCCCTGGTCGCCGGCGGCCGGATGAAGCCCGACACCGGACGGGTCCTGCTCGACGGACACGACGACCCCGCGGGCATCCGCCGCGCGTTCGCCCTCGTCGACACCCCGGGCGTCGCCGAGCCGTTCCCGGTGATGAGCCTCAAGCGCATCGTGCACGAAGAGCTCGCGTTCGCCGGATGCCGGCCCTCGCGCGGCGACGTCGCGACCGTGCTCGACGAGCTCGGCATGACGAGCTGGGCCGACACCCACGTGCAGCGCGTGCCGACGGACGTCCGCGTGCGGCTGCTCGCCGAACTGGCACTCCTGCGGCCCGACGTCACCGGGCTCGTGGTCACGTCGCCGGAGCGGCACGGCGGGGCGGTCGCGGACTGGTTCGCCGTCGTCCGTGAGATCGCCCGACGCGGGGTGACCGTCGTGCTCGTGACCTCGAAGGCCGCGGCGGAGACGGCCTCGGCGCTGCTCGACACGATCGCCGACGAGCCGCTCGACGCCAGCGACGACACCAGCACCAGCACCACCGAGGGTCCCGAGGACGCGACCCGGACCGGCGGGCCCGACATCGGCCTGCCGACCGACACCACCGACGCCACCGCTCCCCTGGAGACCCGCTCGTGACCATCCCCTCGCTCGTCCGCGCCGAACTCGCGCGCCTGACCGCCACCCCGCTCGCCCGCCTGGCGTTCATCGCACTGATGTGCGTGCCACTGCTGTACGGCGGCGCCTACCTCTGGGCCAACCGCGACCCCTACGCCAAGCTCGACCAGGTCCCGGCCGCGATCGTCGACCAGGACGCCGGCGCCACCCTCGACGGCGAACACGTCGACTACGGCAAGGACGTCGCGGAGCAGGCCATCGACGGCGGTGACTTCGACTGGAAGCGCACCACCGCCGCCGACGCACGCTCCGGTGTCCGCAACGGCACCTACGACTTCGTGGTGACGATCCCGCACGACTTCTCGGAGTCCCTGGCCTCGGCGCAGTCCGACCACCCGAAGCGCGCGGAACTCGTGATGACCACGGCGGACACGAACTCCTACCTCGCCTCGACCATCGCGGAGCAGGCGGGCAAGACCATGCGGACGGCCGTCGCCGAACGTGTCGGGAAGGAGGCCGCCAGCACCCTGCTCGTCGGGCTCGCCGACGTGCGGGACAGTCTGGGCGACGCCGTCGACGGGGCAGGCAAGCTCGCCTCCGGTGCGACGACCGCCGCGAACGGGGCCGACACCCTCGAGTCCGGTACCGCGCAGCTCTCCTCCGGTGCCTCCACCCTGGCGTCGAGCACGGCCGCGCTGCCCGCGCAGACCGCGACGCTGGACTCCGGCGCGCAGCAGGTCGCGAGCGGTGCCGCCTCGCTCGCCACGGGCCTCCGGTCCGCGCAGCAGCAGACGGCCGCGCTGCCGGACCAGACCCGGCAGCTCGCGGACGGAGCGGCGCAGGTCGCGGCCGGCAACGCCGAGCTCGCGAAGCAGGTGGACGCGGCGAACACGACCGTGCAGGCGATCCAGCCACTCGACGCGGACACCGTCATCGCCGACATCACGTCGAACCTGCCCGAGGGCGTCACCCTCACGCCGGAGCAGGAGCAGGCGCTCACCGCCACCGTGACGTCGGCCGTGCAGCAGGCGAACAGCGCCGGGACGGACGCCAAGCAGCAGCTGGGCGACACCACGGCGAAGATCGACACGCTGAGCGCCGGCGCGCAGCAGGTGTCGGCGGGAGCCGCGACCCTGGCGGACGCGGCACCGGCGCTCTCCTCCGGGATCGCGACCGCCGCCTCCGGGGCGTCGACCCTGTCCGACGGCGCCGCGCAGGTCGCCGGCGGGACGCAGGAGCTCGCCGCAGCGGCCCCGCAGCTGTCCTCGGGAGCGTCGCAGCTCGCCAGCGGAGCGGCGTCGGCCGACGCCGGTGCGAAGTCCCTCGCCACCGGCCTGCACTCGCTGGAGTCCGGCTCCTCGGAACTGGCGTCCCAGCTGGACGAGGGACGGACCGAGATCCCGGCGTCGACCGCGTCCCAGCGGGCCTCGCAGGCGAAGGTCATCTCCGACCCGGTGAAGGTCGGCGACGACAACGTCGCCGCCGCGTCGAACTACGGCGCCGGCCTGGCTCCGTTCTTCATCTCGCTGGCCGCCTGGATCGGCATGTACGCGCTGTTCCTCATCCTCAAGCCGATCTCGAAGCGCGCGATCACCGCCGTCCGACGCCCGCTGCGTGTCGTGTTCGGCGGCTGGCTGACCCCGGCGCTCCTCGGAGTCGTGCAGATGGCGGCGCTGTTCCTCATCGTCCGGTACGCGCTGGACCTCGACGTGGTGCACGCCGGTGGGACGGTCGGGATCATGGTCCTGGCATCGGCGACGTTCGCGGCGATCATCATGACGCTCAACGTGCTGCTCGGCTCGGTCGGCCAGTTCCTCGGGCTGGTGCTCATGCTCATCCAGCTCGTCACCGCGGGCGGCACGTTCCCGTGGCAGACGCTGCCGGGGCCGCTCGCCGCGCTGCACTTCGCGCTGCCGATGACGTACTCCGTCGACGCGATCCGGCAGACGATGTACGGCGGGTCGCTCGCCACGGCGTGGAGCGACGCCGGCGTCCTGCTCTGCTGGCTGCTCGGGGCGCTGCTCGTGTCGTACGTCGTCACGGCGCGGCAGACGCGGACGCGGACGCTGCGGGACCTGCGGCCGAGCCTGATCGGCTGACCCGGGCGGGCTCCCGGGCGACCCGGACACGACGGATGCCGCACCCCTCCGGGGTGCGGCACCCGTCGTGTGCAGCGGTCAGGAGACCTTGCTGTGCTGGAAGCTCCAGCCGTTCTCGGGAACGTTGTACGTCGCCGCGCTGCCGGTGGCGACGTTCTTGCACGCACGGTTCTGCACGAACTGCTGGACGGAGCCGCGGTGCTTCAGCGCGCCGATCGACAGACGTCCGATCTTGTAGCTGTTCGGGACCTTCCACGCCCCGCTCGACGACGAGGTGCCCGACTTGTTGACGGCCACGGACCAGCCGTAGTCCTGCTTCACCGCCGCGATGCCGGCGGTCACCGACACACTCGTGGTGGCGCTGAACGTCCCGGTCACCCCGAAGGTCGTCGACCGACTGATGGTGAGCGTGATGCCGCTGTTCCCGGTGACGGACGAGTCCCGACCGCTCGCCTGCGTGAACGTCGTCGAGTTGTTCGTCGCCTTGTAGAACGTGACGCCGCCCTCGCACTGACTGTTCGTCGTGTCTCCCGGATGCGTCACCGGGCTCGTCCACCCCGTGCCCGTCGTCGGCGGATCGGTCAGCGTCTGCTCGTCACCCGACTCGGAGAACACCGCTCCGTCCGTCGTGTCGGTGGACACGGGCGTGTCCGTTCCGTCCGTTGTGTCCGCGTGGGCAGCCGTCCCACCGATACCCACGAGCGCAGCCGCCAGGACCGACACTGCAATGATCTTCTTCAATTGTTCCCCCTGTTTTTTTCCAGTCAATCTTCGTCAGGAATACCAACCAGCCAGAACTGGGTCTGGGCCGGCAGTTTCACGGTGACGTGTGCGTCGCCCCCACCGTCGAGAGGAATGCCGCCGCTGTTCCCGACGATCCGTTCACACGGACCGGCGAACGTCTTCCCCATGGTGACCTCGTAGTGACTGTCCGGGGCGCACGAGACGTAGAACGTGATGCGTTTCGTGCCAGCCGGGAGCCCGCCGATGTCGAACGTCTTCGTTCCGCGGCCGAGCTCGTGTACCACGGGCTGTGCGTCGCTGTAGAAGTCGTCCGACTTGTCGGTGATCCGGACCAACGGATCGATCGGGGCCTTCGCGCTCAATGTCGTGTGAGCAGTTGCTCCAGGATGACCCGAGCAACCCACCACCCCCCCGATCGCGACAACTGACAAGAATGTTGCAGTCGCAATTCTGTAGTGCTTTTGCATTTGTTCTCCCTACGGACATGAACTTAGAGCGGGCGACCCGGACAACACCATGTGAAACCCCACAGCTTGCGAGCGATCGCTTTCCGGTGCCCCCTCGCGTACGGCGATGGTGAGGTGACAGCCCCTCTGCTCGCGACCGGGCCCGCGCTGCCCGCCCCCGGGCGTGGAGCGCGACAGCGGTACGATCGAGGGGACGCACCCGGCGGGTGCGCAGCCGGAGGTCGAGGATGACGATGGGGAACACCAAGCCCGCGACGATCTACGACGTCGCCGCTCGCGCGGGGGTGTCGAAGTCGCTCGTGTCCCTCGTGCTGCAGCGTTCCCCGCGGGTGAGCGAGCAGCGTCGGGCAGCGGTCCTCGCGGCGATCCAGGAGCTCGACTACCGCCCCTCGACGGCGGCGGTGTCACTCGCCGGCACGCGCTCGCGGACCATCGGCGTGGTGCTCGACGACTTCCGGAACCAGTGGTTCGTCGACCTGCTCACCGGCCTCCGCGAGTCGCTGCAGGACCAGGGACACCGACTCGTCGTCGCGGACCGGTTCCTCAACACCGGGCTCGACGTGTCCCCCGTCGAGGGGTTCCTGTCCATGCGCGTCGAGGGGCTGGTGATCGCCGGCGAACCGGACCCGGACCTCGTCGTCCCTGCCGGCACCCCGGTCGTCGTCGCCGGCGGACGGGCAGCGCTGCCGCGGGCCGACACCGTGGCGAACGACGACCTGGCCGGTGGCCGGATGGCTGCCGGGCACCTCGTCGAGCTCGGACACGTCCGGCTCGGCTTCGTCGGCGGACGGTCGGCCGCGAGTGACGCCCGACTCGAGGGCTGGCGCGCCGGGATCGACGTCGCCGCCGGAGTGGGCGACGACGTGACCGGGGTGGCCGTCGTGCTGGCTGCCGACGTCACCGAGGAGACCGGCGTCAGCGGCACCCACCGGCTGCTCGACGAGCACCCCGACGTGACGGCCGTGTTCGCGGCGAACGACGTGACCGCCCTCGGCGCGATGTCCGCGATCGCCGATCGAGGCCTCCGCGTCCCCGAGGACGTCTCGGTGATCGGGTACGACGACACCCCGATCGCGGCTTCTCGGTACGTCGGTCTCACGAGCATCGACGACCGGAGCATCGACATCGGCCGGGGTGCCGGCGCCCGGTTGCTCGAGCGCATCGCGGACCCGACGCTGCCGACGACCGAGGTGCTCGTCGAGCCGAGGCTCGTCGCCCGTCGGACGACCGCGCGCCGCTAGCCCGGACGCCCGAGCACCCGGCCCCGTTCGCCACGCCCGGCCCCGTTCGCCACGCCCGCCGCCCGCCGCCACGCCCGGCTCCGTTCGCCACGCCCGGCCCCGTTCGCCACGCCCGCCGCCCGTCGCCACGCCCGGCTCCGTTCGCCGAGGTCGCGACATCGTGCGCTCTCGCGGCCGGAGATGCGCACATCGTGCGACCTCGACGGGACGCGAGCGGCGAGTCGTGCGACCTCGACGGGACGCGAGCGGCGAGACACCCCGACGCCCCGCCGCCCCGCCACCCCCTCAGGCGGGGAGCTCCGCGTGCCGGACGACCCAGCTGTGCATGACGATGGCCGCCGCCGCCGAGGCGTTGATGCTCCGGGTCGACCCGAACTGCGTGATCTCCAGGTGCCCGTCCGCGCCCGAGACGGCCTCGTCGGTCAGACCCGGCCCCTCCTGCCCGAACAGGAACACACACCGCGCCGGGATCTCCGCCGTCTCGATGCGCGATGCCCCGGGCGTGTTGTCGATCGCGACGACCGGACGCCCTTCGGCGCGCATGACCGCGAGGAACGCGGCGACGTCCTCGTGGTGCCGCACGTGCTGGTACCGGTCGGTCACCATCGCCCCGCGGCGGTTCCAGCGGCGACGTCCGATGATGTGCACGGTCCCCGCCAGGAACGCGTTGGCGGTCCGGACGATGGACCCGATGTTCAGATCGTGCTGCCAGTTCTCGATGGCCACGTCGAAGCTGTGTCGTCGGGTGTCCAGGTCGGCGACGATCGCCGCCATGCTCCAGTACCGGAAGCGGTCGACCACGTTGCGCGTGTCGCCGTGCTCGAGCAGTTCCGGGTCGTACTGCGGGCCCTCGGGCCACGGCCGCGGGTGCGGTCCGACGCCGTGCGTCGTCGCCTCGTGGGTGGGTGGGAGCGCCGGCGTCGGCTCCGGCAGGTCGCCGGACGGGAGGCCCTGGGTCACGTGACCAGCGTACGGTGCGTCCGCCGCGCCTCCCGTCCGGACGCCGCCCGGCCGCACACGCCCGACCGGGCGAGTCCACCGCACTACGCTGACCCCATGGCATCCCGCGACGACGTCGAGTGCTGGCTGACGGACATGGACGGCGTGCTCGTCCACGAGAACCAGGCGCTCCCCGGCGCCCCCGAGCTGATCCGGCAGTGGCAGGACCAGGGCACCGAGTTCCTCGTCCTGACGAACAACTCGATCTTCACCCCGCGTGACCTCAGCGCCCGACTGCGCCAGTCGGGACTGCACGTGCCCGAGGAGCGCATCTGGACCTCGGCCCTGGCGACCGCCGACTTCTGCGCGTCGCAGATGCCGAACGGCTCCGCGTTCGTGATCGGCGAGGCCGGCATGACGACCGCCCTGCACGAGGCGGGCTTCATCATGACCGAGACCGCCCCCGACTACGTCGTCGTCGGCGAGACCCGGAACTACTCGTTCGAGGCGATCACGAAGGCCGTCCGCCTGATCCGCGACGGCGCGCGCTTCATCGTGACGAACCCGGACGCGACCGGCCCGAGCGCCGAGGGCGTCCTGCCCGCGACGGGGGCGATCGCCGCCATGATCGAGAAGGCCACCGGCAAGCAGCCCTACGTGGTCGGCAAGCCGAACCCGATGATGTTCCGTTCGGCGATGAACCGGATCGGTGCCCACTCCGAGAACACCGGCATGATCGGCGACCGGATGGACACCGACGTGCAGGCGGGCATCGAGGCGGGGCTGCACACCGTCCTGGTCATGACCGGGATCAGCGACCAGGCCGAGATCGACAAGTACCCGTTCCGGCCGAGCGAGGTCATCGCGGGCGTGCACGAGCTCCTGCACACGGAGCCGTACGAGGTCGAGATCTAGAGCCGGTCCATCGCCGTCACGGTCCGCCACCGTCGGCGCAACCGCCAGGCGCGGTCGTCCCGCCAGGCGACGAGTGCTCCGGCGACGACGCCGAGCAGCAGCACCGCGAACGCAGCCAGACCGAGCAGCCCGACGAGGAAGAAGTCGAGCCCAGCGCCCCGTGAGGCACTGACCGCGATCGCCCCGAAGTCCCAGAACGCGTGCAGCAGCACCGGGGCGAGCAGGTTTCCGGTCAGGCGTCGCGCCAGGTACAGCGTCGACCCGAACGAGGCGGCGAACACCACCTGCACCACCGTCTGGTCGACCGGGGCCCCGGCCAGGACGTTGACGAAGTGCAGCAGCCCGAACAGGGCGCACGACGCGAGCCACACTCCGACCTCGGGCAGTCGTCGCCGCAGTCCGACCATCAGGACGCCGCGGGTCAGCAGCTCCTCGAACACCCCGACGAGCAGCACGCCGACGGTGAGGAGCAGGAAGTAGTCCACCGACTTCCCCGCCCAGTCCACCAGCGGCAGCCGTCCGATGCACACCGCGAGGACGAGGATCGGTGCGAGCATCGTCCAGCGCGGTCGACCACGCGTCGGGTCGACGGTCGCGATCCGCCACCAGCCGAGCGCGGTGACGACCACCACGAGGACCGCGGCGACGATCGACTCCGGCACCACCAGGTCGTGCAGGACGCTGTCGGTCGTCAGGCCGAGCGAGTCGTAGTCGTCACTCGGTCGCGAGCGGACGATGCTGTAGGTGGCGAAGAGGACCAGCGGGGCGATGCCGACGAGCAGCGACGGCGGGACCGGCCACCACCGTCGACGGCGACGGACGGCGGGAGGTTGCACGGGGGTCACCTCACGGTTGTACCAGGGTCGGCCGTACCATTGGCGCATGCGCCTGCCCTCCCTCAGCACCATGGCGGAGGACTACGTCAAGCTGGTCTGGAAGGCCGGCGAACGCGGCGGCGAAGGGGGTCTCGCCACGCGGGACATCGCGGCCGCCCTGCACGTGTCCGCCTCGACCGTGTCGGGCAACCTCCGGAAGCTCGACCGCGACGGGCTCATCGAGCACACGCTGTACCGCGGCGTGGTCCTCACCCCGCTGGGGCAGCAGGCCGCCGTCGCCATGGTCCGTCGGCACCGGCTCATCGAGACGTTCCTGGTCGAACGACTCGGCTACTCGTGGGACGAGGTGCACACCGAGGCCGAGGCACTCGAGCACGCCGTGTCGGAGACGTTCCTCGACCGCGTCGACGCCGACCTCGGGCACCCCACGCACGACCCGCACGGCGACCCGATCCCCGGCGCGGACGGCGTCGTGCCGGACTCCCCCGGGGCGCTCCTCGGCACGGTCGACCCGGGCGTCTGCGGAACCGTCGAGCGGGTCTCGGACGACGACCCGGCGCTGCTGCGGTACTTCGACGAGCTCGGTGTCGGGCTGGGGACGCACCTGCGGGTCGAGCAGGTGCGGGACTACGCGGGGGTGGTGGCGGTCTCGCGGCGTGACGCCGGCGGGGCGGAGGCGATGGTGGACCTCCCGGCCGCCGCCGCGACGGCCATCTGGTTGACGCCCGACGCGCCCCACTGACGCGCGCGCCGCGCTGACGCGCCCGCCGCGCTGACACGCGCGGGCGGCGGCCCTCGAGATGCCGCGATCCGCGCATCTCGGAACCCGAGATGCGCGGATCCTGCATCCACGGCGGCTGCCTGCGGCGTGTTGCGCTATCTCGGGAGGCACGTGCTCAGGCCCGTCGCGCCTGTCGCGCCCGTCCCGCCGGACCGCCCGTCTCGCCGCGCCGGACCGCCCGGTCAGCCCTTCGCGGACCGCGTCCGCCCGAGGGCGACCTCGCGCCGGGCACGCGCGAGCGCCAGCGCCGACCCCGCGTCCGGGTCCTCGAGCAGCCGCGCCGTCTCCGCCGCGTGCTCCCGCACGTCCGGGTTCCGGTGCTCCGCCGCCGCGGCCAGCACCGGCGACGCGACGTCCGCCCCGAGCCCGGCGAGCGCACGGCTCAGCGCCAGGCGGGTCTCCGCGTCCCCGTGCCCGAGCTGCACCGCAAGCGTGCGGGCGAGTGCGGGCCGGGCGTCCTCGGGGGCGAGCAACACCGCGGCACGCCACGCGGTCCGGGCGACACCCGGGTCGACGTCGCCGAGCAGCTGCGCCACCTCCGGGTACACGGACCCGTCGCGGATCTTGGAGAGGGTGTGCAGCGCCTGGCTCCGCGCCTGCGCCTCCGGACGGTCGAGTTCGTCGAGCAGCCGCGGGACCACCAGGTCGGCCGGGAAGCGCACCAGCGCCCACGTGAGCATCTCCCGCACCTGCAGGTCCGGCTCCACCGCGCACTGCGCCACGAGGACGTCGAGCTCGTCCACGGACGGCGTGGTCCCGGCGGCCATCACCGCCCGGAGTCGGACGGCGGGACGGGGGTCGGAGAGGTACGAGGCGAGCGTCGGCATGGCTCCTCCACCTCACCCCGCGCACCTGAGTGGCAGCCCGGCGAGGGGCATAGCGTGGACCAGATCGTACCGACCTGGAAGGACTCCACCATGCCCCGTATCGGCTCCAGCGACCTCACCGTCTTCCCCCTCGCCCTCGGCGGCAACGTCTTCGGCTGGACCGCGGACCAGGAGGCCTCGCACCGGGTCCTCGACGCCTACACGGGTGCCGGCGGCGACTTCGTCGACACCGCTGACGTGTACTCCGCGTGGGGCGAGGGCAACTCCGGCGGCGAGTCCGAGACCGTGATCGGATCGTGGTTCGCCGCGTCCGGCAAGCGCGACGACGTGACGATCGCGACGAAGGTGTCGCAGCACCCGCAGTTCCCCGGGCTGTCGGCGGACAACGTCGCGAAGGCCGCACGTGCGAGCCTGCAGCGGCTCGGTACCGACCGGATCGACCTCTACTACGCGCACGCCGACGACCAGGACACCCCGCTCGAGGAGACCGTCCGCGCATTCGACCAGCTCGTCCGCGAGGGCCTGGTCCGCCACACCGCGATCTCGAACTACTCGGACGAGCGCGCCGCGGAGTGGATCCGGATCGCGAAGCAGCACGACCTGGCCGTGCCGGTCGCGATCCAGCCGCACTACAACCTCGTCAACCGCGAGCCGTACGAGTCCGACATCGCACCGCTCGCGGCGCGGGAGCACCTGGGCGTCGTGCCGTACTTCGCCCTCGCCGCCGGGTTCCTGACCGGCAAGTACCGGACGAAGGAGGACTTCGTCGGCAAGGACCGCGAGCGCCAGGTCTCCGGCTACTTCTCCGACCAGGGCCTGGCCGTCGTGGACGCCCTGTCCGAGATCGCGGCGGCGCACTCCGCCGAGATCGCCACGGTCGCGCTCGCCTGGCTGCAGGCGCAGCCGGACGTCGTCGCCCCGATCGCCTCGGCGCGCAACACGGAGCAGCTGCCGGCGCTCCTCGCCTCGGCTGAACTCGACCTCAGCACCGAGGAGCTGCAGACGCTCACCGACGTCTCGGCGGCCGTCCCCGCGGCGTCCTGACCGGATCACGGTCGCGCCCTGCGACCGACCGTCGGACGGGAGGCTCCCCACCAGCGGGTGGGGAGCCTCCCGTCCGTCACGTGGTGCGTGCGGTCAGTCTCCGGTGACGGGTGGTGCGGCCGGTGGCTGCACCGAGAGCGCCGCGGCCGGGCTGCTCGACGGCGAGGCCGGGTGCTCGTCGATCGTGTTGCCGCGGATCCACGAGGTGATGAGCAGCACGAGGAGCAGGAGCACCACGATGATCGCGATCGAGCCGTAGACCAGGAGCTGCTTGCCCCGGCGCCCCTCGTTCTGCAGGCGGGCGAAGCCCTCGTTGATGAAGTTGTCGCGGTCGGCGCCGGTTGCTCCCGGGCCGTCCGCGGCGGCACCGGCCTGCGGCGCGACGACGGCGGGCATCATCCGGGTGCTGGTGTCCTCCGGGCGGGAGGCGTCGGCGTCACGGAGCTGCTGGATCGCCTCGGTGCCGAAGAGGTCCTTGATGACGCCGGTGTCGCTCGTCTCACGGCCCTGCCACTCGGACTGGTCGATGTCCTCGGGAGCCGGGCCGTGCGCGCCGTCGACGCCGCCGTCGAGCCGGAACGACGGGTCCGTCGGAGCGGGCGTGGGCGTCTGCCAGTCCGGGATCGGCCACGCGGGGGTCGGGTCCTGACGAGGGGCGGACGACTCCGGGCCGCGCGGCTGCGGCCCGGCCTGGGCCTGGCGTTCGGGCTGGCGCTGGGCCTGGCGTTCGGGCTGGCGCTGGGGTTCGACGAGCGGCGGGACGGCCGAGCGTCGGTCGGTGTCGTCGTCCTCGGCTTCCCACCACGGGACCGCGGGCGTCGGCAGCACCGAGGGCGGTGGGACGGCTGCGGCCGAGCGCGGCGAGAACGCGGCGGTGGGGGCCGCGCCGCGGTCGTCGTCGAGGTCGTCGTCGTCGTCATGGTCGTCGACGGTGGCGAGGTCGTCGTCGGCCAAGTCGTCGTCGGCCAAGTCGTCGTCGCCGGGGGCCGTGTCGTGCACGACGACCTCGACGTCACCGGGGAACACCTCGCCGGTGCGGGCCGCGTCGTCGCTCAGGGACCAGCTCGAGCCGGAGGGGGTCGTCCGCTCATCGGTGCGCTCATCGGTGCGGTCGTGCTCGGGGACCGTGCCCTGACCGGACTGGCGGGCCGGCTCCGTCGGAACGACCGCAGCGGGCTCGACGACCGGATCGACGACCGGCTCGGCAGCGACCGGGGCGCCCGTCGCCCAGGAGTCCGCCGCGACGAGGTTCGTGTCGAACGCGTCACGGGTCAGCGTCGTCGGGACCTCGCCGGTCTGGTCGTCCAGCAGGGACCAGTCGAACGGACGGTCGGCCTGCGGCGCGGCATCGACGTCGTCCCCGAGACGCAGGAGTTCGGTGAAGGTCGGCGGCTCGGACGTGGGCGGCAGCGCGCCCTGCACCCCGACCGGCTGCGCGTCGGGACCACCGTGGAACGCGGGCGGCACCGGCGTCCCGCCGTCAACGCCCGCGGTCGGACGGGCACGGCCGAGCCAGTCGACGTCGTCACGACCGACGCCGTCCGGGTCGGTGCGGCGGCGCTCGTCCTCGATCGCCCGGGCCTCGGCAGCACGGAGGTCACGATCGGACCGGGCGGTGGGCAGCGAGATCGCGCGGGGGTCCGGGGCGTTCGACACCGGCGGCACGGCGGCGGGCGGCGGCACCCGGCCCGCGACACCACCCGGCAGCGCCAGCTCCTCGGGCATCGAGATGGCCTGGGTCGCCGCGGGGTCCGGCTCCGCCGCGGCATCGGCCTGCCCGTGCACGTCGTCGGCTTGCCCGTGACGGACGTCGTCGAGCTCGTGAACGACGTCGTCGTGCTCGTGGTCGGCCTGCGGCGCGGAGGCCGGTACCGACGCGGGGGCCGTGAACGGCTCCGGCTCCGGCTGTCCCGCCTGCCGAGCGGCACGTTCAGCCTCACGACGCTCACGGCGGGACGGCCACTCCTCCTCGGTGATCGGCGCGCCGAAGATGTCCGCCGCACTGCGGAGACCGTGGAACGGAGCGTCCGGGTCGGGACCGCGCCGAGCCTCCTGTCCGTCGCCCCCGTCTTCGGGCGCGACCGACCGGTCGGACTCGTCGCGCCCCTCCGGACGCTCCTCGGTCACGCGGACAGCCCCAGGTCGGCCAGCCCGATCGCCGCCAGGTACGGGTAGCCGGCCGCCTCGATCTTCTCCTTGGCGCCGGTGTCCCGGTCGACGACGACGGCGACGGCGGCGATGACGGCGCCCTCGCGCTCGAGCGCCTCGGCGGCCTTGAGCGGGGACCCACCGGTGGTCGAGGTGTCCTCGAGCACGATGACGCGCTTGCCGCGGACGTCGGGGCCCTCGACCTGACGGCCGCGGCCGTGGTCCTTGGGCTCCTTGCGGACGACGAAGGCATCGTACGAGCCGCCACGTGCCGCGGACTGGTGCAGCACGGCGCTCGCGATCGGGTCGGCGCCCATCGTCAGACCACCCACGGCGTCGACGTCCGGGACGCTCGCGATGAGTTCGGTCATGACCTGGCCGATCAGGGGCGCGACGCGGTGGTCGAGGCTCACCTTGCGGAGGTCGATGTAGTAGGAGGCCTGCTTCCCGCTGGTCAGCGTGAAGTCGCCGTGGAAGACCGCATCGGCCTTGATGTGCTCGATCAACTGCTCGCGCGCGTGGGTCACGGTGGTCAAGGGTAGCGGCGACGGCCGTTCCGCGCTCACCCGGGCGCACTGTCCGGCTGCTCCGATGCCGACGCCGGTACGCTCCGGTCATGCCCCTCGCCCGTCCGCGGGACGGCGTCCGACCGATCGAGGCCGGCGACCGCCGCCCCCGATCCACCGTCGTCCGGGCGGTCGCGCAGGAGGCCCTCGGAGCGGTCCTCGCGCTGGTGCTCGCGGTCCTCGCCCTGCGTCACGTGCTCGCCACGGCCCGGGTGGCGCTCCTCTGGTACGACGGGGACTCGGTGCTCCTGCCGCTGGTGGCGCGGTCGATCGCGCTCGGACAGCCGTTCGAGTGGGCGATGTCCCCGGCGCTGTTCTTCTTCCCCGAACTGCCGGTCTACCTGGCGACCGCGGCCGTGACCGCGACACCGCAGCAGGCCCTGGCGCTGAACGGCGTCCTCGTCCTGCTGGCCGTGTACGCCCTCGTCCGGGCAGCGGCGAACGAACTCATGCCGTCGGCCGGTCGCCCGGCTCGGGTCGCCGTGTCCGTGGTCGCCGTCGTCCTGCTGACCATGCTCGTGCTGACCGAGTCCTCGGCGACCGCGACCTCGCTCGAGCTGGCCTCGCTGCTCCTCACGACGACCTACTACTACGGCGCGGTGCTCGCGATGCTCGGGACCGCCGTCCTGGTCCTCCGGACGGTGCGGACCGGGCGGGCCTCCGTCCCCGTCCTCGCGACGCTCGGGCTGGTGGCGGCGCTGAGCACGGCGTCCAACCCGCTGTACGTGCCGTGGTCGGCCGGACCGGTCGTCGTGACGCTGGCACTGCTCGCGCTCGCCCGCCGCGTGCCCTGGCGACCGGCGACCTGGGTCTCGGTGACGCTGACGCTCGGTGCCGTCCTCGGGTACCTCCTGCGGATCCCGCTGCGGCCGTTCGTCTCCCTCGACCCCTCGACCTACGTGCACCCGGAGCGGGCCGGGGCGACCGCGGCGTTCTTCGCCTCGCTCACCGACGACCGGGCGGCGTCGGCGGCCGGGGACGCCGGACTGCTGCTCATGCTGCTCGGGGTGCTGCTGAGCGCCGGCGGGACGGCCTGGGCGTGGCGCGCACGGACCTCCCGGACGGTGCTCGTGGCGACCGCGCTGCCCCTGGTGACGATCGTGGCCGTGTCGGTCGGGGTGGTCGTCGCCGGCTCGGAGACACCGCGCTACCTCGAGCCGGTCGTCGCGATGCCGCTCCTGGCCGTCGTCGCCGTGTGCGAACTCACCCGGACCGCCGTCCGTCGGACCCGGCTGCACCGACCGGTGCGCGGTCTCCGGACCGCGCTGGCGGTCGCGGCCGCCGCGGTGCTCGTCCTCGGGATCGCCGTGACACCCGGCACGGTCAGGACCGTGGCAGCGGCGCGGTACACGCCGGTGGCCTGCCTGGACCGCTGGGTCGACGCGCAGCGGAACGAGGGTCGCGACCCGGTCGGCGTCGGTCAGTTCTGGACGGTGCGTCCGCTCGCGGCCTACGCGGAGCAGGACGTCCGACTGCTGCAGGTCCGCGACTCGTTCGACACCTACCCGTGGCTCGTCGACCTCGGCGCCTACCGGGACGCCCGCCCGGACTACGTCGTGATCGGCTCCGGGGACGTCTGGACGACCCCGGTCGAGGACTCGCTCGGACGCCCGGCGACGATCACGCACTGCACCGGGTACGACGTGTACGACTACGCGGACACCCGGGGCGCCGACGTGCTGCGGAAGCGGGTCGTCGGGTCGGCCGAGCAGATCCTGCGCGACCGCGGGTTCTGAACGGGCGGGTCCTGCGCGACGGGAGCCCTCACGCCTCGGTCCGGGGCACCGGGGTACGCACCCTCCACATCCCGATCTCGCGCCCGTGTCGTCCACAGCGGAGCGTCGCCGCAGGGTTCCACCTGTGGGGATGTATAGGCTCCGTTCCGATGTCTCGCACCGTGGTCCCCGCCTCCCGTCCCCGCTCCGCCTCCGCGGGCCGCCGACGCCTGCTCGCCACCGCGCTCGCGATCGCCGGCCTGGTCGGCTCGCTGGTCCTCGACGCACCGGTCGCGCAGGCCGCCTCGTACCCGTCGTGGGATGACGTCCTCGCGGCCCGGGGCAAGGAGTCCGCCAAGCAGTCCCAGATCGTCGAGATCCGCGGCATCATCGCCAGCCTGTCGGAAGAGGCGGACGCCGCGAAGGCCGAGGCGGATCGACTCGGTGCCGCGTTCGAGGCCGCGCAGCGCAAGGCCCTCCGCGCCGCCGAGAAGGAGCAGGCGCTCCGCGACGACGCCGAGGAGCACGCCGAGATCGCCGACGCCAGCGCGGCGCAGGCCGGCCGCTTCGCCGCGCAGATGGCCCGCTCGGGCGGTGGCGACGTCACGACCAGCGTGATCACCGGGGGCGAAGGCACCCGCGACCTGCTCTACGACCTCGGAGCACTGAGCAAGCTGTCCGAGCAGGCCGAACGCGTCGAGACCGCGGCCACCACCGACGCATCCGTCGCCCGCTCCCTCACCGACCAGGCCGACCGGGCAGCCGTCGCGCTGAAGGACCTCGCCCAGGCCGCGCAGGACCGGATGGGCGAAGCGCAGGCCGCATCCGACCGTGCCCAGGCCGCCTACGACGAGCAAGAGGACAACAAGTCCCGGCTCGAGGCGCAGCTCACCTCGCTGACGTCGGGCCGCGCCACGACCGAGGCCCAGTACGAGAAGGGCGAGCGGATCCGCAAGGCCGAGGAAGAGCGCAAGCGCAAGGCGCTCGAGGCCGAGCTGGCCCGCCAGCTGCGTGCCCAGCAGGCGGCGGCTGCCGCGGCTGCGGCGAACCAGGGCGGCGGTGGCAGCGGTGGCAGCGGCGCTCCGTCCGCCGGTGGCGGCGGGGCGGCACCGGGCTCCGGCTCCGGGTCCGGCTGGGTCCGCCCGGCCGGTGGCTGGATCACCAGCGGTTACGGCGTCCGCGTGAACCCGTACACGGGTGCGGTCGCCATGCACGACGGCCTCGACCTGGGCAGCGGCTGCTCCACCGCGATCGTCGCCGCCTCCGCCGGCACCGTCGAGTACGTCGGCCGGTACGGCGGCTACGGCAACTACGTCCGCATCGACCACGGCGGCGGCGTCAAGACGGCCTACGGCCACATCGTCGACGGCGGGTTCCGGGTCGCCCCCGGGCAGCGGGTGGGCGCTGGTGCCCTGATCGCGCTCGTCGGGTCGACCGGCAACTCGACCGGCTGCCACCTGCACTTCGAGACGCACGTCGGCGGCGGCACCGTGAACCCGGTCGGGTTCATGGCGGCTCGCGGGGTCGGCTTCTAGTCCGCGCCTCCTGCGGTCAGGGCCGGGAGGCCCCTCCCGCACCGCGCGGATCGTCGACGTCGTCGACGTCCAGCTCCCACATCATGCGGTACCAGGCCGTCCGGTCCCGGTCCTGCGGCAGCCCGTACGCCTCGTGGAACAGGTCGTCCCACCCGGGGCCGTGGTTCCACCCGAGGCTCATCGACGCCACCGCCAGGTCGGCCCACCGGTCCGCGACCCCGAGGGCGCCGAGGTCCACGTGCCCGATCCACCGACCGTCGTCGCCGACCAGGGTGTTCGGCGTGCAGGCGTCACCGTGGCAGACGACCAGTTGGTCGGTCTCCGGCTGCGGGCCCATCGCGTCGACGTCGCGTCCGGCTGCCCGGGCCCGGTCGAGTCGTTCCCCGGTCGACCAGACGAACGGGCACGACGCGACGGGCAGGGTCTCGTGCATCGCTCGGAGCCCCTCCCCCACCGCGATCACCGCCCTGCGCGGGTCGTCGTGCCACCGCGGGTCGACGGCGCTCCACCCGACGACCGGCCGGGTGGTCATCCAGGCGCCGGACCCGTCCGCTCCGTGGTCGACGACCTCGGGCACGGTGAGCCACCGGCCGGCCCACCGCAGTCGGGCGACCTCGGCGGCGATCCAGGGCGCGTGGTGCGGCGGCACCCACTTCACGTACGCCTCGGCACGGTCGGGCGACGGGCCGATCCGGAAGGTCGTGCCGCCAGCAGAGTTGACCCACACCGGCACGAGGGTCCGGCCGTCGGCGACCTCGGCGACGGCGTCCGGGACCGTGACCGGTTCGTCCGGCTGCCCACCGCGGCCGGCCAGGTCGTCCGGTCGCTCCACGGGTCAGCGCACCCGGTCCGGGCGCGAGGAGCCCCCGCGGACGATCCGGAGCAGCACCGGCAACCGCTGTCCGAGCAGTGCGTCCAGGTCGCGGACGACGTCCTCGACGCGGTCGACGACCTCTCGTGGTGGTGCTCCGCGCCGGGTACGGACGACGATCCGGATCGCGGTGCGGCGGCGGACGCGCCGGACGTCGACCGCCAGGGACGCGACCTGCGGCAGCGGGCTGATGGCGGCGGAGAGCGCGTGTTCGACCGCCGCGGCCTCGATCCGGACCTGACCGGGCAGTGAACCGTCGGGCCCGTCGTCCTGCAGGACCGTGCCGGTGCGGCCACCCCCGATCGCGCTGAGCACGAGCAGCGCCAGGACACCGAGGACGACGGCGCCGCCGAGCGCCCACCACCACGCGGACGAGTCGGCAGCGCCGGACCGGACGCCGCCGAGCGTCCGGTCCGCGGCCGTCTGCCAGAGGTCCGCCGCGGCGGGCAGCGTCTGCACCAGGACGACGGCGGCCCCGAGCGCCAGGAACACCAGGCCGACCAGGACCAGGACGACCCGGTTCAGTGCGCGGTTCGTGCCGTTCATCCGTCGATCCGGCCGGTGGAGCGCACGCGGACGTGTGCGGTGAGCGGGGGGACGGCGTCGACGGCGGCGAGTTCGCGTTCCACGGCCTCGGTGGCGGCGAGCGCGGCGACGTCCACCCCGGAGGCCGGCAGCAGCACGACGTCGAGCGTCCGGCGACCGACGGAGCCGACGGCGGCATCCGGCGCGAGACGGGTCGCGGCGCGGGCGGCGCGGGCTGCGGCGGAGGCCAGGACCTCGTCGTCGACGACCACACCGAGTCGGGCCGAGCGGACCGCGTGCCGGGGTCGTCGGGACGGCAGGAGCCCGTGCAGCAGGAACCAGAGGCCCACCAGGGCGATGACGGCACCGACGGCGACGACCACGGCGTCGATCAGGCCGGCCGGGGCCCGGACGGCGGTGTCCACGACGGTTCGCGGGTCGATGCCGGCGATGCGCTCGTCGAGCAAGACGACGACCGCGGCGGTCCCCACGGCCGCGGCGAGCACCAGGAGCAGGACCATCGCGGCGACGACGGAGGGTGTCCTTGACGCCGACGTCTCGCGCCGGACCATGCGACGCACGAAGCGGTCGTCGTCCGCGGGCGGGGTGTCCTTGCCGAGCTCCGGGCTCACCGGACCCTCCGTGGGACGTCCAGGACGGCGGACGAGAAGGTCACCGAGACGCGCTCGACCTTCCGCCCCGTGATCGTCCGCAGACGCTCGGCGATGGTGGCGCGGGCGCGGTGCGCCGTGGCGAGGACCGGCTCGTCGGGGACGGTGTGCGAGCCGAGTGCCGGCAGCACGAGCGGGCTGGTGACCTCGACCGCCAGCGCACCGCGACCGTCGTCGACGACCCGGGCACGGACCTCCCGGAGCGGTGCACGGAGCGCCTCGGCGGCGACGGCCTGGGCGGTGTGCACGAGTGCCGGGGACGCGATCCGGTCGGTGCCGGGCAGCGCGGCTGCGCTCACGAGGAGCTCCGGCGACCGCGGAGCACGTCGAGCAGGCGGCGGACGTCGACGTCGCCGCTGACGATGCGGCCGATCAGGCCGCCGAGCGCGATGGCGACGGCGACCACGACGAACGCCCAGAAGCCGAGCGTCAGGGCGACGATCGCCAGGACCGCCCCGACGGCCATGCCGACGACGGTGGTGTTCACCGGACGCGCGTCTCAGGCGCAGTGGCGGGGGCGTCGAGCGCGGGGATGTCGACGTCGACGATCGCGATGTTGACCTCGGTGACCTGCAGTCCGACCAGGTCGGTGACGGCGTCGGTCACGGCCTGGCGGACCGCGGAGGCGACCTGCTGCATCGGCATCGGGTAGGCGACGACGAGGGTCAGGTCGACGGCGGCCTGGGTCTCGCCGACCTCGACGCGGACGCCCTGGCCGAGGTCGCTCGAGCCGATGGCGTCACGGATCGCGCCGAACGCCCGCGCGGTGTTGCCGCCCAGGGCGACCACGCCGGCCACGTCGCGGGCGGCGATGCCGGCGACCTTCGCGACGACAGCGTCGTCGATGATCGTGCGGCCCTTCGCGGTGACCTGGGTGGTGGTGCTGCCGGTGGTCGTGCCGTCCACGCGGTCGGAGTCCGCCGTCGTTGCCATGAGTGCCTCCTGCGGTGCTGGTCTGATGTGGGTCCAGGCAACACCCTGCCACCGGGGCGTGTCCGCCGACAGGGCCGCCCCGGGCGGCCGGTCGGTCGCTCCCGGTAGGTTCGATCCCATGCGCGTCGCGACCTGGAACGTCAACTCCGTCCGCACCCGAGTCGGTCGGGTCGTCGACTGGCTGGTGCGGGAGGACGTCGACGTCCTCGGCATGCAGGAGATCAAGTGCAAGCCGGAGCAGTTCCCGGTCGAGGCGTTCGAGGCCGCCGGCTACACGGTCGAGGCGCACGGCCTGAACCAGTGGAACGGCGTCGCGTTCGCCAGCCGGCTGCCGATGGAGGACGTCACCCGCGACTTCCCCGGCCAGCCGGGATTCCTCAAGGGGCAGGAGGGCCCGGACCTGCCCGTGGAAGCTCGTGCCATCGGTGTCACGGTCGAGGGCGTCCGACTGTGGAGCCTGTACGTCCCGAACGGCCGTGAGCTCGGCGACCCGCACTACACGTACAAGCTCGACTGGCTGGCGCAGCTGGCCGACCGCACCGCCGAGTGGCTGCAGGCCGAGCCCGACCTGCCCCTCGCGCTGATGGGCGACTGGAACGTGGCACCGCTCGACGAGGACGTCTGGGACATGCGTGTCTTCGAGGGCTCCACGCACGTCAGCGAGCCGGAGCGTGCGGCGTTCCGCACGTTCGAGGAGCGCGGCCTGCAGGACGTCGTCCGGCCGCTCGTGCCCACCGGGTACACGTACTGGGACTACAAGCAGCTCCGCTTCCCCCGCAACGAGGGCATGCGCATCGACTTCGTGATGGGCTCGCAGGCGTTCGCTGACGTGACGGTGGGCGCCACCATCCACCGCGACGAGCGCAAGGGCGATGCCCCGAGCGACCACGTTCCGGTGTCGGTCGACCTGGACCTCGACACGGTCCTGGACGACGACCGCCCGATGATCTTCTGACCGGCCGGGAGGCGCGTCCCGGCCCCGCTCCGCGCCTCCCGACCGGCCTCTGCGGCTCCACGACACCCCGCTCACTCCCGCCGAGCGGTCACACCCTGTCGCTCAAGCCGCCCCCAGCCGACACTCCGTGACCCCTCGGCGGAAGACTGCCGGCCCGGGCTGGCGCGGTCCGACGGCGCGGCCGCACGCCCTACGGGTTCAGCAGCGCCGCGATCCCGACCAGGACCGGCACCGACCCGACGGTCGTGAGCAGCACCACGTCCCGTGCGACCGGCACCGCGGCCCCGTACCGCTGGGCGTAGTTGAAGACGTTCTGGGCCGCCGGCAACCCGCCGAGGACGGTGAGCACGAACACGCGCTGGTCGTCGAGCCCGAAGGCGTACCGGGCGAGCAGGAACGCGACCGCCGGCATCACCAGGAGCTTCACGCCGCTCGCCAGCAGCACGTCGACCCGGGTGGCCGCCTCCCGGAGCGGTGCCGCGCCGTGCAGGTTCATCCCGAACGAGAGCAGCACGACCGGGACCGCCGCGCCGCCGACCAGGGCGAACGGCTCGAGCACCGGGTCCGGCAGCGTGACGCCGGTGACGGAGCAGAGCAGGCCGAGCAGCGACGCGATGATGAGCGGGTTCGACACCGGCCCGAGCACCCGACGTCGCCAGCCGCCACCGGAGGCCGTGGCCGCGTCGAGCACGGTCAGCGCGATCGGGGCCATCACGACGAGCTGGAGCATGATCACCGGCACCACGGCGGTCGCCTGACCGAGGACGTAGACGGCGACGGGCAGCCCGATGTTGTTGGCGTTCGAGTACGAGGCGGCGAGTGCCCCGACGGTCGTGGTGGTGAGCGGCCGCCGGAGCACGAGCGCGAAGACCAGGGCGGTGCCGGCGGCGACGGACAGCGCGGTGATCGCCGACACGGCGAGCATCGGCGAGAACAGCGTCCGGACGTCGGCCGTGGCGATCGTGTGGAACAGCAGGCACGGCATGAGGACGAAGAACGCCAGCCGACTCAGCACGAACTGCGCGTGCGGTCCGAGCAGTCCGGCGCGACCGACGCCGTAGCCGGTCACGATGACGGCGGCGATGATCGCGAAGCCGATCAGGACGCCACTCATCCTGCCCATCTTCGCAGGCGCGTCGGGAAATACCGGTGATCCCACGGTTGTTCGGGCAACCATGACCACGCAGACGACGCTCTCCCGCTCCACGGACTCCAGCCAGCCCCTCGTGCCCCTGCTCGAGGAACGGTGGAGCCCGCGCTCCTACGACGAGACCGCGACGATCTCGGACGCGCAGCTCGATGCCCTCCTCGAGGCCGCTCGCTGGGCGCCGTCGGCTGCCAACACCCAGCCCCGGCGGTTCATCGTCGGTCGTCGCGGCACGCGCACCTTCGACGCGATCCACGCCACGCTGATGGGCTTCAACGGTGCCTGGGCGCACCGCGCCGGCGCACTCCTGGTCGCGATCGCCGAGCCGGTGACGGCCGACGGCGAGGCGCGACGCTGGGCGGAGTACGACCTCGGCCAGTCCGTCGCCGCACTCGCCGTCCAGGCACACGCCGAGGGTCTGCACCTGCACCAGATGGGCGGCTTCGAGGTCGACGCGGTCCGCGCCGCCTTCGACCTGCCGGAACACCTCGTCCCGGTGACGGTCACCGCGATCGGTCACGTCGCCGACGCCGCGCAGCTCGACGAGAAGGCAGCAGAGCGCGAGGTCGCCCCGCGCACCCGGATCCCCCTCGACGAGGTCGTGCTCGTCAAGGAGTAGTCGCCTGGCATGATCGAGGGCATGTCCGCACCTCGCCTCGTCGCCTTCGACCTCGACGACACGCTCGCGCCGTCGAAGTCCCCGCTCGATCCGCAGATGCTCGAGACGTTCGCCGCGCTGCTCGACGTCGTTCCCGTCGCCGTCATCAGCGGCGGGAACTTCCAGCAGTTCGAACAGCAGCTCGTCACGCCGCTCCGGAAGCGTCCGGGGCTGCGTCTCGACGACCTGCACCTCCTGCCGACGTGCGGCACCCGGTACTACGCGTGGGAACAGGACTGGGTGCTGCAGTACGCCGAGGACCTCACCGACGATGAGAAGGCCCGTGCCCTCGCCGCCGTCGAGGCGCAGGCGAAGGACGCCGGCTACTGGGAGTCCGAGACGTGGGGCGCGATCCTCGAGGACCGCGGGTCGCAGGTGACGTTCTCGGCGCTCGGCCAGGCCGCCCCGGTGGACGTCAAGAAGCAGTGGGACCCGACCGGAGCGAAGAAGGACGACCTCCGCCGCCGTGTGCAGGCCGAGCTCCCCGACCTCGAGGTCCGCTCCGGCGGCTCCACCAGCGTCGACATCACCCGCAAGGGCATCGACAAGGCGTACGGCATGCAGCGCCTGGCCGAGATCACCGGCATCGCGCTCGACGACATGCTCTTCGTCGGCGACCGGCTCGACCCCGAGGGCAACGACTACCCCGTCAAGGCGCTCGGTGTCCCCTGCCACGCGGTGGAGGGCTGGGAGGACACCGACGCGTTCCTCCGCGGACTGATCCCGACCCTCCGGACCGCCTGACGCGCCTCCCGGCCGGGAGGCCCCCCGACGTCGTCAGGTCATCGGACCGGCGGATCGGCGGACCGGCGACCCGTCAGAACGGTCGGACCGTCAGGGGATGCTGCGGACCGCCTCGACGAACGCCCGGATCGCACGCACGTCCTTGACGCCGCGTCCGGACTCGACACCGCTCGACACGTCGACGCCGTCGGGGTCGAGGCGCTGCACGAGACCCGCGACGTTCTCCGGCGTGAGGCCGCCGGCCAGGATCCACGCCTCGTCGACGGTGCCGGTCAGCGTCGCCGGGTCGACCAGGTGCCCGCTGCCGGGGACGGCCGCGTCGAGCAGCAGCAGGTCGTGGTCGAACGCGGTGCGCTGTTCCGCGGTCTCGGCCAGGTAGTCAGCGGCAGCGAGGGCGCGGATCGTGAAGAAGCCGGCGTCGCGGGCGCGGGCGAAGTCCGACGCGGACTCGCGGCCGTGCAGCTGCAGGGTGGTGAGCCCGACGGCCGAGGCGATGCCGACCACCTCGTCGATCGGCTGGTCACGGAACACCCCGACGGCGTCGACGCCGTCCGGCAGGCGCTCGGCGAGCTCCTTCGCGGTGTCGGCGGTGACGGTGCGGGGGCTGCCGGCGGCGAAGACGAACCCGACGGCGTCCGCCCCGGCCTCGACGGCGGCGTCGACCGTCTCCGGGGTGGAGAGGCCGCAGATCTTGATCCATCGCTGGTCGCTCATGCACCCATCCTGCCTGATCGGCCGCGGCGAGCAGCCAGTGGGGGGCGGCTCGTGCTCCCGCTCAGTGCAGCACGCCGACGACGTAACTGCCGACGCAGGCCGCCGCGACCGCCAGCGCGGTGGCCGACGCGGCCAGCACGTTCCGTCGACGCCAGCGCCGGACCACGTCGAACGTGCCGCGCCGGGCGTGCCGGTGGGCGGCCCGGTGCATGCGGTGCTCCTTGCGGCGGACCTCCCGGTCGGGTCCCAGCGGCACCGGACCGGTGACCTGCGTCGACCCGCCGCGCAGGGCACGGGCGACCGCGACCGCCGTGGGCCGGCGTGCCGGGTCCCGTGCGGTCATCAGGGTGAGCAGTTCCCGCCACTCGGAGGCGACGGTGTCGGGGACCTGCGGGTCGCGGCGGAGCCGGGCGAGGGCTGCCTCGATGACGGTGCCGGAGTACTCCTGCACGCCCGTCAGCGACTCGAGCAGCACCAGGCCGAGCGAGTAGACGTCGGTGGCGTAGCTGATGGGCTCGCCGGCGACCTGCTCCGGCGACAGGTACGCGGCGGTGCCGATGATCGTGCCGTCGTTGGTCAGCCGGGAGCCGTCGACGAAGTGCGCGACGCCGAAGTCGGTGAGCTTGACGGTCCGGACGAACCCGGACGCACCCTCGTCGCTCAGCAGGATGTTCGCGGGCTTGACGTCCCGGTGCACGATCCCGCGGGAGTGCACGTAGGCCAGTGCATCGGCGAGCTGCGCCCCGAGGTCCGCGACCTCGTAGTTGTGCAGCGGGCCCTCGGCCAGGCGGCGCAGCAGGGTGGCGTCCGCGATGAGCTCCATCACGATGAAGCGGTGCGGGCCGTCCTCGAAGTCGTGGGTGCCGGCGTCGTAGAGCGGGATGAGGCCCGGGTGCGAGAGCATGCTGAGCAGGCGGATCTCGCGCTCCTGGCGGACCCGGTCGGCGGTGGTCATGCGCTCCGGCGTCGCGAACATCTTCACGGCGACGGCGCGGTAGGTGTGCTCGTCACGTGCCTCGTACACCGAGCCCATGCCGCCCGTGCCGATCAGTTTCACGAGGCGGTACCGTCCTGCCAGAACGGTGTCCGCTCGCGCGGTGTCGGTGGCCAAGCTCATGCGTTCGTCGATCCTTCGGGAGTCCGGATCCGCGTCGGTCCTCGCGGTGTGACTCCTCGGCAACGGTACGCGCGGCCCCGTCGATCCGAGGCTCGGTTACCCGAATGTGACCCGTCCTCGGGGCACAACTGCGCATCAGGGATGGTGCCAGCGTCCTGTGGAGCGGCCCGGGTACCGTCCGGGTCCCGGACAGCCGGTCCGGACGAGGCGGGAGGCCGACATGCGCAAGGGCGACGAAGTGCACTGGAACACGTCCCAGGGCACGACGACGGGCAAGCTCGTCGAGAAGAAGACCGCGGACTTCGAGTTCGACGGGCAGGCCTTCAAGCCGACCGACGACGACCCGTACTGGATCATCGAGTCCGAGAAGTCCGGCAAGAAGGCGGCCCACAAGGAGTCGGCGCTCACGAAGGCCTAGGGGCCACCACCCCCGCCGGCTACTCCGACGCGGTCGACCGCGCTGCGGCCCGGCCGCGTCGGACCCGACGGACGACGAACGCCACCACGATCACGACGACCGCCAGGTACACGGCCCGGTCGATCCACTCGGTGTACGCCTCGACGCGCTCGTACTGGGTGCCGAGGGCTGCGCCGCCGAGGACCAGGATCGAGTTCCAGAGCCCGCTGCCGAGCACGGTGAACAGGCTGAAGGTGCCGAGGTGCATCCGGTCGGCCCCAGCCGGCAGCGAGATCAGGCTCCGCACGACCGGCACCAGACGCCCGAAGAACACCGCGCTCTTGCCGTGCCGGTGGAACCAGGACGCCGCCTTCCGGAAGTCGTCCTCGTCGACGAGCGGCAGCTTGCCGAACCAGCGGACGGTCCGGTCGAAGCCGATCACCGCGCCGAGCCAGTAGAGCACGAGCGCCCCGACGTACGACCCTGCGGTCGCCAGGACCAGCACGAGCGTCAGGTCCATCCGGCCGGCACCCCCGAGGAACCCGGCCAGCGGCAGGATCACCTCGGACGGGATCGGAGGGAACACCGTCTCGATGAAGAGCATGAGGGCGACGCCCCACTCCCCCATCGAGTCGATGACCTGCAGGACCAGGCCGGTCAGCCCGCCGATGTCGGGGTCCGGGCCACCGCCTGACCCGGAGGACGCGGTCGGGACGCCGGCGTGGGCGACGGTCGAGGGCACGGCAGTCGTCATCCCGTCACCCTGCCTGAGCGGGCTGACAGACTCCGGTGTACGGCTCGCCCGCGCGACCACTCCCGCCACCCCCGACCGCGGCGACCGCCCAGGCCGCCGCGCCCGCCCCGTCCGCCCAGGCCGCCGCGCCCACCCAGACCGTCGCGGCGCTGCCCGGTCAGGCGACGCCGGCGTGCAGCCCCGCGCCGAGCCCCAGCCGCTCGGCCCGCGCGGTCGCCAGGGACCGCGCCACCGCTCCCCGCGACACCGCGTCGCGCCCGAGGCCGGACGGCACCACCGCCACCGCCGGGGCGCCCGGGACGCCGAGGCCCGGCAACCGCTCGAGCTCGGCGGCCAGGGCGGTACAGAACTCCTCACCGTCGGGCAGCACCTCGCCACCGACGACCACGACCTCGGGGTCCACGGCCGCCACGAGCTGCGCGACCCCGGGTGCCACGTCCGCGGCGAGCGCACGGACCGCGGCCCGCCCGTCCTCCACGCCCAGTGCGGCGCCGGACCCGCCCGCCAGGGCGCTGCCACCGCGACCACCCGGGGACGTCGGGCCCGTGCCGGGACCGGTCCGGGCCTCCAGGGCGCGCGCCGCACCCGGCCACCCGGTCGCGGCGAGTCCGCCGACCTCGCCCGCGGCTCCGTGGGCTCCCTGCGCGACCGCGCCCCCGACGACCAGTGCCGCGCCGATCTGTCGTCCCATCACCAGGAGCAGGCCGTCGCGGACGCCGTGCAGGCGGCCCCAGGCGGCCTCGGCGCGGGCCGCTGCCTTGGCGTCGTTCTCGAACACGGTGACCGCGTCGGGGACCAGTGCGGCGATGCGCTCGGTGATGCCCTCGCTCTGCCACTCGGGCGCGGCGACCGTGTGCACGATCCGGCCGGTGCGGTCGATGATCGCGGGCACGCAGACGGTCACCGCGAGCAGCCGTCCGGGCGGCAGGGTGCCGACCAGGCGGTCGACGACCTCGCGGACCGCGGCCACGGCCTGTTCGATCGGCGCCAGGGTGGGGGCGAACTGCTCGGTGCGGGCGACGGGGTCGCCGTGCAGGTCGGCGAGGACGCCGACGACGGCGTGCAGGCCGAGGTCGATGCCGAGCACCAGTCCGGATCGCGCGTCGATGCGGAAGCGTCGAGCTCGTCGTCCGGCGCGGTTGGGGGTGGCGACGGCCTTGAGCTCCTCGACCCACCCCTCGGCGACCAGGTCGGTCAGGGCCGCCTCGACGGTGGGCCGCGTCAGACCGACGGCGGCGACGAGCTCGGTGACCGTCCGGGAGGCCCGCCCCGGGTCCCCGACGTCGGGTCCGGCCCGGAACAACTCGGCCAGGACCGCGCGGGAGTTCATCCTGCGGAGCAGGGCCGGGGAGCTGCCGATCGTTGACATGCTCGAGTGCGTCGCCATAATCTCCACATTACGAAAGACCGTTGAGGAATGGTGGAACCGACATGCTGATCCCCCGACCGCGATCCCGGAACGACTCGTCCGGCACCTTCACCATCGACGAGCGCACGCGCATCAGCGCCGAGCCCGCCACCGAGTCGACCGCACAGTACCTGCAGCAGGTGCTCCGAGCCTCCACGCGGCTGCCGCTGTCCGGCGCCGACGACTCCGACGCGCCGGTGATCGCCCTGCGGATCACCGCGACGCCGGAGGACCTGCCCGCCGGACCGGGCGAGGACCGCGAGGAGTCGTTCCGCCTGACCGTCACGCCGGACGCCGTCACCGTCGAGGGCGGCGGCGCTGCCGGGGTGTTCTACGGCGTCCAGGCGCTGCTGCAACTGCTGCCCGCCGACGTGTACCGCCGAGGACAGGTCCGCACCGCGGCGTGGACGCTGCCGGCGACCGTCGTCGAGGACGCTCCCGCGTTCGCCTGGCGCGGCGTCATGCTCGACGTGGCCCGGCACTTCCGCACCAAGGCCGAGGTGCTGCGCGTCATCGACCAGCTCGCCGCGCACCGGATCAACCGCATGCACTTCCACCTCACCGAGGACCAGGGCTGGCGCATCGAGATCAAGAAGTACCCGCGGCTCACCGAGGTCGGCTCCTGGCGCCGGGAGTCCCAGGTCGGCGCGCACGTCCCCGACGCCGACGGGGTGCTGCAGGTCGCCGGGTACGACGGCCGTCCGCACGGCGGCTTCTACACGCAGGACGACATCCGCGAGATCGTCGCCTACGCCGAGGACCGCTTCGTGACCGTCGTGCCCGAGATCGAGACGCCCGGGCACGTCCGCGCCGCCCTCGCCGCGTACCCGGAGCTCGGCGTCCATCCGGAACGTCGGGTCGAGGTCTGGACGGAGTGGGGCGTGGCGCACGACGTCCTCAACGCCGACGACAGCACGGTGCAGTTCTTCGAGGACGTGTTCGACGAGGTCGTCGCGCTGTTCCCGTCCGCCTACATCGGACTCGGCGGCGACGAGTGCCCGAAGGACCAGTGGGAGGACGACCCGCGGACGCAGGAGCGCATCCGGCAGCTCGGGCTCGAGGACGAGGAGCAGCTGCAGGCCTGGATCGTCGGACAGCTCGCGGCACACATCGAGTCGCACGGGCGACGGGCGTTCGGCTGGGACGAGATCCTCGAGGGCGGCACGCTCTCCCAGTCGGCGACCGTGGTGTCCTGGCGCGGCATGCGCGGAGCGGTCACCGCGGCCCGTCGCGGGCACGACGTCATCTCCACCCCGGACGACCAGGTGTACCTGGACTACCGGCAGAGCGACCTGCCGAACGAGCCGATCCCGGTGTCGATCGTGCTCACCGTCGACGACGTCTACGCGTTCGACCCGGTGCCGTCGTCGTTGACCGAGGCCGAGCGGGCGCACGTGATCGGCGGCCAGGCGAACATGTGGACCGAGCACGTCGACACCGTCCGACGGCTCGACTACCAGCTGTTCCCCCGCGTGGTCGCGCTGTCCGAGGCACTCTGGTCGGCGGACGTCGCCGGGCCGCGGGACGTCGCGGACTTCCGGGAGCGCCTGACCGAGCACCTGACCCGCCTCGACGCCCTCGGGGTGGAGTACCGCCACGAGTCCGGGCCGCTGCCGTGGGAGGAGCGCCCGGGCGTCCCGGGCCGCCCGCACTCCCGCGAGGAGCGCGCCGCCTACATCGACGCGGTCACGGCGAACATCGCGATGTAGTCCGGCTGCCTGCGGGGCGCGCCCACCGGTGGCGACACCCCGCTCACCTCCGCCGAGTGGTCATGAACTGTCGTTCTCGAGCCTCCAGAACGACGCTTCGTGACCACTCGGCGTCAGCCTCCGGGAGTGTCCCGCCGCTCGTGTCCCCACCAGCACGTGACGGACGGGAGGCCCGGTGCCAGCTGGCACCGGGCCTCCCGTCCGTCAGGTGGTGCGGCTACACCGCGACCGGCGCGCGCTGGCCGACCGTCTCGCCGGCCGAGGCCGCCTGGGCGGCGGCAGCATCCGTCGCCGCCGGCGCCCGGCGCACCCACTTCTTCAGTGCCACGAGGACCAGCGCGGAGACGACCGTCCCCGCCAGGACCGCCACGATGAACATCCCGATGCCACCGATCGCGAAGAACACGAAGATCCCACCGTGCGGCGCCCGCGAGGTGACACCGGCGGCCATCGAGATCGCTCCCGTGACGGCAGCGCCGACCATCGACGCCGGGATGACCCGCAGCGGGTCGGCGGCGGCGAACGGGATCGCACCCTCGGAGATGAACGAGGCGCCGAGCAGCCACGCGGCCTTGCCGTTCTCGCGCTCGGGCTTGGTGAAGCCGTTGCGGTACAGCACGGTCGAGGCGAGCGCCAGGGCGAGCGGCGGGACCATGCCGGCGGCCATCACCGCGGCCATGATCTCGAACGGCACGACGTTGCTGGCGGAACCGGCACCGAGTCCGGCGACGGCGAACGCGTAGGCGACCTTGTTGACCGGGCCACCGAGGTCGAAGGCCATCATCAGGCCGAGGATGATCCCGAGCAGCACCGCTGAGGCTCCGGAGAGCGAGTTGAGGAACTCGGTCAGCTGGGTCATCAGCCAGGCGATCGGCCCGCCGAGCACCAGGAGCATGAGGCCGGAGGCGATGATCGACGCGAACAGCGGGATGATCACGACCGGCATCAGCCCACGCAGCCAGCGCCACGTCGGGATGCGACCGATCCAGTAGGCGGCGGCACCGGCGATGAGGCCACCGACCAGGCCGCCGAGGAACCCTGCGTTCATGAAGACGGCGATGGACCCGGCGACGAAGCCCGGCGCGATGCCCGGCCGGTCGGCGATCGCGTACGCGATGTACCCGGCGAGGGCGGCCACGAGGAACCCGAGCGACACCGAGCCGATCTGGAACGCCGCAGCGCCGAGGTAGTACCCGAGGCCCTGCGCCGGCAGGTCGAGCAGCGTGGAGTGCTGCAGCGTCCACACGGCGTTGTTGACACCGTCGTCGCCGTGCGTCAGTGCGATGCCGTAGCCGGACAGCAGGAAGCCGAGCGCGATGAGGAGCCCGCCGCCCGCGACGAACGGGATCATGTACGAGACGCCGGTGAGCAGCCAGCGCTTCAGCGACTGCCCGAAGTGCTCGTCCTTCGCGGTGCTGGTACCGGCCTCGGCGGCGGAGCCGGAGACCCGTGCGGCCTTCGGGTCGTCGGCGGCGCGGAGGGCCTCGGCGATCATCGCGTCCGGCTCGTCCACGCCGCGCTTGACGGGGCCGGACACGAGCGGCTTGCCGGCGAAGCGGCTGCGGTCGCGGACGTCCACGTCGACCGCGAAGACGACGGCGTCGGCGCGGGCGATGAGGGCCGGGTCGAGCGGCTCCACCTGGGACGACCCCTGCGTCTCGACGTGCATCTCGGCGCCCGCGCGCTGGGCGGCGGCGACCAGGGCGTCGGCGGCCATGTAGGTGTGCGCGATGCCGGTCGGGCACGCGGTGACCCCGACGATGACCTTGCGGCGCCCGCCGGTGCCGGAGGTGTCGCTGTCGACGACGTGGGTGTCCGCGCCGGACGTGGGGCGGGCCTCCTGGCCGGCGGCGGTGCCGGTGCCGGTGCCGGCCGGGGTACCGGAGGCTCGTCCAGCGGTGCCGACGCCGGCTGCGGCGACCTCGCCGCTCACCTCGCGGTCGACCAGATCGACGATGTCCTGCGGTGTCGTCGCGGCGCGGAGGGCGGCCGTGAAGTCGTCGCGGATCAGCGCCCGGGCGAGGGTGGAGAGGACGGTGAGGTGGTCCTTGTCGGCGCCGTCCGGCACCGCGATCATGAAGACGACGTCGGCGTCGCCGTCCGGTGCACCGAACGGCACCGTCCGCGCCAGGCGGGTGAACGCCAGCGTGGGAGCGGTGACCGAGGTCGACCGGGCGTGCGGGATGGCGATGCCGCCGGGGACGCCGGTACCGACGCTCGCCTCACGCTTGATGGCGTCGGCGGCGAGGGTGTCGCCGGAGGCGGCTCGACCGGTCGCGGCGATGCGGTCGGCGAGGACGCGGATGACGTCGGACGAGGTGGCGCCGAGGTCCTCGTCGAGGCCGACGAGGTCGACCCCGATCAGGTCGGCGCCGTCGCCGGCGCCGGTGGTGTGCGCAGCGGACATGGGTTGCTCCTTCGCAGGTGGCGCGGTGCGCCGGGCTGTGCTGGTGGGACGAGTGATCTGACCTGACCGGACCGGCCCGGGGACCGAGGTCGCGGCCGGACCGACGGGACGACGGACCGTGTGGTCAGGCGCCGTGCGGGACGGGGACGGACGGGCGGTGCCCGGCCGGTGTCGGCGGTGTGCCGAGGCGGTGGACGACGATCGCGTCCGGGTCGGTGACGTCGAGTGCCGGGACGTCGCTGCCGGGCAGTCCGGCGGCGGCGGCACCGGTGGCGACGGCCTGGGCGAGTCGACGCTCGGGCGGGGCTCCGGCGACCTCGGCGAGCAGGTACCCGGCGAGCGCGGAGTCGCCCGCACCGACCGTGGAGCGTGCCGTGATACGCGGGGCGGCGGCGCTCCATGAGCCGGTGCCGTCGACGAGGACGGCGCCCGCGCTGCCGAGCGTGAGCAGGACCGTGTCGACTCCGCGCTCCCGGAGGCGTGCGGCTGCAGCTGCGGCGCGCTCCGCGTCCTGCTCGTACTGCTCCGGGTCGCCGCCGACGACCTCGGCGAGCTCCTCGGCGTTCGGCTTGACCAGGTCGACCCGTTCCCCGGACTGCAGCAGCGCGGTGAACGGCACGCCGGAGGAGTCGACCGCGATCCGGACGTCGTCGCCGTGCCGGGCGCGGACGGCGCGGACGAGCACCGCGAGGGCGTCGTCGGGCAGCCCGGGCGGCAGGGACCCGGCGAACACGACCCACCGGGCGGCCGGACCGGTCGGCGTCGGCCCCGCGGTGGTGGCGACGAGTTCCGCCAGGTCGTCCAGGCGCCCGGCGAGCGAAGGACCCGGCTCGTTGAGCTTCGTGGTGGTCCCGGTCGGTTCGGTCACGGTGACGTTCGAGCGGAGCGCGGCACCGATCGGCAGCGCGGCGGTCGGGATGCCCCGGGCGGCCAGGCCGACGAGCACCGGGTCGAGCTCGTCGCCCGGCAGGACCGCGACGGTGTCCCCGCCGCTGGCGACGACGACCCGGGAGACGTTGACGCCCTTGCCGCCGGGCTCCGCCGTGGAACGGGTGGCCCGCTGCACGGCACCACGCTGGAGTTCCCCGGCCAGTTCGATCGTCCGGTCGAGCGAGGGGTTCGGCGTGACGGTGACGATGCGGCCGGTCATGCGACGACGACCTCGACGTCGGCGTCGGCGAGTGCTCCGGCGAGGTCGGCGGGCGGGGCCTGGTCGGTGACGACGGTGTCGATCTCGTCGAGGCGGGCGAAGCGCATCAGGGCTTCCACCCCGTGCTTGGCGGCGTCGGCGAGCACCACGCTGCGCCGGGCGGCGAGGACGTACGCGGCCTTCACCGCGGCCTCGTACTCGTCCGGTGTGCTCAGGCCGAAGCCCGCGGACAACCCGTTCGTCCCGATGAACGCAACGTCGGGTCGGAGTGCCCCGATCTGGTCGACGGTGGCGGTCCCGACGGCGGCACTCGTGACGCCACGGACCCGACCGCCGAGCAGGTGCAGCTCGACGTGGTCGCTGTGCTGCAGGGTGCTGGCGATCGGGACCGAGTTCGTGATCACGGTGATCGTCGCTCCGGCCCGCTCGGGCTGCCACCGGGCGAGTTCCGCGGCGACGGCACCGCTGGTGGTGCCGGCGTCGAGCGCGATCGACCCGGTGAAGGTGGGCGGCACCAGGCGCATCGCGGCGCGGGCGATCGCGGTCTTCTCCCGGCCGTGCTGCCCCTCGCGTTCGGCGACGCTCAGCTCGACGAGGCTGGACCGTTCGACCGAGACCGCGCCGCCGTGCACGCGGCGCAGGACCCCGGCCTGCTCGAGGGCGTCCAGGTCGCGGCGGACGGTCTCGGTGGTGACGTCGAAGTGCGCGGCGAGGTCGGTGACGGACACGCGGCCGGCGGTCTGCAGTGCGGCGGCGATGGCGTCGTGCCGCTCGGTTGCGTACATGCCCGAACTCCTTCGTTCCCGTGGGTTTCGAGCACTGTACGCAGCAAACCCACTCGAACGCAACTGTTCTGTACTGAAACCAACATGAACCCAACACGGGAAGGAGGCCCGGTACCGGTCCGCCGAACCGGCACCGGGCCTCCAGACCGTCGCTTCCGGCAGTTTGGTCAGGGTGGTCCGGTCAAGCTGCTGCGAGCGCGCTCGTCGGTGGGATCCGCGCGGCCTGCGCGGCCGGGTAGAGCCCGGAGACCCCGCCGATCAGCACCGTCGCACCGAGTCCGCCGGCGACCACCCAGAGCGGCACCGCGATCGGCCAGCCCTGCGCCAGAGCGAAGACGACGGTGGCGCCGAGCCCGATCACCACCCCGGCGACACCGCCGAGGAACGACAGCAGCAGCGACTCGACGAGGAACTGGTTCCGGATGTCCCGCCGTCTCGCTCCGAGCGCGCGGCGGACGCCGACCTCGGCCCGACGCTCCAGCACGGTGATCACCATCGTGTTCGCGACACCGATCCCGCCGACCAGGAGCGCGACCCCGCCGATCCCGACCAGCAGGCCCGTGAAGGAGTCGTCGGTGGCGTTCTTCGCGGCGAGCGCGTCCGAGGGCCGTGTGACCCCGACGTCCTGGGGGGCTGCCGGACTGACCACCCGGGCGAGCAGGTCGCGCGCCGGGGCCACCCGATCCGGGTCGACGCGGGTGTACACGGCGGTGGGGTGCCCGTCGAAGCCCAGCGCGGCCGCGAGGTCCCGCGGCACGAAAGCCTGGTTGTCGAGGTCGGTCGCGAGTTCCAGCGGCCGGAGCACCCCGACGACCTGCAGCCATCGGCCACCGGTCCAGACGCGACTGTCCGTCGTCACCTGGTCGATCCCGAGCGCGTGTGCCGCGGACGCTCCGAGCACCACCTGCGGCGGTGCGTCCGGAGCCGTGTCGAGCCAGCGCCCGGACGCCAGCGACCCGCCGAGGACCTCGGGCACGTCTCCCCAGGTCCCCAGCACGCCGATGCCCTTCGTCTCGGCGGCCGGGATGAACGGGTTCCGGTACACCCGGCCGTCGTCGGCCCGGCCGACCCCCGCTGCGGCGAGCACGTCCTCCTGCCGACGGACCGAGTCGACCGCGGTAACCGGGAGCGGGGGCGTCTCGCCGAACGACTCGGCTTTCGTCACGGTGAGCACGTTCGTGCCGAGCGCGTCGAGGACCCGGTCGAGCGCGGCCTTGCTCGACGAGGAGATGCCGACGACCGCGATCATCGCCGCGATGCCGATGGCGATGCCCAGGGCGGACAGGACCACCCGGGTCGGGCGGGTCCGGAGCCCGAACACCCCGAGTCGGAGCAGGTCGCCGGAGCCCAGGGTGCGTCGTGTGGCCGTCGCGGGGTCGGCGGTCATCGGTCGGCCCCGATCGCGGGGGCGAGCTCGACGGGACCCGCCGGTGTGTCGCGTGGGCCGGCGTCACGCGGGCCGGTGTCACGTGGGCCGGTGTCACGCGGGCCGGTGTCGTGCGCACCGGTGTCGTCCTCCACCGCTCCGTCACGCATCCGGACCTGCCGTGGGAGGACCGCGGCGAGTTCCCGGTCGTGGGTGATGACGACCACCGTGGTGCCGGCGGCGTTGAGCTCCCGCAGCACGCCGAGGACCGCGGTGCCGGAGGCCGTGTCGAGGGCCCCGGTCGGCTCGTCCGCCAGCAGCACGGTCGGTTCCCCGACGATCGCCCGCGCGATCGCGACGCGCTGGCGCTCGCCACCGGAGAGCTGGTTCGGCAGGTGGTCGGTCCGGTGTCCCAGGCCGACGCGCTCCAGCGCCGTCACCGCCCGCCGCATCCGCTCCCGCCGGTGTGTGCCCGTGTAGAGCAACCCGTCCGCGACGTTCTCGGCGGCGCTGGCTCCGGCCTGCAGGTGGAAGTGCTGGAAGACGAAACCGATGTGCTCGGCGCGCAGGGCGGAGAGCGTGTCGTCCGTCATCGCGCCGACGTCCCGGCCGGCGACCTCCACCCTGCCGGAGGTCGGACGGTCGAGCGTGCCCATGACGTTGAGCATCGTGGACTTCCCCGAACCGGAGGGTCCGACCACGGCGACGAGTTCGCCGCGGTCGATCCGGAGCGAGACGCCGCGGAGCGCCCGGACCTCGCCGTGGGTGCGGGTGACGTCCGTGAGCACCAGCACGGCATCCGACCCGGACCGGGCCGGCACCGGCGGTGCGGGTACGGGCAGGACGGGCACGGCGCCGTTCACGAGGGCACCACCACGCGCGCACCCTCGTCCAGGTCTCCCGTGACCGCCGCGCGCCCGTCCGCCACGAGACCGACCTCGACCGGGACCCGCTCGGTAACCCCGTCCCGACCGACGACCTCGACCGCGTACCCCGAACTCCCACGGGCGACCAGTGCCGAGACGGGCACGGAGAGCACGTCCCGCTCGGTCCGCCCCTCGGCGACCACCTGCGCCGAGGCGGCTGCGGGCAGCCGTCGATCACCGGCGTCGAACGCCACGGTGACGTCGACCTCGTCCCGGCCGTCTTCCGTCTCGCTCGGAGTGGCGTCGGTGACCGACCCCGACATCGCGCCGCCGGCGCCGTTGACGAGCACCCGGACGCGTCTCCCCACGCCGAGCTGTCCGGCGTCCCGCGCGGGGACCCGCACCGAGACGACACGGTGCGTGCTCGTCACCTGCAGGACGTCGCCGCCGACCGGCTGCCCGAGTTGCCCCACGACCGAGGCGACACGCACCGCACCGTCGACGAAGGCGATCTGATCGCCGTCCACGACCCCGGTGACGGGCAGCCCGCGGTCCCGCTGCCACTGGCGGACGGCGGCCCCGGTCCGGGCGCCGAACACGTCGTCGGCGGGGACGTCGTACCCGAGGGCGGCCAGGTTCTCGGTGAGTTGCCGGACGTCGGCGCCCCGGGCACCGGCGCGAAGTGACCGCCAGAGCGGTGTCGTGCCGTACAGGGCGCGGACGGGTCGCTCGTCCACCGCGTAGAGCGGTTCGTCGCGGTGGACGACCTGGCCGGGCTGCGGCAACCAGGTGAGCGTGCCGCTCGCTGCCCCGGGTACCGAGGTGGGCGTGCCGTAGCCGAGCGCGCCCGCGATGGTCCGGGTCTCGACGAGGTCGCCCTGCTCCACCGGCACCGTCGTCGTGCCGTGGCGGTCCCCATCCGACTGCGCAGCACTCGCCCGCGTCGCGGCACCGTCCGCTGCGGTGGCGAGCGACCAGGTGGCGGTGCCGACGGCGAGCGCGCCGACCAGGCAGGCGCTGGCGATGCCGATCACCCGCGTCCGGCGGCTCATCCGGCGTCCTGCGTCTTCGTGTCGGGCGAGTACCGCTGCAGGCACTCGTCGACCAGCTGCTGGAACTCCGGCTCGGCCGCCGGCGGGTAGGTCGCCTCGTCGAACGAGAGGGCGCCGGACTGCTGCTCCGGGAAGTCCGGGTAGGCGTCCCGGACGCAGGAGGCGACCTGGTCGTACTCGCGTGCCCACCTGTCCTTCGCTGCGGAGTCGGCCCGGGTCACCCCCAGCTCGGTGGCGCACGAGTCGGCAGCACCGGCGAAGCGGTCCTCGTCGACGCCCTGCGGGGAGATCACCGTCCCGGAGCGCACCTGGTCGTCGCCGGGGTCCTCGATGTCGAAGCCCGCCGACCGCATGCAGTCGCCCCACCGTGCGCCGAGACCGGACGCAGCGGTCGTGCTGTCGGAGGCGGGCGCACCGCCGGCGCACCCGGTCAACCCGGAGGCCAGGCCGAGCGCGAGGACGGCGGCGGTGAGGACGCGTGTCGGAGGTCGGTTCGTTGTTCGCATGCCACCAGGACAGCGGACCGCCTGTTTCGTCAGCGGTCCCCGTCGGGAGACACCGACGAAACACCGGCGCTCGTCGCTCCGGTGTCGACCCGGACGAGCAACCCGCCGGTGTCCCCGGGACGGATCGCGAGCGTCCACCCGTGCGCCTGCGCGACCGCTGCCACGATCGACAGACCGAGGCCGCTGTGCCGTCTCCCGGGCACGACGGCGTCACGCGCGGCATGATCGGACGCGGCAGCCTCGGGTGCCCGGCGGAACGGTTCGGTCAGCGCCACCACGGTCGCCGGCGCGAGCAGCGGCCCGGAGTTCGCCACGGTCAGCACCCCGGCCGCGAGTTCCACACGGACGGACCCGCCCGGCACGTTGTACTCGACGGCGTTGTCGACCAGGTTCCGCAGCAGCTGGCGGAGCAGGACCGGCTCGGCCTGCACCGGCCGGCCGGGAGGCCCCCCCGCCGTCCGCCAGGTCAGCGTCACCCCGGCCTCCGCCGCGGCCCCGGCGAGCGCCGCCACGACCTCGGCCGTCACCGCGGCCAGGTCGACCGGCACCGTCTGCCCGCCGAGGTCGCGCTCGGCCTCGGCCAGCGCGAGGAGCGAGTCCACGAGGTGCTCGGTGCGGCGGTTCTGCTCCAGCAGTTCGGTCCGGACGACCGACACGTCGTCGGGGTCGGCGTCGTCGGGCAGACCGATCTGGATCGCAGCCCGCTGGACCGCGAGTGGCGTACGGAGCTCGTGTGCGGCGTGCGCCACGAACCGTCGCTGACTCGCGAACGAGGCCTCGAGCCGGTCGAGGAGCTCGTCGATCGTCCGCGAGAGCCGTCGGAGTTCGTCGTCCGGTCCCGTGAGGCCGATGCGCTCGTGCAACGTCGACGCGGACAGCCGCCTGGCGGTCGCGGCGATCCGGTCGACGGGCGCGAGCATCCGGCGTGCGAGGACCCACCCGGTGGCACCGGCGAGGACACCGGCGCCGGCGACCCCGAGCACCGTCCACTGCCACTGCAGGTCGGCGACGACGGCCACCGCTGCGATGCCACCGAGTCCGTCGAACGCACCGGACTCGTCGAGCCGACCGGTCGGCCCCGCGGCGCCGGAGGGCGGGCCGTCCGGGATCAGCAGCGGTCGGTCGCCGCTCCCCTCGGCCTGACGCTCCAGCACCACCTGTCCGAGCGATGCCTGCGACCCGAGGTTCACGACGGTGATCGAGGCCGTAGCGAGCGCCATGGACGTGACGGCGAACGCGAGCGCGGTGCGGGTCCGGATGCTCCCGACACGGCTCACAGCGCGTACCCGGAGCCGGGCACGGTGCGGATCGGGTCCGGTGCACCGAGCTTCCGCCGGAGCTTCGACATCGTCACCCGCACGGCCGCGGTGAACGGGTCGACGTTCACGTCCCACACCTTCTCGAGCAGTTCCTCGGCGGGGACGATCCGCCCGTCTGCTCGCAGCAGGACCTCGAGCACGCCGAGCTCCTTGCTCGTCAGGTCGAGCGGACGCCCGTCGCGGGTGACCATCCGCCGGCTCGAGTCGAGCACGATGCCGTCCCGCTCGAGCACGGGAGCCACCGGCGCGACGCTCCGCCGACCGAGTGCCCGGACGCGTGCGACGAGCTCCGGGTACTCGAACGGCTTCGTCAGGTAGTCGTCCGCACCGAGTTCGAGACCGTTCACCCGATCGGTGAGCGTGGACGCCGCGGTGAGCATGAGCACCCGGGTGAGGGAAGCACGGGCGGCGGTCCGTCGAGCGACCTCGTCGCCGTGCATCCCCGGGACGTCCCGGTCGAGCACGACGACGTCGTAGTCGTTCACCGACAGGAGCTCGTCGGCGTCGTCGCCGCGGTACGCCACGTCGACGGCCATGTCCTGCCGCCGCAACCCCCGGACGATCAGGTCGGCAAGCGGGATCTCGTCGTCCACCACCAGTACGCGCATCGCGGTACCGTACGGTGGAATGCTACATGTTCGCTGGGTGGATCAGCAGGACCGGTCACGCGGACTCGGGCACCCCGTCGGCCTCGTAGGGGACCTCGCCGTCGCGGCTGACTCCGGCGCGCTGCCGGTAGGACAGGTGTCCACCCAGGTACCCGCCGACGCTGACGACCGTGAGTCCGGCGAAGCCCAGGAGCTTCCCGGCCCCGGTGTTGCCGCGCTTCCGCTGCAGCCAGGAGAACCCGTAGAGCGTCAGTCCGACCCAGTTCACGGCCTGGTGCACCCAGCCGGTCCGGAGCTGCTCGCGGTCCAGAGCCGACCAGTCCACGTAGCCGGCGACGCTCGCGCTGCCGGCGGAGACGACACCGACGCCGACGAGGGTCTTCGCGGCCTTCGCGTTGCCGCGGCCGCCGACCAGGTCGAGGACCGCCGCGGAGATCCAGGCGCCCAGCGGCACCTGCACCATGAGCGGGTGGATCGGGTGCCCGAACGGGACACCGTGCAGCAGCTGCCGCAGAGCGCGGGGGCGAGCCAGCGCGCGCACCACCTTGCGGTCGAGGTCGACGGCCTTGTCGAGGACGCTGGCGTGTTCGATGGATTCGGTCAGGCGGCGCAGGGCGCGGATCTCCGGCATGGTGCCGAACCTAGGCCTGCGGGCCCGCGCCGGTCTCAGGGACCGGCGCGGGCCCGGGTCTACGGCCGGTCGCTACTCCGCGACGACCCCGTCCACCTCGCCGACCGCGAACGGCTCGACCAGCAGGCCCTCGCCGTCGTTCGCGACGTCAACACGCACGGTGTCGCCGTCCCGGACGTCGCCGGCCAGGATCGCCCGCGCCAGCTGGTCGTCGATCTGCCGCTGCATGAGGCGGCGGAGCGGCCGGGCACCGTACGCCGGGTCGTGCCCGCGTTCGGCGAGCCAGGTCCGCGCGGCCGGCGTGACCGCGAGCTCCAGCCGTCGGTCGGACAGGCGTCGGGCGAGCCGGTCGACCGAGATCGAGACGATCTGCCCCAGGTCGTCCTGCGTGAGCGCCTGGAACACCACGATGTCGTCGAGGCGGTTGACGAACTCCGGCCGGAATGCCTGCCGGACCAGGTCGCGGACGGAGTCCTCGCGCTGCTCGGGCGTCAGCGTGCTGTCGGTGAGGAACTGCGACCCGAGGTTCGAGGTGAGGATCAGGATCGTGTTCCGGAAGTCGACCGTCCGGCCCTGACCGTCGGTGAGCCGTCCGTCGTCGAGCACCTGCAGCAGCACGTCGAAGACCTCGGGGTGGGCCTTCTCGACCTCGTCGAGCAGGATCACCGAGTACGGACGGCGCCGGACGGCTTCGGTGAGCTGCCCGCCCGCCTCGTACCCGACGTACCCGGGCGGGGCACCGATCAGCCGTGCGATCGAGTGCTTCTCGCCGTACTCGCTCATGTCGATGCGGACGAGGGCCTTCTCGTCGTCGAACAGGAACTCGGCGAGCGCCTTCGCCAGCTCGGTCTTGCCGACCCCGGTGGGCCCGAGGAACAGGAACGAACCGGTCGGCCGGTCCGGGTCGGAGATGCCGGCACGGGTGCGGCGGACCGCTTCCGACACGGTGCCGACCGCGGTGCGCTGCCCGATGATCCGGCGGCCGAGCTCGGTCTCCAGGTGCAGGAGCTTCTCGGTCTCGCCCTGCAGCAGACGCCCCATCGGGATGCCGGTCCACTGGGCGATGACGGCGGCGATGTCCTCGTCGGTGACGCTGTCGTTCACCATCCGCTCACCCTGCTCGGCCTGTTCGGCGGCCGCGAGTTCGGCTTCGATCCGGGGCTTCTCGGCGTACTCGAGCCGCGAGACCAGCTCGTAGTCAGCCTCCCGCTGCGCCCGCTGGGACCGCATGTTGAGGTCGTCGAGCTCCTGCTTGAGTTCGCCGATGCGGTTGAGGTTCGCGCGCTCCGCCTGCCACCGGGCCTCGAGCGCGGCGAGCCGCTCGCCTCGCGAGGCCAGTTCGTCGCGGAGGGTGGCGAGCCGGGCCTTCGAGGCGTCGTCCTTCTCCTGCTTCAGGGCGAACTCCTCCACCCGCAGCCGGTCGACGCTCCGCTTGAGCTCGTCGATCTCGACGGGACTGGAGTCGATCTCCATCCGGAGTCGTGACGCTGCCTCGTCGATGAGGTCGATCGCCTTGTCGGGCAGCTGCCGCCCGGCGATGTACCGGTTGGACAGGGCCGCGGCCGCGACGAGCGCCTGGTCGTTGATCGTCACCTTGTGGTGCGCCTCGTAGCGCTCCTTGAGCCCGCGGAGGATGGCGATGGTGTCCTCGACGCTGGGCTCCCCCACGTACACCTGCTGGAACCGCCGTTCGAGGGCAGCGTCCTTCTCGATGTACTCGCGGTACTCGTCGAGCGTCGTCGCGCCGATGAGTCGGAGTTCGCCGCGGGCGAGCATCGGCTTGAGCATGTTCGACGCGGCCACGGAGCCCTCACCACCGCCGGCGCCCATCAGGGTGTGCAGCTCGTCGATGAAGGTGATGACCTGGCCGTCGGCGTCGTTGATCTCCTTGAGGACGGCCTTCAGCCGCTCCTCGAACTCACCGCGGTACTTCGCGCCGGCGATGAGCGCCGAGATGTCGAGCGAGACGAGCCGCTTGTCCTTGAGGGAGTCGGCCACGTCCCCGGCGACGATCCGCTGCGCCAGCCCCTCGACGACGGCGGTCTTGCCGACGCCCGGCTCGCCGATGAGCACGGGGTTGTTCTTCGTCCGACGGGTCAGCACCTGTGAGACCCGGCGGATCTCGGCGTCGCGGCCGATCACCGGGTCGAGCTTGCCGCTCCGCGCGATCGCCGTGAGGTCGACACCGTACTGTTCGAGGGCGGTCTTCTGCTTCTCCTGCGAGTCAGGAGCGCCCTGGAGGTTCGCCATGCGTTCCGTCCTTCCGTTGCGTTGTCGTTGGGTCGGCCGGCGCACACCAGCCGGACCGGAGTCCTCGGACCGTCCGGCTCACGGAGGCACCGCCCCACGAGCTTCCTGAGTCCACATGACTCAACTTTACGGGGAACGACCGCATTCCCGCCAGTCACGAGCAACCCCGACGAAACACCCCTCCCGCTGTGCTGGGGAGATGACCGCACCGAGAGCCCGCTCGACCCCGAGTCCACTCCGTTCCCCTGACCGCTCCCCCGACGGGCCGTCACATGCCCGGGCTTCCGCCAACCGCGCGACCCGCCTGGACGGGCTCGACCTCGCCCGTGGCCTGGCGGTGCTCGGCATGGTCGTCGCGCACCTCGGACCGCCGCACCCTGGCTTCGACTGGACGCGACCCGAGAGCTGGTCGGCGGTCGTCGACGGACGGTCGGCGGTCCTCTTCGCCCTCTGCGCCGGCGTCTCCCTGACCCTGATGACCCGTTCCCGCCCGGAGGGCGCCCCCGGTGCCGCGGACCTGGTCGTCCATCGTCGGCGGGTCCTGGTCCGGGCGGTCGCGCTGTTCGTCCTCGGGTCGCTCCTCATCGCACTCAACACCCCGGTCCAGGTGATCCTGCCCACGTACGCGGGGTGCTTCGTGGCGACGATCCCGCTCCTCCGCGCTCGCACCCGGACGGTCGCGGCAATCGCGGCGACAGCACTGGTCATCGGACCGGTCTGCACCGCGATCGGCCGGTCACTGCTGCACGACGCCGACGACCCGATCGTGCACGGTGTCCTGCTCGGCGCCTACCCGGGCATCCCCTGGTGGGGCGTGGTGCTGGTCGGACTCCTGGTCGGCAGACTCCCCCTGCGACGAACCCGGCTGCACCTGGTCCTCCTCGCGGGCGGCATCACCGCCGCGGTCGTCGGCTACGGCGGCGGGGTCCTCGCCCGGGCAGCCCTGGGACTCCCGCCCGGCACCGCGAGCCCGAGCGGGTCGGCGTCCGCCGGGTCGGCCGGCGGGAGCGAGCCGGCATCCGGTACGACGTCCGGCGCCGGGGCGGTCGGCGGCCTCCCGGATGCCGGACCGCACCTCGTCCCGAAGGGCGGTGGGACACTCGAGCACCCTGGCATCGACTGGGCCGGGCTCACCTCCGTGCAGCCGCACGCCGGGTCCACACCCGAGGTGCTCGGGGCGCTCGGGGTAGCGGTGGCGGTCCTCGCGCTCAGCCTCGTCGTTGCGCGTCCCGCCGGTGCCCTCCTCGCTCCGGTCCGTGCCGTCGGGGCACTCGCCCTGACCGTCTACGCCGCGCACATCGTCGTCCACGCCGCGCTCGACGCGGTCGCCGGTGACCGGTGGCACACGGAGTGGAGGGCGGCCCTCCTGGTCATCGTCGGCGCCGGTCTGCTGGCGACACCGTGGCGTCGGTGGCTCGGCGCCGGACCCCTCGAACGGTTGGTCAGGCGGACGAGTCGGAGCCTCGACGGTCCGGGTCCACGATCCCGACCGCACTGACGACGGCGCCGGCGAGCAGCAGCACGGCCATCACGACCATCGACCGGTGCAGTCCGTCGACACTCACCTCGCCGCCGAGGAACACTCCGGCGAGCGCGACCGTCACGAGGCCCGCGATCCGCGCGATGGCGTTGTTGACCGCCGAGCCCGCACCGGCCTCGTCCTGCGGGACGGATCCGAGGACGGCACTCGTCAGCGGCGTGACCATCGTCGCGATGCCCGCGCCGACCAGGACGAGCCCCGGCAGGACCGACCACCAGTACCCGGCTGGGTCGTCATCGGCGAGGAGCATGAGCAGCGCCCCGACCGCTGCGATCGCCGGCCCTGCCGCCATGAACCAGCGTGGCCCGAACCGGCCGGAGAGCGACCCGACGGTGGTCGACAGCGCCAGGAGCATCAGGGTCGGGGGCAGGGTCGCCAGCCCGGCGACCCACGCCGGGAAGCCCCAGACCTCCTGCAGGAACAGGGTCACGACGAAGAACACCATCCCGAGCGCCCCGTAGATGGAGAGCGTCGCGAGGTTGCCGACGGTGAAGTTCCGCGCGCGGAAGAGCCCGAGCGGCACGAGCGGCGACCCCGAGGCACGGCTCACCCGGAGCTCCCACGGCACGAACGCCACCAGGGCGGCCCCGCCGAGCACGAGCGCGCCGACGACCACCGGCGAACCCCACCCCAGTCGCTCCTGCTCGATCAGCCCGAGCACGACCCCGCCGACGCCGACCACGGCGAGCACCGCCCCGACGAGGTCGACCCGGGCGTGCGCACCGACCCGGACCTCGGCGGTGATGCGCCGGACGAGGGGGATCGTCACCGCGATGGGGATCGCGGTCAGCACGAAGATCCACCGCCACCCGATGCCGTCCACCACGACGCCGCCGACGACCGGGCCCAGGATCATCGCCGCACTCGACCAGGCCGTCCACGCCCCGATCGCCTTCGCCTGCGCGCCGCCGCGGAAGGCCGCGACGATCAACGCCAACGCGCTCGGGGTCACCAGGGCACCACCGACGCCCTGGAACGCCCGGGCGACGATGAGCACCTCGCCGGACGGCGCGATCGCGCAGATGACCGATGCGATCCCGAAGACGACGAGGCCCCACGTGATGATGCGCACCCGGCCGAACAGGTCCGAGAGCGAACCGGCGACCAGGATCAGCGACCCCAGGGTCACGAGGTACGCGTCCACCGTCCACTGCTGGACGACCAGCCCGCCGCCGAGCTCCGTCCGGATGGCGGGGAGGGCGACGTTCACGACGCTCGAGTCCAGTCCGACGACGAACGAGGCCAGGATCGCCACCAGGAGCACCAGGCGGCGGTCGTCGTGCAGTGGTGCTGTTGTCGCCGGGCGGTCTGCGGCGGCGGCGGACGTCATGGAGCCATCATGCGCCCATCGGTGGTCCGTCCGCTCCCCCGCGCAACCGGGCGTCGCCCGATCACGACGACAGCCCCCGTGCTCGTCGCACGGGGGCTGTCGTCGGTCCCGGGGCCGGGATGCCGATGGGAACGGCGGTCTAGAGGGAGCGGGAGTCGCCGTTCGGCGGCGTCGAGGGGCCGGGGTTCACGACCGGCTGCTGCACGCCGTTGGAGCTCGGGTACTGCGCCGTCGGCTGCTGGACGGGGGCGGCGGTGTGCACCGGCGCGTTCGCGTCGTACGCGGTGGCGTCCTGCGCGGCGGCTCCGGTCTTCTTGCGGTCGTCGGTGTCCATCTCCTTCTTGAAGACGTTGATCGACTGGCCGAGGCCCTTGGCGAGCGCCGGGAGCTTCGTCGCACCGAACAGCAGCAGCACGATGCCCAGGATGATCACCAGGTGGACTCCGGTGAGGCCTTGCAACATGATGACTCCTTCGGTACTGGAACTGGTCGCCGTCCGACCAGTGTGCCTGGTCGCGTTGCCCGGTCATCGTCGACCGGCCCGGCGGTGTCCCGCTGTCCGTCCATGCTAACTCCCGCTGCCCGGGAAGCCCAGACGCGTGCGGCAACGGACACTGTTCATCCAGGCTCGTGGCGCGGACCCCGCACGGGAACCGGGTCAGTCGGCCAGCACCCGGTCGAGCGTCCAGAGCACCGGCGCCGAGGTCAGGGCCGCAGCGTCCGCGCCCGTCACCCCGCCGACGCGGTACTCCACCCGCTCACCGGGCAGGAGCGTCATGAACCCACGGTCGACGGTGCCCGTCGGCGACACCCGGTCCGGCTGGACGAGCAGGTCCCGAACGAGCGAGTCCGCCTCCACGACCATCCGCACGCCGGAGCGGTCCGGCTCGTCCGAGACCGTCACACGGTAGTGCGCGGGCTGCCAGCGCATGTCCCGGTCCGGGGCGGGCGTCCAGACGGCACGACGCCAGTCCATGTCCGCCACGACGAGCTCACCACGCGCATCCGCGACCACGCCGACGGAGGCCGGCAGGCGCACCACGGCGACCCCGGGGCCGTCGAGGACCACCGGCAGGTACTCCTCGGCCAGGATCTGCCCGGCGAGGTCGATGCGCCGCACCCGGACGACGGAGTCGATGCCGTTCCGCGACGAGCGCACCGCGACCTCGATCGGGGAGCCGGCCGTGTCGGAGACCGGCAGCTGCGCGGTCGGCGGGTGCGCGCCTCCCGACCGGTCGACCCGCTCCGTACCCGGGGCGAGCGGCGTCACCGCGGTGACCACGGTCGAGACCGGCCGGATCGTCACCAGCACGTCGTCGTACAGGCGACGCAGTTCGTGCGCGAGCGGCTTGCGGCGGCCCGCGGAGTCGATGGCGGACCACGACGAGACCGACCACAGGTCGTTGAGCTGCCACACGATGACGCCGGTGTTGCGCGGCCAGTGCGTCCGCCAGTGCTCGACGCCGGTCGCGATGGCGCGGGACTGCTGCAGCTGCGTCAGCCAGTGCCACCGGTCGAAGTCCGACTCCCAACCCTCGCCGAAGCGCGGCTCGAGGCCACGGGCCAACTTGCCCATGCCGTCGTCGGCCTTCTGGTGGTGCACCACACCCGGCGACGTCGGGGTCATCGGTTCGTCGGTCACGGCCTCGCGCAGGGTCCGCCACGCGGGCGGCGCCTGCCAGCCGAACTCCGCCACGAAGCGCGGGACCGAGTCCCGGTAGTGCTCGTCGGACACCCGGTTCCAGACGTCCCACGAGTGGTGCGTCTCGTGGTCCACGTCGTTCGGTTCGAGCGACTCGGAGCCCGACCAGGGCGAGGCCACCGTGTAGAAGCGGGAGGGGTCCACCGCGTCCACGATCGTCGGCAGCAGGTCCAGGTAGTAGTCGAGTCCCCAACCGCGGTCGCCGAGTTCCTCGCCCCAGCCGTCGGCGTCGTGCAGCCAGATGTTCTCGTTGTTGCCGTTCCAGACCACCAGCGACGGGTGCCGCGACAGCCGCGCGACGTTGTCCCGTGCCTCGGCGACGACCTCGCTGCGGATCGGCTCGATCTCGGGGTACGAGGCGCACGCGAACAGGAAGTCCTGCCACACGAGCAACCCCAGCTCGTCGCAGCGCTGGTAGAAGTCGTGCGACTCGTACACACCACCGCCCCAGACCCGGACGAGGTTCGCGTTCAGGGCCACGGCGGCGTCGAGGCGCTCGGCGTACCGCTCCTTCGTGACCCGCGAGACGATCACGTCGTCCGGGATCCAGTTCACCCCGCGGACGTCGATGACGGTGCTGTTCACACGGATCGCGAACGGCCGTCCGACGGAGTCCTCGGCCGTGTCGACGACCACCGAGCGGAAGCCCGTCCGGAACGACGAGCGATCGAGCACGTCGCCGTCGACGGTCTGCAGGTGCACCTCGACGTCGTACAGCGGCTGCGGGCCGTACCCGCGGGGCCACCACAGTTCGGCGTCCGGGATCCGGACCGTCACGACGGCCTCGTCCTCCTTCGGCGTCACGGTGACGCGCGAGCGCTGCTTCGTCCCGTGGCCCGACACCGTGACGACGAGCACCAGGTCGTCGTCCTCGCCGTCCTGGTCCAGGTCGTTCATGCCGGAGCGCTCGAACGCGACGTGCGCGTCGAGGACACCCTCGCCGGCCTCGACGTCCACGAGGGGCCGGACGTCACGCAGCCGAGCGGTGGACCAGCGCTCGATGGCGACCGAGCGCCACGGCCCGCTCGTGACGGCGGTCAGGCCCCAGTCCCAGCCGAAGTTCGAGGCCATCTTGCGCACGTACGGGAACGGTTCGTCGTACGGCCCCGGCATCGTGCCCGCACGCGCTGCGACCCGCTCGGCCTCGCGGTACGGCGACTCGAACAGGATCTCGAGTTCGCGGTCGGTGCTGGCGTTCGTGCCGTCGGTCATGTCGAGCAGGTCGAACCGGTAGCGCCGGTGCATGTTGCGCGTCGTGCCGACCTGCACGCCGTCGAGGGTCAGGGTGGCGACGGTGTCCAGGCCGTCGCAGACCAGGTCGACCCGCTCGAACCCGCGCGGGTCCACGTCGACGGTCCGGCGGTACAGCCAGTCGGTCTGCCCGACCCACGCCGTCGTCGCCTCGTTGCGGTCGGAGGTCGGGTCCGGCAGCAGCCCCTCGCGCTCGAGGTCGGTGTGCACCTGGCCCGGGACCGTCGCCGTGAGCGCCCGGCCACGGACGACGTCGGGGACGCTCCCGCGTCCCCCTTCCTCGGCCGCGGACACGGTCCAGTCGTCGCGGAGTTCCTCGCGTTCGAGGGTCATGCGGGTCCTTCTCTGCTGGGGGTCGGTCCGCGTCGACCGCGGTCCGGGACGTCGTCCCCCGGTCCGCCACCCCCGTCGGCCACGGCCGGGAGGCTCGGCACCGGTCCCCCGGCGGTCGTCGCGTCACGCACGTGGATCGACGGGCGACCGCACGCGGGATGCTCGGTGATGCTAGTACGGCTGTCCGTCATCCAGGTCCGGAACCGGTCCACGTCGTCCCGAGTGCGCGAGGAGAGCGCGATCCCGGCCCCGCGCCTCCCGGGCGACTCCGACGGTCGAGTGCCAGGCTGGGGCGCATGATCAGTGTCGAACTCGCCCGCTCCCTGCGTGACGCCGGTCTCCGGTGGCACCCGGAGACCGGCGACCGCTTCGTGATCGACAAGCCGGAGGTCGACGACGACGTCTACACGGTGTCGGAGATGACCGTCGAGCGGCACGACCACCCGACCGGGACGTTCCTGGGCTTCAACGGGACGACGGAGTGGGCGCTCGACTCGGTCTCGGCCGCCGAGTCGCTGTGGCTGCCCCGGGAGGACCAGCTCCGGGAACTCCTCGGTCCGTCGTTCGCGGGGCTCACCCGAGAGTCCGGGACGGACGACCGGACGGTGTGGACGGTGACGGCCGTGATCGCCGGCGAAGACCGCTCCTTCGCGGCCGTCGACCCGGCGATCTCCTACGCGCAGGCGTTGGCCGCCTACATCACCGCCGCGCTCGAGTAGCACCGGGACGGACCAGCCCGCCTGGGAACCCAGGGACGACTCGTGGGGCCACGGGTGTTGTCTGGAGGCATGACCGTTCCGAACATCACGCTCAACGACGGACGCACGATCCCGCAGCTCGGCTTCGGCGTCTTCCAGATCGACCCCTCCGAGACGAAGGCAGCGACCCTCGCCGCGCTCGAGGTCGGCTACCGCCACATCGACACCGCCGAGATGTACGGCAACGAGAAGGAGGTCGGCGAGGCCATCGCCGAATCCGGCATCGACCGCTCGGAGATCTTCGTCACCTCGAAGCTCAACAACGGCTTCCACGCTCCCGAAGCAGCCCTGGAGAACGGCAGGAAGTCGGCCGAGCTGCTCGGTGGCTACACCGACCTGTTCCTCATCCACTGGCCGCTGCCGACCGTCTCGGACTTCGTCCCGACGTGGAAGGCGCTCGAGGAGCTCTACGCCGCCGGCACCGCTCGCTCCATCGGCGTCTCGAACTTCCAGGCGCACCACCTGCGCCGACTCATCGCCGAGGCGACCGTGACGCCCGCCGTGAACCAGATCGAGGTGCACCCGTACCTGACGCAGGACGAGCTGCGCGCGGTGGACACCGAGCTCGGCATCGCGACCGAGGCCTGGTCACCGATCGCGCAGGGCCTCGTGCTCGACGACGAGACCATCACCCGCATCGCCGGTGCCACGGGCAAGACGCCGGCACAGGTGGTCCTCCGCTGGCACATCCAGCGCGGCGACATCGTGTTCCCGAAGTCGGTCACCCGTTCGCGCGTCGAGGAGAACTTCGCGATCTTCGACTTCGAGCTCTCGGACGAGGACATGACCGACATCTCGACGCTCGACAAGGGGCACCGCACGGGCCCCGACCCCGACACGTTCGACTTCGTCCCGGCCTGATCCATCGCGGAACGAGGAGAGCCCCGGCCCGATGGTCGGGGCTTTCGTGCGTTCCGGCGACGTGCGCGGATGCGCATTGCATTCGAGATATCACCAGCATATTGCATGCAACATACAGCCTGTCCATGCGCTCCGCGTGGACAGGAAGGAAACCATGCGCAAGATCAACCGAGCCACCGCCGGAGCAGCCTTCGGCATCGTGCTCGCCGCCGGCTTCGTCCCGGCCGTCGCCTCCGCCGCGACCGCATCGTCGGACGCCCCCGCGATCCCGGGTGCGACCGCCGAGCGCCCGATCACGGACAGCCGCACCAGCATCGCGAAGATCCAGGGGGTGGCCGCCCAGGACGAGCGGAACGGCAACCGCCTGTTCGTCACCAGCCAGGCCACCCCGGAGGCCCAGGTCACGAGCACCGTCGCGAACGGCACGCTGAAGATCGTCGATGCGTCCGGGAACGTGCTCTGCATCGGCTCGGCGGCGGCGGACCGACCGAACCTCTACAGCTGCGAGCTCGAACCGCTCGTCTCCGGTCCGCAGACGATCACGGCAGCCGTCGTGAAGGCGAACGGCACCTACAGCACGCCCACCCAGGCGGAACTCGACGCGTACGCCGCGACACCGACCATCGAGTCGGTGACCCGGGACGGCGACGACCTTGTCGTGGCCGGGCACACCAACCGGGAGGCCCGGGTCGAGTCCTCGATCGACCGCACCTCCGTGCTCACCGAGACGGACACGGACACCGACGGCAGCTTCCGGATCCGGATCCCGGGCGGCGCCACCGCCGAGCAGGCCTTCGTCCGCACGGTGAACGACGCGATCCCGGCGGACACCCACGACCACGACGAGTTCGCAACGAGCAACTGGGCCCTGGCGTCCACTGACTCCGAAGCCGGCTCGGGCGAAGAGACCCCCGCACCCGGCGACGGCTCCGGCGAGGCCCAGGCGCCGGTCTACGACGTCACGAGCCCCGCCGCCGGTGCGACGGTCCGGACGGCGCAGCCGACCTTCACCGGCCACGGCCGCCCCGACGGTCGCGTCGCCGTCCAGACCGCGAGCGGCGAGACGCTCGGGGTCGCGACCGCCGACACCGACGGCAGCTGGGAGGTCACCCTCGAGGGCACGCTCCAGCTCGGCGGCAACGACATCGCCGTCTCGTTCGAGAACCCCGACGGCAGCTGGACGAAGCGTGTCACCCAGGAGGTCACCCGCGTCGCACGGACCGATGCCTTCCGGATCACGACGCCGGCCGATGGTTCGACGGTCACCGACCCGCGGCCGACGATCGAGGGTGCCACGGTCGGCTCGTACCGCCGCATCTCGGTGCAGGACGAGAACGGCACGACGTACGCGTCCGGGTCCTCCGACGCCGAGGGCGACTTCCGGCTCACCTTCGACGAGGACCTCCGTGCGGGCGTGAACACGCTCTCGGTGCAGTACCAGGAGCAGGGCGGCAACTGGGCGTCCTCCCCGTACACGCTGCACTACGACACGGATGCCGGCGAGGAGCCGGGCTCCGGCGAGGGCGAACAGCCCGGCGACGGCGACGAGGCCCCGGCCCCGGCCGAGGTCCAGGTCAGCACGACGCGCCTCGATGACGCCGACGTGGTACTCGGCCTCTCCGGCGCCGAGGGCACGGAGGTCACCGTCGTCGCGAACGGCGTGACCGAGCGCGCCACGATCGGGGACCAGGGCCTGGCGAGCGTCGTCGTGCCGGCACCGGCGGCGACGACCACGACGGCGCACGTCACCTCGACGAACGGCGACCGTTCGGCGGAGCAGGACGTCGTGATCGGTGACGGAGCGCACCCGTCCGACCAGGTGACGGCCGCGGTCGTCAGCTCCAGCGCGCTGACCGGCAGCGCCGAGATCGACGCCTGGGGCCCGGCCTCCGGCATCGGCGGGCTGCAGGCGGAGGACGCCGACGGCAACCTCCTCGCCTACGGCACCATCGGCGCGGACGGCTCCGGGCACCTGACGGTGACCGGCCTGACCGCGGGCGAGCACGTCCTCACGATCGTCTCGGGCGGGCTCTCGACCCAGGTCACCGTCACCATCTGACGCTGACCGATTGCAACGGCCCCGTCCTGCCGACGCAGGACGGGGCCGTCGTCCGTCATCCGGGCCTCCCGTGCCGGTGACTCACCACGTCTGGCGTGCTGGCTCCTCGGGGTCCGCCCGATCAGGGCTGCGCGACCGACGCAGTCACGGTGAACCTCGCGGTGCGCACGACCTGCCGGGTCGGTCCGACGACCCGCTCGAGCACCGGTCGGTACCGCAGGTGCGAGTTCCACACCGTCCAGAGCTCGCCACCGGCGCGCAGCACCGACGCCGCGTTCCGGAACATCGCCTCCGCCGCGTCGGTCGACACCGTCGTGTCCGCGTGGAAGGGCGGGTTGCAGAGCACCAGGTCGGCGCTGTCCTCGTCGAGTTCGTCGCCGGCGTCGCTCCGGACGGTGCGCACCCGGTCCCCGACGCCGTTCAGGTCCGCGGTCATCCGTGTGGAGGCGACGGCCGCGGCCGACACGTCCGTCGCGACGACGTGCACCCGCGGGCGTCGTCGAGCCACCACGGTGGCGATCACCCCGTTGCCGCAGCCGAGGTCGACGACCTGGCGGGCCTCCGGGACGGCGTCGTCGAGCGCGTCGAGGAGCACCCGGGTCCCCAGGTCGAGCGTCGCACCGGCGAACACGCCACCGTGAGCGGCGACCGTGATCCCGAGCTCGTCCTGGTGCACGCGGCGCGGCCAGGGATCGGTGACGTCGGCACGGGCAGCAGCCGCGCGCAACGGGTCGGAGGCGATGAGCAGGCGTGACTTCCCGCGCCCTCGACTCGCCACGACCTCACCGAAGGACCGGCGGAGGACGTCGTTCTGCGACAGCGACATGTACTTGGTCCGGCCACCGCACAGCAGCACCACGTCCGGTGCCGCGTACCGGGCGACCGCGCGGGCGACCTCGTCGAGCCGGTCGTGCGACTTGGTGAGCCGGAGCAGGACGAGCCGGGCGTCCCGGAACGACTCCTCGAACCCCTCCGGGTGGTGGAACCCGCGACGTCCGAAGGTCCCGGCGCTCGCTTCCAGCGCGCGTTCCCCGACGAGCGAGTCCTGCACCACCCGGACGTCGCTCGCGCCGTGCAGCGCGAGCACCCCGAGCGTGAGGACTCCGTACCGGTCGTCGACGACCGTGACGGCACCAGGATGGCGGAGCGCGTCGCCGTGCACGTGCGGAGCCTCGTCGAGCAGGAACCGATCGGTGCCGTCGATGGCGATGAGGTCCGGTCCCTGTTCCCGGGGGTGGCGCCGGAAGTGGTCGACGAAGTCGGAAGCGGACATGTCCCCGAGCGTACCGACGCCACCCCGGCCCTCCCCCGGCCGGGCCGTCGCGTGCGCAGGTCGCAACGGCGTCCGGTATATCACACGCGACAAGTGTGAGCAGGACTCCTACGCTCAGGGGAGGTCGGGTCCACCGGCTCCAGGACGCAGCGGGAGGGGTAGATGTTCGCACCGCGACCCAGGGCCGGGACGAGGAAGCTGCTCCGCGACGTCGCCCGTGACCGGCTCCGCAGCGAGATCATGAGCGGGCGGCTGCGCCCGGGCGACCGGTTGGACGACGACGAACTGGCCGAGCGGCTCGGGTGCTCCCGGACGCCGGTCCGCGAGGCCCTCGCCGACCTCGACCGCCTGGGGCTGGTCGAGTTCTGCGCGAACCGGTACACGCGGGTCGCCGTCCCGCGGGACGAGGACGTCCTGCCGGCGCTGCAGGCCCTCGGGCTGCTGTTCGGCGGACTGGTGCGCGTCTCCGTCCCGACGCTCAGCGACCAGAACCGCGCCGCGCTGTTCCGACGACTCGGGGTCCTGCTCGACTGCATGCAGACACCGGGCTGGCGGGCGACGGCGGACGCGGCGACCCCGGTCTACCGGACGTTCATCAGCGAATGCCGGAACCCGATGCTGTCGGCGGCGCTCCGCGCGTCACTCGACGGCCTGACCTTCCGGCTGCGCAGCGACCGTCTGCACGAGTCGCTGCCGTGGGAACACATCCGGAACGGCGTCGTCGCGCTCCGGATCGCGGTGGACAGCAGGGACGGTCGACTCGCCGAGCGCGCCACCTGGGCTGTCCACATGCTGCCGGACCCGGACCGCAGCAGCCCGCAGGTCGACGACGGGCAGCGCACCGGAGCAGACCGGACGGACCGCTGACCGTGTGCGGTGAGTGCATGCGAGCGGTGATCGATGCCGTCCGTGCGCGTCGTCCGGGGGCACGGCGAACGCGGTGCGCCCCGTCGGACGAGGCGCCGACCGGCGTCCCGCCGTGCTCGTCGTCCCCCAGCGCACTCCGCGCCCTGCTCGACCCTCCGCCCGACGCCTGACGACTGGCGCCTGACGCCTGAGCAGCAGAACGCCCGGGACGGTCAGCGCTCGGCAACCAACCGCACGCTCGAGGTCGTCGTGTTCGCGCCCTTCGACGTCGCCGTCGCCACGACCACGTGGTCGCGGGCCTCGAGCGCCGGCGTCCGGATGACCCAACGACCGTCGCCGTCGGCCACGGTGTGCCCGAGACCGTCGACGACCCCGCCCTGTTCACCGAGGTCGATCGCAGCTCCCGGCGCGGCCACCCCGGCGATCCGCACCTCCGGCCAGACGGGCGACACGGGGAACCCGTCGCCGGGAGACGTGATGCGCACGGCCGCGCCGTAGTCCAGGCGCACCGGCACGGTGTCGGTGTCCTGGCTGCGGACCCGCTGGACGACCTGGAGCGCGAACACGCCCCCGCGACCCGGAGCCGACACCGAGACCGTCCAGTTGCCGTCCTCGCCGACCGTGGTGCCGACGAGGACACGGGCGCCGTCCCGGACCTCGACCCGGGCGCCCGGCTGCCCTCGTCCCGCCACCGTCGCACGCTCCGAGACGTCCGCCGGGAACTGGGCCGAAGCGGTCAGGGCGGCGATGACCAGCCGGACGTCGACGTCGGCGCTCGCGACCTCTTCGCTGCCCTTCCGAGCGACCAGGTGGACGGGGTTCGTCCCGTTTGCCAGACCGGTGAGACCGAAGTTCCAGGAGCCGGTCGACGAGGGCGTGACCGACCGGGTGACCTCGGTGCCGTCGCGCTTCCAGGTGACCTCCACCGACGTCGTGCCCGCCGGTGCGGTGCCGACGAGGGTCGCGGTGCCGTCCACCACGTCGACGTCCTCCACGGTCGCCTGCAGGCCCGCGCCGGTGACCGTGGTCGTCACGGTCGCGGTCGTGTCGAAGGTGCCCGCGGCGACGGAACCGGCGAGCGTGCCCCGCAGCGAGCTCGTCGTCGTCGTGATGCCGATCGGCGTCTCGATCCGCATCGCGAAGCGGAACTGCTGACCCGCGGCGATCGCCCAGTTCCGGCTGCCGAGGGAGAACGAGTACGTCCTGCCGTCGGCCGAGCGGGATCCGCTGACGAGCGAGTCGCCGCCGAAGTCCTTCCAGGTGGTCCCGTCCCGGTACTGACCGGTCTGCCGGTCCTGGCCCGGCGCGAACGTGGTGCCCTCGGGCGCCGTGAAGACCAGGGTGCCGGTGGGCGTCGTGAAGGCGGACTGCGCGGTGTAGCCCGCGTACACCGTCGTCGTGGCACCGCGCGGCAGGTCCGCCGTGCCGACGTTGCCGGTGATCCGCCCCGGCTTCGCCGGGTCGGTGATCGTCACCGTCACCGACGTCTGGTCCCGGTACTGCCCGTCGACGTACTGCTGGAAGACCAGCGTGTTCTTCCCGACCTGCAGCCCTGTGACGGTCGTCTCCCACGTCCCCGTCCCGGCGTCGCTCGCGGTGGCGACCTGACGGCCGTTCAACCGGATGCTCGCCTTCCCCATCGCCGTTCCGGTGATCCGAGCGGTCCGTCCCACGTCGTCCTTCGACGCGACCTGCGCGGTGATCGCCCGCTGCGGGTACGGCCGCGTGACCGGTGAGCTGCTCACCGTTCCCGAGTTCTTGCACCCGATCAGGCAGGCGTAGGTCCAGAACCGGGGGGTCCGGGTCTCGCCGTACCGCCACCCGGCGAAGGTCGCGGTCGACGTGCCGCCGTCCCAGTGGTAGTCGCCACCGACGTTCCCGACGTGGATCTGACAGGTCGTCTCGAACAGCCCGCAGCGTGGCTTCCCGGTGACCCGGTAGGTCCGGTCGTCGATCGGCGTCAGGCTGACGCCTGTCGGCGTGTTCGCGACCGTCCTGGTCGATCCCGGCGGCGCCGATGTGGTCGTCGCCGACGCCGGCCCTCCGGCCACCAATGCGGAGACGACGACCGCCGTGGCGGCCATCGCGATGGTCGTGATGCGCATGGACTCCTCCTCGTGTCATGACTCGGTCCGAGCCAGGGCACACCGTAGGGAGGATCAGGATGCGCTACAAATTCGGTATATCACTCAGCGCTGGGGCCGGTAGAGCACGACCGCCGTGTTGCGCTGCGGCCGCATCCCGGCACGGAGCGGCACCGCCGCCCCGGTCGTCGTCGCGGCGAACACCCGAGCGCCCGGACGGCTGATCAACTGGTCGGCGAGGGCGCGCTCGAGCTCCCGGACCCGAGTCCGGAGCGCGCGGTTCTCGTTCTCCAGGTCCAGGACACGCCGGATCCCCTCCAGCGACACCCCCTCGGATCCCAGCCGCGCGATCTCCCGCAGCTGCGCGACGTCCCGCATTGAGTACCGACGGGACCCGCCGCGGGTCCGTCCGGGGACGACCAGGCCGAGCCGGTCGTACTGCCGCAGTGTCTGCGGGTGCATCTCCGCCAACTCGGCGGCGACCGCGATCGCGAAGACGGGCGAGGTCTCGTCCATGTCGGCCATCTGAGCGCTCCTAGCGGGACTGACGGGAGGCTCGGTGCGGGTTCCTGACGGAGCCGCACCGAGCCTCCCGGCCGGGTCTGGTGGTGATGTGGTGCGTGACGCTAGCCGCGCGCCTTGGCGAGCAGGTCCTCGCGCGGGTCCTCGTCGGGCAGGGCTGCGGCGAGGGCGTCGAGCGCCTCGCGCGCCTTGTCCGACAGGTGGGACGGCACCGCGACCTGGACGGTGGCGAGCAGGTCGCCCGTGCCGTTCTTGGTCGTGACGCCGCGGCCCTTGACGCGGAGGACCCGTCCGGACGGCGTGCCGGGCGCGACGCGGAGCTTGACCGGCGCGCCACCGAGGGTCGGGACCTCGATCGTCGCGCCGAGCGCGGCCTCCACGAAGGTGACCGGCACGTCGACCCGCAGGTTGAGGCCGTCTCGCTCGAACACCGGGTGCTTCCGCACCGTGACGGTGACCACGAGGTCACCGGCCTCACCGCCGTCGGGGCTCTGCTCACCACGACCGCGCAGCCGGATCTTCTGGCCGTCGGCGACGCCCGCGGGGATGCGGACGTTCACCGGCCGGCCGTTGCCCTGCGCGAGCTTGACGGTGTCACCGGCGACGGCGGTGGCGAGGTCGAGCGTCGTCGTCGCGGTGACGTCACGCCCCTTCGTCGGACCGCCGAAGCCACGGAACCCACCGGTGTTCTGGCCGAAGCCGCCACCGCCGAACATCCCGCCGAGGATGTCCTCGAAGCCGCCGGCACCGCCGCCGCCCTGACCGAAGCGGACGCGCTGTCCGCCCCCGCCCTGGCCGCCGCCGCCGCCGAACATGCCGCCGAAGACGTCCTCGAAGCCGCCCTGGCCGCCCGGTCCGCCCGCCGTGAAGCGGGCCCCGGAACCCATCGCGCGGACCTGGTCGTACTCCTTGCGCTGCTCCTTGTCGGAGAGCACGGAGTACGCCTCGCTGATCTCCTTGAACTTCGACTCGGCAGCAGCGTCGCCCGGGTTGGAGTCCGGGTGGTACTGCCGCGCGAGCTTCCGGTAGGTCTTCTTCAGGTCGGCCTCAGAGGCGTCCTTGGACACCCCGAGGACCGCGTAGAAGTCCTTGTCGAACCAGTCCTGACTGGCCACGGCTCACCTCCCCTCTTCCGATGCCGGCCCTCAGGCCGGGACCGCCACGGCGACCTTGGCCGCACGGAGCACACGCTCGCCGAGCTTGTAGCCCGGTTCGACGACGTCCGCGACCGTCTGACCGGTGGCACCCGGTGTCGGGAGCTGGACGATCGCCTCGTGGATGTTCGGGTCGAAGGTCTCGCCCTTCTCACCGATCTGCACGAGCTTGAACCTGTCGAACCCGGCGCGGATCTTCTGGCCGATGACCTGCATGGGGCCCTCGGGCAGGTCCCCGTGCGCCTCGGCGCGGGTCAGGTCGTCGAGCGCGGGGAGGAGTGCACGCACCACCTCGGCGATCGCCACCTCGCGATTGGCCTCACGGTCGCGCTCGACGCGCTTCCGGAAGTTCACCAGCTCGGCCTGCGCACGGAGCATGTCCGCGCGCATCTCGGCGACCAGGTCGCGGTCGGACGGGGACAGGCGGTCCTCGGCGATGCCGGACGCGGCGTCGGCGAGCAGGGCCTCGTCCTCCGGGCTGAGGTCGGCCGCCGGGCTCGCATCTGCTGCGCCCCCGTTTGCCGCGCCTCCGTCTGCCGGGCTCCCGTCCGCCGCAGCGGGTGCGTCCGTCGGGACCTCGACGTCGGGGCCTTCAGCCTCGATCAGGTCCTCGGGTGCCGTCGCGTTGGTGGCGTCGCCCTCGACCTGCGGCTCCTGGGCGTCGTCGACGTTGTCGTCGTGCACGTTGCCGTCAGCGTTGTTGGAGTCAGCCATCGGTTACTTCTTGTCCTTGTCGTCCTCGTCGTCCACGACCTCGGCGTCGACGATGTCCTCGTCGTCACCGGCGGTCTGACCCTCCGCGCCCGCTTCCGGACCGGCAGCGGCGGCCGACTGGTCCTGGGCGTAGATGGCCTGGCCGATCTTGCCCTGCGACTCGTTGAGCTTGTCGAAGGCGGTCTTCACCGCGTCGTCGTCGTCTCCCGCGAGGGCGGACTTCAACGCGTCGACGTCGGCCTGCACCTCGGACTTGACGTCCGCGGGGAGCTTCTCGTCGTTCTCCTTGAGGAGCTTCTCGATCGAGTACGCGAGCTGCTCGGCCTGGTTGCGACGCTCGCTGGCTTCGCGACGGGCCTTGTCCTCGGCGGCGTGCTCCTCGGCCTCGCGGACCATGCGCTCGATGTCCTCCTTCGGCAGCGACGAGCCGCCGGAGATCACCATCGACTGCTCCTTGCCGGTGCCCTTGTCCTTCGCGGACACGTGCACGATGCCGTTGGCGTCGATGTCGAACGTGACCTCGATCTGCGGGATGCCCGCGGGTGCCGGGGCGATGCCGGTCAGCTCGAAGGTGCCGAGCGCCTTGTTGTCGCGGGTGAAGTCGCGCTCGCCCTGGAAGACCTGGATGGCGACCGACGGCTGGTTCGAGTCAGCGGTCGTGAAGGTCTCGCTGCGCTTGGTCGGGATCGCGGTGTTGCGGTCGATGAGCTTCGTCATCAGGCCGCCCTTGGTCTCGATGCCGAGCGAGAGCGGGGTGACGTCGATGAGCAGGACGTCCTTGCGCTCACCCTTGAGGACACCGGCCTGCAGCGCGGCGCCGACGGCGACGACCTCGTCCGGGTTGACGCCCTGGTTCGGCGACTTGCCACCGGTCAGCGACTTGACGACCTCGGCCACGGCGGGCATGCGGGTCGAGCCGCCGACGAGGACGACGTGCGCGATGTCGTTCACCGACACGCCCGCCTCCTTGATGACGTCGTTGAAGGGCTTCTTCGTGCGGTCGAGCAGGTCGGAGGTCATCTGCTCGAACTGGGCGCGCGAGATGGTCTCGTCGAGGTTCAGCGGGCCGTTCGCCGTGAGGGTGAGGTACGGCAGCTGGATGTTGGCGCTCAGCTGGCTCGACAGTTCCTTCTTCGCCTGCTCGGCGGCTTCCTTGAGACGCTGCTTCGCGATCTTGTCCGTGGACAGGTCGACGCCGTGCTCGTCCTTGAACTTCTTGACGAGGTGGTCGACGATCCGCTGGTCCCAGTCGTCGCCGCCCAGGCGGTTGTCACCCGAGGTCGAGCGGACCTGGATCGTGGAGAAGTCGTCGTCCTTGCCCACCTCGAGCAGGGACACGTCGAACGTGCCGCCACCGAGGTCGAAGACCAGGATGAGCTCGTCTTCCTTGCCCTTGTCGAGGCCGTACGCCAGCGCGGCCGCGGTCGGCTCGTTGATGATGCGGAGGACGTTGAGGCCGGCGATCTCACCGGCGTCCTTCGTGGCTTGGCGCTCGGCGTCGTTGAAGTACGCCGGGACGGTGATGACCGCGTCGGTGACGTCCTCACCGAGGTACTGCTCTGCGTCGCGCTTGAGCTTGCCGAGGGTACGGGCCGAGATCTCCTGCGGCGTGTAGCTCTTGCCGTCGATGTCGACCTTCCAGTCGGTACCGATGTGGCGCTTGACGCTCGCGATGGTGCGGTCGACGTTCGTGACGGCCTGGCGCTTGGCGGTCTCGCCGACCAGCACCTCGCCGTCCTTCGTGAAGGCGACGATCGACGGCGTGGTGCGGAGGCCCTCGGCGTTCGCGATGACGGTGGGCTCGCCGCCCTCGAGCACGCTGACGACCGAGTTGGTGGTTCCGAGGTCGATTCCTACTGCACGTCCCATGGGGCTCCCTTTCGTGGTGGATCAAAGTCTGCGCCGACTTGCGTCTGCTGCGCTCAACTTTACTCACGGAGGCTGGGAGGTCAAGTGGGGGAAGGCGAAGTTGCGCCGGGGTGGCTCAAGTCAACGTCAAGCGTAGGCCTTACACTCGGGATGCTTTCAGCGGACACATGCAATATTTCATATGTCCATGTTGTAGCCGTATCACACGGCACTCATCCGAAAGACATCTCCTCTCACATGAAGAAGACACTTCGCGCAGCCGGGGCCGCTGGGCTCGCTGCTGCCACTGTATTGACCGGGCTGAGTTTCGGAAGCGCCGCTTCGGCTAGTGCAACCAGCGCAAGCAGCACTCATGCAGGGTTTGGATTCAAACTCATCTGGAAGAATTCTGAAAAAGACTTCCAAACCACCAACGAGACCTATTTGACCAGGTACAGCACCCTCGCCGAAGCCGAGGCAGCTGCAAAGCTCATCGAACCCGTCTTCGTCGAACAGGACGAGTCCGGCAAGAAGTGGTTCGAGTTGAATATCCAGGCAGACGATGGCGAGCGATGCCTCTACGAGCATCACGAGAATCATCCCACTCCTTGGGCTGGGTTCTTGACAGGTGCGGCCTGCGGAAAGAATAATTCCAAGTGGACGCTCGATGACGGCTTTCTGCTGTCTAAAGCTGGACGATATATCGCCGCACCCCGTCAAAGCTCGGATGCCGGGAAAGTCTGGTACTTCCCCGTCTCTAGCTCCAAGCCGTCGTCCTCCAAATTCGTCAACATCCCGTCGAGCCTCGAGGGCGTTACGGCTTCGTCGTCGAATGTTGATGTCAATGCCGGGACAGCGACAGTGTCAGGATCGGCTCCGAAGGACGCGACGAACGTGCTGGTCGAGTGGACGAACGAGGAGGGCGCGGAGAAGCAGAGGTACGTGTCGGTCGTTGACGGGAAGTACTCCGCGATCGTCACCGGGCTGAAGCTCGGCACGACTCCGGTTTCCGTCACGGCGTTCGACGGCGGCGATGAGATCGGCACCACAAGTGTCGACGTCAAGCTCGAAGTGGCACCGGTCACCGCCACGTACGCCTTCGACGCGAGCGTCGACACCGTCGTCCAGGTCTCGGGAACGGCGCAGCCGAACACGAGAGTCACGATCAAGCACGGCGAGACGGACCTGGTCACGGTCCCGACCGGCGACACCGGCGAATGGACGGCACCGATCAATGCGCCGAACATGCCCGGCGCCTACAACCTCACCGTCGGGCAGGAGATCCGCGGCCAGGACAACGGCCGCATCGAACTCGATGTCGACTACGGCCCCGGTGTCACCATCAACTCGCCGGGCGACGGCTTCGAGCTGGGCGAAGGCGACACCCTCGCTGTCCGTGGGTCTGCACCGACGGGTACCGAGATCAACGTCCACGAGAAGGGCAAGAGCGAGGTCCTCAACAGCGGCAAGGCCGGCACCAACTCCTACCTGATTCCGATCACCGGCCTCGAGGACCGCGAGTACACGCTCGTCGCGGAAGGCATCACGAAGGGGTACAACCGCACCCATGCCGAGATCACGATCAACCCGGGCAAGACCTCGGAGCTCACCCCGGCTGCCGTGACATCCACTTCCGTCGTCGCCGGCACGACGAACACGATCGAGGGAACCGCGACGAAGGACGCGACCCTCAAGATCGTGAACGCCTGGGGCACCGACCTGCTCGGCACGCCGGTCACGGTCGACAGCACCGGCCACTGGTCCTTCGACCGAGCGATCTCGGCGTCGGCGAAGAGCTTCCAGTTCAAGATCGTGCAGACCAAGGGCTCGCTCACCGAGACCAGTGCGCTGTTCACCCTGAACGCCGAAGACCCGGCCGCATCGCTGGTCGACCCGACCGTGACGGGCCCGGCCGCTGTGCAACTCGGCGTGAACAACACCTTCACCGGCACCGCCACCAAGGACGCCACGCTGAAGATCGTCAACGCCTCCGGCACCGACCTGCTCGGCCACCCGGTCACCGTCGACAGCGACGGCAACTGGACCTTCGACCGCATCGTGTCCCGTTCGGCGAAGAACTTCACGTTCTTCATCGAGCAGAGCAAGAACGGCGCCACCAAGAAGTCCGGCGCCTTCGTGATCAACCCCGAGGACCCGGCCGCCTCCCTGGTCGACCCGACGGTCACCGACCCCGCCACGGTCAACCTCGGCGTGAACAACACCTTCACCGGCACCGCCACCAAGGACGCCACGCTGAAGATCGTCAACGCCTCCGGCACCGACCTGCTCGGCCACCCGGTCACCGTCGACAGCGACGGGAACTGGACCTTCGACCGCGTCGTGTCCTGGAACGCGAAGAACTTCACGTTCTTCATCGAGCAGAGCAAGAACGGCGCCACCAAGAAGTCCGGCCCGTTCGTGGTCAACCCCACCGCGGAGTGACACCCGAACACCACCACCCCTGACAGTGACGGCCCTCCTACTCCGGGAGGGCCGTCACTGATATATTCAACCTGTGCGCGAAATGTCAATTCGCTACCGTGTTCCTATCCGATCGGAAGGAACAAGTGAATGCGATATCTATTCAACATGGCTGCGGCGGTGGCGACGGTGCTCGCTACGATGCTGGGCGGACCCACCCATGCCGACCCGGCTCCTCGCGCCGTCGATCTCGACCTGGGGACCGCAGTGCTCCAGCGCGGCGAGACCGGCGCCATCGACATCGGGTTCGAGCAACTCGGTGGGCACCCGGGCACCGTCGAGGGGGACGTCACCGTGTCGGCACCGGCGGGCACCACGTTCCCAACGGCGGACAACGACGCACTCGGTCAGTACCGAAACCCCGGGTGGGCAAGGTGGCTGTCGACGAGCCGGCTTCGTCTGACCGATGCCCGGGTGAGCGGTGACCGGACGCAAGCCACGTACTCGCTCCGCGGCACGGCGGACTTTGACACGAGCGTGCAGCTCCGGTTCGCCATCCCCGTCGAGGTGTCGGCCGCTGCACCGGTGACCGGGCGCCTGTCCTACCTGGCGACCGGAACACGCGCGGGCGGTGTCGCCCCGTGGAGTGTGGGCGGTTCGACGACGATGCGCGTCGCGGCGGGTGTCGAGGGCGGTGCCGGCGAGGAGACCACCCTGGCTCGCGGCGGATCAGTGTCCGTCCCCTTCGTGGCCTCGACGACGACCCGTGTGAGCGCAGTCGACGGAGCGGTCGAAGTGGACGCTCCTGCTGGAACGCAGTTCTCCGACGGGCAGGCCACGGTGACTGGCTGGTACGAACACGACGGCGTCCGGCACACGGACGGCATGACGCTGACCGACGGGGAACGACTCGACGGCGGTTCGCGGTACCGATGGCACTGGACGACGCAGCCGTCCTGGTCGGTACCGCCCGGCACGCGGTTCGGATGGGCGGTCACCGTCGACACACCCGCCGATGCGGTCGCCAAGCGCGGTGCGCTCACGGCGGACCTGCACGGCGACGCGCTGCAGGGACCGTTCGACACGCGCGCGACGACCGCCACCACGATCCCCGAGAACGATGAGGTCCTGGTCGGGGTAGACGGTCCCGCCACGTCGCTCGTCCGCGGGGACACCTCGACGGTGGAGGCACGACTCCGGAGCACGGTCGAGACCACTTCCCCGCGCGACGGCTCCGTCGTGCGGTTCGACGCACCCGCCGGGACGACCTTCGACTCGGGAGCGGCCATCCGCGGCGAGTACCAGCTGCCAGGTTCCGACCAGACGCGGCAGTTCACCGCGGACCAGCTCGTCGACGGAGAGCGCACAGAGGACGACACCGTCCTGACCTACCGGTGGGCCGACACCGGCTGGCAGCTCCCCGCAGGCACCGTCATCCGCTTCGCGGTGCCGGTCACGGTGCCGTCGGACGCACCCGCAGGGACGGAGGCACTCACCACGGTCGCCACCGGCCGTACCGACCAGGGGACCTTCGCGGCGTCCGCCACGACCGCCACCACCATCGCGGCGGCCCCCACGCTCACCCCCGTGTCGCTCCGGAACGAGCGACTCGTGGCGGGGTGGGACAACATCCTGCGCGGATCGGGGCACCCCGGCGCTGGACTCGAGGTCGACGACCACTTCGGCAACCGACTGGCAGCCGCGGTGGTCCACGCCGACGGCTCCTGGCAGGCCGTGCTCCCCGTCCCGGTCAACGCCGCCGAACTCGAGCTCCACTTCGTGCAGACGTCCGGTGACGTCACCGAGGCCTCCGGTGCCGTCTCATTGCCCGTCGTCTCCCCGCCGTCCGTCACGACCAGCACCACGACCATGGTGCCGGGCCTGCTGAACCGGTTCGAGGGGACAGGTCCGGGCGGAGCGGCCTACCGCGTCGTCAACCGCTGGGGAACTGATCTCGTCTCGGGCACGTCGACGGTCGACTCCGACGGCAGGTGGCGATTCGATCGCGTCGTCTCGAACGGAGCGACGTCGTTCGAGTTCCGCCTCCAGCTCGCCACCGACGGTTGGGAAGCCCGGACTCCGGTCTTCGTCACCGGGTCGACGTCACTCGAGCCGGTCACCGTGCTCACGAAGTCGGTCGTCCCCGGCACGGAGAACCTCTTCGAAGGCACCGGGAGCGCGAACGCCAGCTACCGGGTCGTCAACGACTGGGGGACGGAACTCGTCTCCGGTACCCGCCAGGTGGACGGAGACGGGCGATGGTCGTTCCGTCGCGTCGTCGACTACCGAGCGCACGACTTCCGGTTCCGGATCGAACAGCGCCGCGGAGCGGTCACGCTCCTCTCTGACCTCTTCGTGGTGCCGGCCGCCGAACGGTAGACGGTGCCGGTCAGGCGCGGCGCTGGAACGAGCGCCGCGCCTGACCGCGTTCCGGCTTCCCCAGCGCACTTGCCTCGCCCGGCGACAGGACACCCCAACCGCCGCGGGGCATCACCGCCACCAGGAGCGTCGCGACCAGCAGACCGTGGGAGAGCATCGCGGTCAGGATCGACGTGTTCGACAGCGTCACCGCGCTCATCACGAAGAGCACCCCCACGACCGGCACGGGGAGTCCGCGGCTCCATCGGTCGAGGACACGCAGCCAGGCCGCCAGGACAGCAGCGATGACGACCACCCCGACCGCCCCGAGGTTCGCGTACCCGTCCGCGAAGAGGTTCGCATTCGCGTTGACGTTCGACCCCGGCAACATGTACTGCCCGATGGTCTTCGTCGGCGTGGTGTCGTACGGCGACGTCACCCAGAACCGTGTGAACGACCTCGCCCACAGTGCGACAGGGTGTTCCGAGAAGTAGTCGGCGTAGACCGAGGTGAGCAGTCCCGGGGTGACGATGAACCGTCGCGAGAAGAGCGACGTCCAGGTGATGCCGCCCTGCGCCTCGTCGACGATGGCCGATCCGACCATGAGCACGACGGGTCCGAACAGCAGCGGGAAGCCGGACCGGGGACGGCGGCGCCGCAGCACGACTGCGATCACGACCATCGCCGGGATCGAGAACAGCACGGTCTTGAACCCCGTCGTCGAGTAGAGCAGGTACTGCCCGACGACCCCGAGGGCGAACAGCGGCCAGGCCCGCTTCGCGAGTGCCCGGATCATCACGTAGGCGTTGACCACGTACGCCTGGCCGCTGAGGAGGTACCCGAGGCCCCCACCGGCAGCGAGGTCGTCGGCGTAGGCGGCACGCACGTCGTACACCTCGTCGAGGGCGACCAGGCGGAACTGGAAGCCCGTCGTCACCGCCATCAGACCGTACGTCCCGAGTGAGTAGAGCCCGCACAGCACCCAGGCGAGCGTCTCCCGTCGGACCACCCGTGACCCGACGAGCATGCTGTCCGCTGCCGTCGCCGGAGCGGTCGACAGCGCACTCCCGGTGTCGCGGCGCCACCGGACGGCCAGCGCCGCCGCGGAGAACACCACTGCCAGCAGCATCGAGAACGCGGCGGCACCGGCCGGGTCGAGGTACCCGGTGTAGCCGGACATGAGGATGGCGGGCCCGACGCAGACCCCCAGCATCATCCAGAGCACGACGTCCGACGCGCACGTGATCCGGCGCGGCAGCAGGAGGGCGACGATCGCGGTGAGCATCGTTGAGGCCACTCCGTCCTGCCAGGCCTGGGGGACGGAGGTGTACCCGGCGTACGCGAACGGTCCGGAGATGAGGCCCGTGTACACGACCCGCAGGACGAGCGAGTAGGCGACCACCAGCACGACGAGCAGCACCGCGCGCACGCACGACCGGGCGGCTGCACGGCGACCACCGTCATCGGTGATGTGCGAGGCCACCGGAACGGACAGCGCGCTCACCGCGGCCGGGCCCCGAGCAGCCCCCGGTACATCGCCACGAGGACCGCTTCCTCCGCGTCCCAGTGGAACTGCTCCCGAGCCGCGCGGGCAGCCACCGCCGAGTGGGCGGACAAGCGCTCCGGGTCCGAGGCGTACGAGGCGATCGCCCGCGCGATCGCAGCCGGGTCGGACGGGTCCACGAAGGTGACGCAGTCGTACCCGCGCAGGAGGCGCCTCCAGAGCGGGAAGTCCGAGACGACCAGGGCCAGGCCCGCGGCCATGTTCTCGAACAGCTTGGTCGGGAGACAGTCGAGGTGCGCCGGCGTGGGCAGGAGGGTCACGACGCCGATGCTGGATCGAGCCAACAGGTCGCGGGCGCGACCGGGCGACACGTGCCCGTGCAGTTCGACCCGACCACTGTCGACGCCCTCGCGGAACCCCTCGAGCAGGGCCGCCGGGCGCACCGGACCGGCGAGGCGGAGGAACCAGCCGTCCGGGAAGGCGGGGTCGAGCACGGCCCGGGCCAGCGTCCGCGCCCCGCGGTCGACGTCGAGTGCGCCGACGAAGGCGACGGCCGGGTCCCGAACCGTGACCAGGTCGTCCTCCGCCCGGAGGCGTGGGAAGTTCCGCACCAGGACCGTCTTCCGTGTCGGGAAGCGGTTGGCGATGGTCTCCGTCGCGGCCACGATGCGGTCGGCGGAGCGAGCGCACCGGACGACGGCGTGCGCCGCCACCTTCGCCACCAGGCGGCCCGAACGACTGAGGTACGACTTGTTCAGTACCTGGTTCGGCAGGTCCTCGTGGGCGTCGAAGACGACGCGGCGCCCGAGTGCCCGCAGCAATGGTACGGCCCACACGAGCTCCGGGTCGTGGAAGTGCAGCACCGCGGCACCACTCCGGTAGCCGGTCCACACCGCCTCGACCGATCCGAGGAGCACGCGGGTCGACCGTCGACGGCGGCGGATCGTGTGGACGACGACTCCGGTGTCCGGGACCTCGAGATCGCTCTCGACGGCCACGAGGAGCACCCGCCACCCCGCTGCGACCAGCCCGGCCGCCTCCCGCAGGTGGACACGGTTGTCCGTCCACGGATGCGCGCTCGAGACGTGCGCGATGTCGAAGCGGGTCACCGGACGCCCCCCGCGAGCTCGAGCACCGCGTCGGCGACGCGCTCGGCGCTCCGGCCGTCACCGTAGGGTTCGGCGTCGACCTCCGGTGCCGGGAGCCCGGCGAGGGCTGCGCCGATGGCCGACGGATCGTGCCCGACGAGCGCGTTCCATCCGAGCTCGACCGTCTCGACCCATTCGGTCTCCTCGCGAACGGTCACCGTCGGACGCTGCAGCAGGAAGGCTTCCTTCTGCAAGCCACCCGAGTCCGTCACCACTCCGCTGCTGTCACGCACGGTGCGGACCAACTCCGGGTAACTCACCGGGTCGGAGACGATGATCCCCGGCCGGTCGAGCCGGACGCGGAATCGCTCTGCGCTGGCACGCAGGCGTGGGTGTGCCAGGAGCAGGACGGGCCGCCCCACGTCGGTGAGGCCGTCGAGCACGCTCCGGAGTCGGTCGGGGTCGTCCGTGTTCGACGGGCGATGGAGGGTCGCCACGACGTACGGGTCCGATGCCATCCCGGCCGGGAGGCGCGGCGCGGTCCCTGCGACGGCGTCGCGGACCGCGAAGAGCACGTCCGTCATCACGTCGCCGACGATTCGGCTCCTCGCCGCGAGGCCCTCACGTTCGAGGTGGCGCATCGCGGTGGCGGTCGGTGCGAGGCACAGGTCGGCCGTGTGGTCGGTGGCGATCCGGTTGATCTCCTCCGGCATGTCCCGCGCGAACGAGCGGAGCCCCGCCTCGAGGTGCACCGTGGGGATGCGCAGTTTCACGGCGGCGAGCACGCCCGCCAGCGTCGAGTTGGTGTCGCCGTAGACCAGGACGGCGTCCGGTCGTTCGCTGCGGCACACCTGTTCGATGTGTTCGAGCATTCGTCCGGTCTGCGCGCCGTGCGCAGCAGATCCGACTGCGAGGTGGTGGTCGGGGGCCGGGATCGCCAGGTCCTCGAAGAACACGTCCGACATCGAGGCGTCGTAGTGCTGTCCGGTGTGGACGATCACGTGCTCGCAGCGACCTGCGAGTGCATCGGCCACGGCGGCGAGCTTGACGAACTGGGGGCGGGCGCCGACGACGCTCATGACCTTCACGGTGCGTTCTCCTTGCTTGTCGGAGGATGTGAGAGCAGGGCATCGGGTCGTACCGAGCACGCTCGATCGAGCGCAGCCGCGAACCGCGCCGTGAGGGCCGGGTACGTGAACGCCTCGCGTGCCCGTTCGGATGCGAGACGGGCGAGGGTGGCTCGCCTGGTCGGCCCCATCTCGACGGTGCGGGCGATGCCTGCGGCGAGCGCGGTCGCATCGTCGGCGGTGGTGAGCACGGCGTTTCCGTCGTCGAAGACGGGCACCGGGCCGGCTGCGCCCAGGACGACGGGACGGCCGATGCGGGCGTACTCGAAGAGCTTGTTGAAGGACACGCCCCACTGGTAGAGCGGCAGGTCCGCCATGTTGGCGATCAGACAGTCGGACGAGCGGCCGATCGCCCGCGCCGCTGGTTGCGACCGCCGGCCCAGGAACTCGATGCGCTCGGAGGCCGGACCGTCGGCTGCCCGTCGACGGAGGCCCTCGACGGCGGGTCCGTCACCGACGATCCGCAGCACGACCCGGGTGGGGAGGGTCGCGACGGTCGGGTGCGCCAGGGCGTCGACGACCGCATCGAGCGCGTTGGCGCGGCCGACGCTCCCGAGGTAGGTGACGACGAACTGCTCGCGGTGGACGGGTTCGGCTTCGTCCCAGGGCTCGGCTTCGTCCCAGGGCTCGGTGCCGTTGGACACCCAGGAGAACGGCAGGTGTCGTCCTCTGGCCGCGTAGTAGTCCCCGGCCCGGGCGAGCGGTGACACCAGCGCATCCGCCCGTCGCACCACGTCGGCTTCGATCGCCCGCAGGGCACGCACCACGAGCGACCGCTGGGACAGGTCGGTGAACGCGACGAGCGTCTCCGGCCACAGGTCGCGCGGCTCGAAGACGAACCGAGCACCCCGCCGACGGGCCAGCCGTGCGGCGGCCCAGGCGGCGAGCGGGTGGAACGAGCTCCCGACGACGACGTCCGGCTGCGGGAGACCGCGAGTCGTCCCCGGGGCGAGCGCGATGAGGGTGACGAGCAGCATGTCGAGGACGCGCCGGATCGGGCCCCGGTACCGCACACCCCGCAGCCGCAGGACCTCGTGCGTCCCCTCCCGCCGGTGTTCGCGGAACCGCAGCCGGGGGAAGGTCTGCCCTCCCGACGGGTGGACCGTGCTGGCACCGATCAGCACGCAGTGCCAACCGTGCTGGCCGAGGGTCCGCGCGAACTGCTCGTGCCGGGACGTCCGGCCGTCCCGTGCCGCTTCCGCGACGTAGTGGTTGAGGATCCACACCACGCGGCGCGTCACGTGCGGACCGCCGGGCCCGGGACGGGGCCGTGCTCGGGACGGAGCTCGTGCATCGTGGCGCAGCCCGCCGCGGTGATGCCGCGCGCACGGAGGACGACACCCGCCGTCCGGAGCAGGATGCGGAAGTCGAGGAGGACCGAGCAGCGGTCGACGTACTCGACGTCGAGTCGGAAGCGGTCCTCCCAGGACAAGGCGTTGCGACCGTGCACCTGCGCGAGTCCGGTCAGCCCGGGGCGGACCTCGTGTCGCCGCTTCTCGGACCCGGTGAAGCGAGGACCGTACGTGACCGGCAGCGGCCGCGGCCCGACGATGCTCATCTCTCCGCGGAGGACGTTCACGAGGCTCGGCAGCTCGTCGATGCTGGTAGCCCGCAGGAACACTCCGAACCTCGTCAGTCGACTCGCGTCGGTGCTGAGGCCGCGAGCGGGGTCGAACGGTCGCATCGTTCGGAGCTTGACGATGGTGAACGGCGCCCCGTGGAGCCCGATGCGTTCCTGCCGGAAGAGCACCGGCCGCCCGAGACAGGTGGCGACCACCAATGTTGCGACCGCCAGGGGGAAGGCGGTGACGATCAGGATCACGGTCGCGATCACGATGTCGAAGACGCGTCCGCCGGTCGCGGACCAGCGTCGTCGTTCCGCGCGGCGGGTCACGGCGTCACCTCGGACGTGCTTCCCGGCACAGCGGAGCGGTGCGATCGCTGCGTCTCCGGGGGCACGTCTGCCCCATAGACGGCGTACGCGTCTCGCGCGCCGCGACTCCGCGCCATCGTGACCACGACGCCCTGGACGGAAGCTCCCACGGTCGCGAGTGACTCGATCGACGAGGACACCTCCGCTCGTCGGACTCGCCCGGAGGCCACGACCAGGAGCATGTTCTGCACGGCCCGCGACACGAGTGCCGCGTCCGTCACCGACCCGAGCGGTGGGGTGTCGACGATGACGACGTCGAACAGCGCCGCGACGTCCTCGATCAGCGCGGTGAACGCTGGAGACCCGACGAGTTCACTCGGGTTCGGCGGCACCGTCCCGGAGGGGATCACGCTCAGTCCGGCGCGACCCCAGGGCTGCAGGACGTCGGCGAGTTCGACCCGCCCGACCAGGATGTCGGAGAGACCTGCCGACCCTTCGATGCCGAAGACGTTCGCCAGGTTCGGCCGACGGAGATCGGCATCGATGACCACGGTACGGAGGCCGCTCTCGGCCAACGCGACCGCCAGGTTGGCGGCGGTGGTGGTCTTGCCCTCGGACGGCCGGGAACTCGTGATGGCGAGCGTGCGCGCACCCTCTGGCCGCGACGCGAGGAACTGCACGTTGGTCCGGAGGCTCCGGAACGCCTCTGCACGCGCGCTGGCACGCGCGTCGCGGAGGACGAGGGGCTGCTTCGACGCCTCGGGGTCGAACCCGATGTCGCCGAGGACGGGGAGGTCCCAGAGCTCCTGGACCTCGTCACGCCCGCGGACCTTGGTGTCGAGGGCCCAGCGCAGGAAGGCAGCGAGGACACCGAGTCCGGCACCGGCTGCTCCCCCGAGAGCAGCGTTCGCACGGGTCCTCGGTGCGACGGGCGTCGTCGGACGGGCCGCCGGCGAGGTCTGGGTGACCGTCACACCGACACCCGACGCGTTCGCGTCGAGCCGGTCCTGGACGACGGACGAGAAGCTCCGCACGATGCTGTCGGTGATCTCTGCCACCCGCTGGCGGTCCGGAGAGGTCACCGCGATCTGCATGACGACGCTCCCCGTCGGCGACGTGGCAGAGACGGACCGGGCCAGTTCCGAGGCCTTCACGTCGAGGTGGAGCTCGTCGATAACCGGCTGCAACACGATGGGCTGTGGGACGAGGTCCAGGTAGGAGTGGATCCGCTGTTGCGCTGCGTTCGTGCCCTGCGCGAGGTCGAGGGCCGAGGACTCGGCATCACCGCTGATCGAGATCCAGATCTTCGACGTCGCCCGGAACTGGGGCGTCACCGTGGATGAGAGCGCGATCGCCACCACGAATCCGAGGAGGGCTCCGCCGACGGCGAAGTACCAGCGCAAGACGAGCGCACGAGTGAGGGGGGTCACCACGAACCTTCCGGGTTGGTCGAGCAGTTGATACTTTAGATGTCAGCATAACACGTGCTTGGGAAGGAAGCCCCGGCGCGCACACGCCGGGGCTTCCTCGGTCAGGCTGCGTCCACCGTGTTGTCGTCGCCCTCGTCGGTGATCTCCGGGGCGTCACCGGTGTAGGTGATCGTGTTCCCGGAGCCGAGCACGGCGATCTCCTGGACACCGGCCTGGCCGATCTCGACGGTCGCGTTGCTCGCCTCCACCGTGAGCACCTTCACCGAACCGAGCAGGTACGCCTGCCCGGACGTGATGATGTTGATGCCGTCGCAATCGCTGACCGTGACGGGACCGGACGACTTCTCGACGGACACCTGAGCGGCTCCGTCGACGCATTCGTTGTACGTCGTGGCCTGCGCCGTCGCGGATGCGGATGCGGATGCGGACGGTTTCGCGGTGCCCTCGCTCCGGTGCTCGCCGCCGCCGGTCGAGCAGGAGGTGAGGAGCAGTGCGCCGCAGGTGACACCGAGGATGGCGGCGGTGCGGGGGGTCATCGTTCGAGGGAGCATGGAAGTTCCTTCCGGGGTCGTGGATGAGTGGCGACTGCGTCGTGGCGACGCGCCGCCGTTGCGACGAGCACCCACAGCACCGCGTACGCGGTGACCGAGAGCGCCACGTACGTGGTGATGAGTGCGAGGGTCCCGAGGTCGAGGGCGATCGCGAGGGCGACGCCCCCGACGACGAGGACGAATCGGCCGCCGTCCCAGGCGAGCTGCGCTACTTGACGTTCGAGGAGCGGCAGCGCCTGTGAGACCGGTGAGACCGAGAGCTGTACTGCGAAGAGGACGACGAGGAGTCGCGCGATCTCGCCGGCACGGAGCCACTCGTCGCCGAACACGACGACGAAGGCCGTGGGTGCGACGACCGCGATCACGACGGCAGCGCACACGGCCGGCACCGCCGTCCGGGCCGAGGTCCGGAGGACGAGTGCCAGGACGTCTCCGCGCCCCGTCCGGAGCACGGCGCTGAACGAGCCGGTGAACTACTGGCCCACCGCGTCGGTCAGGACCCCGACCGGTGCGGCCAGGACCCGGACGGCGAGGCCGACGAACCCGGCCACCACCACGCCCTCGCTGGACGCGATCATCAGTGTGGGGAGCTGCTGACCGGACACGTTGAGGAGCGCGGACAGCGGGGCCGCCCAGATGAAGCGGCGGAAGCGCCCGAGCACGAGTCGTCCGACGCGGCACGACACGAGCCGGAACGTTGGACGCCTCATCCACCCGAGGCCACCGATGCTCGCGGCGATCCGGCCGGCCGACGGTGCGATGACCAAGCCGATGACGCCCGCCGGTGCCAGAGCGACACTCGCCACGACCTGCACGACGCCCTGCAGGGCGTTGCGCGCGCCGAGTGCACCGTGGTCTCGTCGTCGGGTCAGGACCGCCGCGACGATGCGCTGGAGCGCGATCGCGACGACCGCGACGGGGATCATCCACCAGAGGCCGACCAGCGCCGGGGCCGAGAGGGCGGTCCCCAGTTCGCGCCGGTACCCGAACGTGAGGAGCGTCGTCACCACACCTGACACAGCGACGGCGATGCATGCCGAGGTCACCAGCACCCGGGCCGCGGTCCCACTGCGCGGGAGCGGGACCGCGCGCTCGAGTCCGAGCGTGGCCACTGCGCCGACGACGGCGCTGACGCCCGTCACCACTGCGAGCAGACCGAAGGCGGCCGGCTGGTAGAGCCGCGTCAGGAGCGGCGAGACAGCGAGCACCGCGCCCTGCCCGATGACACTGCCGGAGAGGATCCGCGGGAGACCTGACTGCCACGCACGCTGCACGAACCCGGAGCGTTCCGCGGGCACGTCAGGCCCTCGGTGGCGCGCCGAGCACCGCGAAGGAGCACGGCCACGCGGCGGCGTCGAGGACGCGACGCCCGTCCAGGACCGCGCGCACACCGGGCACGTCCGCAGCCGACCACGAGGCGTACTCGTCGTGGTCCGACTGCACGACGACCGCGTCGGCCGCGACTCCCCGCCGCGCCGGGACGAACCCGAGCTGCTCGAGCTCCGCATCGGTGTACATCGGGTCGTGGACGAGCACCAGCGCGCCTCGCGCCCGGAGCGCCTCGACGGTCGGGAACACGCCCGAGAACGCGGTCTCCTTGACCCCTCCTCGGTAGGACGCTCCGAGCACCAGGACGGTCGCGCCCTCGAGCCCTCCCGCGAGGCCGGAGAGGACCGCCACGGCGTGCTCGGGCATGGCGGTGTTCCGCTCGCGAGCGGCACGGACGATGCTCGCCCCCGGATCGTTCCAGAGGTAGAGACGCGGGTAGACCGGGATGCAGTGCCCACCGACCGCGATGCCCGGACGGTGGAGATGACTGTACGGCTGGGAGTTGCACGCCTCGATGACCTGCTCGACGTCCACGCCCACCCGCTCGGCGAAGGCAGCGAACTCGTTCGCCAGACCGATGTTGACGTCGCGGTACGTCGTCTCGGCGAGTTTCGCCATCTCGGCGGCCTCGGCGGACCCGAGGTCCCAGACGCCGTTCGCGCGTGGGAGGTCGTCGCGCTCGTCGAACTCGAGCACGGCCCGGTAGAAGTCAACGGCACGAGCCGTCCCCGCTGGTGTCAGACCGCCGACGAGCTTCGGGTACCGTCGCAGATCGGCGAAGACACGACCGGTGAGCACCCGCTCCGGCGAGAAGGCCACGTGGAAGTCCGAGCCCTGCCGGAGTCCGGAGCGGGCTTCCAGTCGCGGCGCCCAGCGTTCCCGCGTCGTACCGACGGGGAGCGTCGTCTCGTAGAGGACCAGCGTGTCCGGAGTCAAGGACGCCCCGATCGCGTCGGTCGCCGCGTCCATCCAACCGAAGTCGGGGACGCCTTCGTCGTCGACGAACAACGGGACCACCACCACGATCACGTCGCACGAGGGCACTGCCGCAGTGGAGTCCCCCGTCGCTCGGAGCTTCCCCGTCGGAGCCAGTCGCTGCAACGCCTCGGCGAGGCCGTGTTCGCCCGGGAACGGCACTTCCCCGCTGTTCACCGCCCGGACGACCCGGTCATCGACGTCGATGCCGATGACGTCGTGCCCACGGAGCGCGTACTGCGCCGCCAGCGGGAGCCCGATCTTGCCGAGTCCCACGACACCGATCTTCATGCTGCCTCTTCCTCTCGGTCGCCGCCGGGCCCGAGCGACCCGAGCGGACTGGTGATGCGGTTCGAGCGTGCGGACTCGAGTGCGCACTCGGCGACCCGCAGCGTCTCGAGCCCTTCGCGCAGGGTCACGATGCGGGAGCCGTCCCCGAGCACGGCGTCGCGGAACGCCTCGTGCTCGAGCACGAGTGGCTCCCGCTTGGGGAAGGCGAACCGGGTCATCGCGCCCTCCGACACCCCGCGGAACGCGGAGACGGCGTCCCACTGCGTGGCGACCGTGCCGTTCTCGTGGAACCAGAGGTCACCCGTCAGGGTGTCGGCGACGAAGGACCCACGCTGCCCGGTCACGACGGTCACCCGCTCCTTGAACGGCGACAGCCAGTTGACGAGGTGGTTGGTGACGGTGCCGTCGGCGAGTGTCCCGGAGAACGCGACGAGGTCCTCGTGCTCGCGACCGCTCTTGTGGGCAGCCTGGGCGAAGAGCCGTGCGAAGGGGCTCTGGACGAGCCAACTCGTCAGGTCGATGTCGTGCGTCGCGAGGTCCTTGACGACCCCGACGTCGGCGATGCGGGCCGGGAACGGACCCTGGCGCCGGGTGACCACCTGGTACACGTCGCCGAGCGCCCCTGCGTCGAGCCGCCGACGCAGCTCCTGCAACGCCGGGTTGTACCGCTCGATGTGCCCCACGGCTCCGACCACGCCCGCAGCCTCGAAGCGCTCGAGCATCCGCTGAGCGCCGGGCAGGTCGGCGGCGAGTGGCTTCTCGACGAGGCAGTGCACCCCGTGGTCGGCGAGTTCGAGGGCCACGGACTCGTGGTGCGCCGTCGGCACCGCCACGACGGCCGCCTCGATGCCCAAGTCGAGGAGCTCCCCCACCGTCCGGTAGACCGGGAGGCCGTCCGCGGCGCCGTACCGGTCACCCGCCGCGTCGACGACGCCCACCAGGTCGACACCGTCGAGCGCTCGCAGGACGCGGACGTGGTGCCGCCCCATCATGCCGAGGCCGACGACCCCGGTCCGGATCGACGCGGCCATCAGGCACCCGCCCGGGCAAGGCGGTTCACGCCTTCGACGACGCGGTCGAGCTGGCGCTTGGTCAGCGTGGGGTAGACGGGCAGTGCGAGGACCTCAGCGGCGGCACGCTCCGTCTCGGGCAGGTCACACGTCCGGTCGAAGGACGGCAGTCTGTGCACCGGGACCGGGTAGTAGACGCCGGTGCCGATCCCCCACTCGAGCTCGAGCGCCTTCGCGATGCCATCGCGGTCCTCCGGGACCCGCACCACGTACTGGTGGAACACGTGCTCGGCACCGGAGGCGACGGTCGGCGTGACGACCGAGTCGATCTCGATCGAGAGGTAGCAGGCGTTTGCCTGCCGCTGAGCGGTCCACGTCCGGACCTTGCCCAACTGCACGCGCCCGATCGCCGCGTGCAGGTCGGTCATCCGCATGTTGAACCCGACGACCTCGTTCTCGTACCGTCGCTCCATGCCCTGGTTGCGGTACAGCTTCAGTCGTCGCTCGAGGCCGTCGTCGGCGACGGTGATCATCCCGCCTTCACCAGCGGTCATGTTCTTGGTCGGGTACAACGAGAACGCGCCGGCGACACCGAACGCGCCCACGGGTCGGTCCTGCCATCGGGCGCCGTGCGCCTGGGCGGCGTCCTCGATCACGCTCAGGCCGTACTCGTCGGCCAACGCCCCGATCGCCGTCATGTCCGCGGGGTGCCCGTAGAGGTGCACCGGCATGATCGCCACGGTGCGCGGGCTGACGGCAGCACGCGCAGCGGCAGGGTCCATGCAGTAGGTCACCGGGTCGATGTCTACGAACACCGGCGTCGCACCGACGAGTGCGACGGCGTTGGCGCTCGCCGCGAAGGTGAAGGAGGGCACGATGACGTCGTCGCCTGGGCCGATGCCGGCCCCGAGGAGCGCGAGGTGGAGCGCAGACGTACCGGAGTTCACCGCGACCGAACGTCGTGACGGCACGAGCGTCGTGCTGAACTCACGCTCAAAGGCCGCCACCTCCGGCCCTTGCGCGAGCATGCCGGTGCGGAGGACGGCGTCGACCGCCCGGCGTTCGTCGTCGCCGATGAGGGGCTTCGCCGGGATGTACTCGGAGGTCGACTCGATGCTGTCGAAGATGCTCATGCGCTCGTCTCCTGGAGGTCGGTTCCGTCGAAGCGGTAGCGGGCACCCGTCACCGGACACTCGTGGGTACGGTCGTCGAGCGGCACGAGTCGGTGGCCGGCGCGCCCGACCCACCCGACACGTCGTGCCGGGACGCCGGCGACGAGACCGAAGTCCGGGACGTCGTGAGTGACCACCGCGCCCGCCGCCACCATCGACCAACGGCCGATCGCGACCGGCGCGACACAAACGGCTCCGGCGCCGATCGACGCTCCGTGCCCGATTGTGACGCCGACGTGCTCCCAGTCGTCAGCCTCCTTCACACGGCCGTCGGGGAGGACCGCACGGGGGACACGGTCGTTGGTGAAAACGACGCCGGGGCCGACGAACACCCCCTCGGCGACGATGGCGGGCTCGTACAGCAGTGCACCGTTCTGGATCTTCGACCGGGCGCCGATCCGGACGCCTCGTCCGACGGTCACGCCTCGACCGATCGTGCTCCCGGCTCCGATCTCGGCGTCCGGCTCGACGTGTGCGTCGTCCCACACCCGGACTCCTCGGTGGAGACGTGCGGTCGTCGCGACGACCGCGCGTGGCGAGACGAACGGTGGTGCGCTCGTGGTCGTGTCGGGTTGTTCGGGCATCGTTCTCTCCCATCGCAGCAGCAAGGTCGTGCTGATCGTATTGGATATCAAATGCAAGTGCAACATACCGAGTGCTGTACACTCGTGGTCATGCACAGTCCGATCCCGCTCTCATCCCCAGACGTCGGGCTCGCCGAATCGACCGCCGTCGCCGCTGCGATCGCGAGCGGCTGGGTCGCTCCGGTGGGGCCCGACCTCGACGCGTTCGAGTGCGAGGCCGCAGCCAGGATGGGTCGGCGGCACGGCATCGGCCTCGCATCGGGGACCGCAGCCCTGCACCTCGCGCTGCTGGCCGCCGACGTCGGCCCGGGCGACGTCGTCCCCACCTCGACGATGACCTTCGCCGCCACGGCCAACGCCATCCGATACACCGGCGCGCATCCGTTCTTCATCGACTCGGTCGAGTGCGACGGGAACATCGACGTCGAGCTCCTCGCCGCCGCCATCGGGCGGATCCGTGCGAGTGGTCGACGGATCGGAGCGGTGCTCCCCGTCGACCTGCTCGGGCATGCCGTCGACTACCCCGCGCTCGAGGAGATCTGCCGTGTCGAAGGGATCCCGCTGATCGCCGACGCCGCGGAGTCGTTCGGCACCCTCCACGCCGGCCGAGCTGCCGCGTCCTTCGGATCCGCCTCGTGCGTCTCCTTCAACGGGAACAAGATCATGACCACCTCTGGTGGCGGCATGGTCTTCACCGACGACGACGAGACCGCGGCGCGCATCCGGTACCTCGCCACACAGGCGCGGCAACCCGTTCCGCACTACGAGCACGTCGACATCGGCTACAACTACCGGCTCAGCAACGTGCTCGCAGCGCTGGGTCGTGCGCAGCTGGGACGCCTCGACGAGATGATCGCCCGGCGTCGCTCGTTCCGCTCCGCGTACCGGGCGCTCTTCGAGCAGGTCGACGGCGTCCGGGTCCTCGGACGTGGCGGAGACGACCACCTAGAGAACTGCTGGCTCACGGCAGTCGTGGTCGACCCCGAGACGACCGGCTGGACGAAGGACGACCTGGCTGCGGCGCTCGCGGGCGAAGGGATCGAGACACGGCCCCTGTGGAAGCCGATGCACCTGCAGCCCGTCCACGTCGGCGCCGAAGCGGTGTTGACGGGCGTCGCCGAGAGACTCTTCCAGCACGGGCTCGCGCTGCCGTCCGGAAGTGCGATGTCGGACGACGACTTCACGCGCGTGTGCGAGACGATCCGGCGGTTCCTGCCATGACGGACGCGTCACCCGTCACCGTGATCGGCGCAGGAGGCTTCGGACGGGAAACGCTCGACATCGCGCTCGCGTGCGGACGTCCCCTCCACGGTGTGGTCGACGACGCTCCCACCGGGACAGCCCTCCGGACGTTCGAACGGCTCGGGATCCGGTTCCTGGGCGGGATGTCCGACTGGCTGCCGACGGCCCGGGGGCGGTCCTTCGTGGTCGCCGTCGGAGCGCCTGCCATCCGGTCCCGGCTCGACCTCACCGCGCTCCGGGCCGGCGCCTCAGCGACCTCCCTCGTCCATCCGTCGGCGTCGATCGGTTCGCTCGTCTCGCTCGGCACCGGCGCCGTGGTCTGCGCGAACGCCACGGTCGGATCGAACGTCTGCGCCGGACGGCACCTGCACGTCAACCCCGGAGCAGTCATCGGGCACGACGTCCACCTCGGTGACCACGTGTCGGTGAACCCGCGGAGTGCGCTCTCCGGCGACGTGCTCGTCGGCGACCGCGCGCTGATCGGTGCCGGTGCCGTCGTGCTCCAGGGGCTGTCGATCGGCCCCGACGCTGTCGTCGGTGCCGCCGCCGCCGTGACGCGTGACGTCACAGCGGGAACGACCGTCGTCGGGGTCCCCGCCCGCACACTTCCCCGCCAGCACACCATCCCCTCCGGAGCATCGTGAACCACAAGGCCCCCCTGAGCCCTGCTCGTCCAGAACCCCACCTGTCCATCGAGCACATCGACATCGAGGCTCTGATCGGGCATCACTCGACAGCGACGGACCTTGAACTGGCTGCCGACTTCCTGCGTGGCAAGCGAGTCCTCGTCACCGGTGCCGGCGGCTCGATCGGCAGCGAGCTGTGCCGACAGATCGTGCGGTTCGAGCCGTCCGAGGTCATCATGCTCGACCGCGACGAGACCGCGCTGCAGACGGTTCAGGTCTCGGTGTCGGGGCACGGCCTCCTGGACACCCGTGACGTGGTGCTGGTCGACATCCGCGACGCCGATGCCGTGACCGACATCATGCTCGACCGGCGTCCCGACGTCGTCTTCCACGCGGCGGCCCTCAAGCACCTCCCCATGCTCGAGCAGTACCCGGAAGAGGCTTGGAAGACGAACGTCCTCGGGACACGCAACGTCCTCGAGGCGGCAGCCGCGGCCGGCGTGCGGACGCTCGTGAACATCTCGACGGACAAGGCGGCGAACCCGATCAGCGTCCTCGGCCGGACGAAGCGGCTGGCGGAGCGGCTGACCGCTTGGGTCGCCGAGACGACCGGGCACGACTACGTCTCCGTCCGCTTCGGCAACGTGCTCGGGAGCCGAGGATCGATGCTCCCGTTGTTCGTGGACCTCATTCGGTCAGGGTGCCCGGTCACCGTCACGCACCCGGACGCCACCCGGTACTTCATGTCCATCCCCGAGGCGTGTCACCTGGTGATCCAGGCCGGAGCGATCGCTGCGCCCGGCGAGGTGCTCGTCCTCGACATGGGCGACCCGGTCCGCATCCTCGACGTCGCCGAACGTCTCATAGCGGAGCTCGACAGCGCGGCGGACATCGTGTTCTCGGGACTCCGGCCGGGCGAGAAACTCCATGAGGAACTCATCGGGGAAGGAGAGGCGGACCGACGACCCATCCACCCGAAGATCGCGCATGCGAACGTCCCGCCGCTCGCTCCGAGCGGACTGCGCGACGCGGCGATGGCGCAGGAGTGCCGGACTCGATCCAGCGCGTCTCATCGATGACGACGTCACACCGACTGTCCCGGCCACTCCGGACGCGTGGATGCGGGCCGTCACTGCTCTCCTGAGCGGAGGAACGTCCCGGCCCCGGCGATGGCGCGTTCGGCACCAGACCAGTCGTTCGCGAGCAACGTGAGCCTGCTGCCGCTCGCACAGACGGCACCGCTCGAGCACCGTCGACCGTCGACACCGGGCAGGACACGTGTCGCCATGACCCGAGCACTGGTCGCGGCTCCCACCTCGATAGCCACCGACTGCCCCCCGGGCTCCGGTGGAACCACACCGTGCACGGACGTCCGCGTCACCGTCGTGCGTCCGTCACAGTGTGCGAGCGACACCGCAGCACGGACGCACGAATGCAGTTCGTTGTCACTCATCACCAATGCGTGGGTGCGGGAAGCGCGGATCCCGGCATCGCTCGAACTCCCACCGAAGCCCACGATCGTGTTGCCGGTGATCGTGGCCGTCACCCGCTGACGGTCGTCCCGGACCGCGGTCCCCGCACCACGGATGACGATGCCGGACCCGGGGCCGAGCGGCGCCCGTCGCTCGAGGTGGTTGCCGGCGACGAGGACCTGCCCGCTCGCGGACCCGGCGTCGAGATCGACCGCCTGCTTCGACACAAGCACGGTGATCCCGACCCGGCAGTCCTGCACGCGGTTCTGCCGAACGGCGAGGTCGGCACCGCATCGGATCTCGATGCCCACCGATCCCCGCACTCCGGTGATGCGGTTGCGGTCGACCGCGACACGAGCGCTCCCGGGTGCGTCTCGGGAGTCTCGAGCGTCGTCGCGGGAGACGGCCACCCCAGCGGAGTCGCCGTACCCGTGGGGCTGGTGCACGTCCGCGACGGTGTTGTCGTTGACGGTCCCGTCGGAACAGGAGAGCAGCACGACCCCCGCGTGGCCGAGGTCCTGGACTGTGTTCGACTCGACCACGAAGTCCTGCACGTGCTGGAACTCGAGTGCGGAGCGGGAGAACTCGGTGATCGTGCAGCCGGAGACGCGCAGACCGCGGAACGGCGCTTCCGACGTCGCTCGTGCCCTGATGCCTCGTCCGTCACCTTGAACCGTCCCACCGGGGCCGACGAGTCGCGCTCCGGAGACGCAGACCCAGCTCGACGCGATCTCGATGGCGGTCGCGTGGTCGGTCATCGCGATCGAGCCAGCGCCTTCGAACACGAGGGCGACCGGCCGGCTCAGGACGAGCGGGGAGAACCGCTTCCAGGCGCGGGTGATGCGGAGGGTGGCCCCCGGTGGTACAGCAGCGACGAGTCCGTCGAGGTCCGGGACACCGACGTCCGACACGGTGGTCGACGTCCGGACGGGCGCTCGGGCCGATCTGTTCGGTTCGATGGGATCGCCGGGGTGGGTCAGAGGCCATGGGTCCATCTGCGCACAGTACGCAGGACCCACCCGCGCCCTCCGAACATGTCATGTGCACGGCTGCCGGAACGGGGCGGAGGTGAGTCGGGCCTCCCGTCGGTCAGGACAAGACGTCAGCTGCGACGCGTCTCGAGCGCGTTCGCACGCGCAACGCCCCCGTACCAGTGCGCCGACGGCTTCGGCGTCCGTTCGAACGTCTCGCGGTCCCAGGCGACGAGCCCGAAGGTGGGCCGGAACCCGGAGGCCCACTCGTAGTTGTCGAGGAGCGACCAGTGCTGGTAGCCGAGGACCTCGATGCCGTCCTCGATGCAGCGGTGGATGCCCTCGAGTGCACCCTGCGTGTAGGCGATCCGGCGGGTGTCGTCCGCGGTCGCGATGCCGTTCTCGGTCACCATCACGGGGACGTGGCCGGACAGCTCCCACGCGCTGCGGATGCCGTCAGCGGCGGCCTCCGGGTAGAACTCCCACCCGGTCAGCGTCGTCTCGACATCGTCCTCGACCGGCAACGGACCGGAGGGTCCGACGAACGTGCGCGTGTACGCCTGTACACCGACGAAGTCGTCGCCCGCAGCGGCCTCCAGGTACCAGTCGTCGCGCGGGTACCCGTACTCACGGAGCATCTGCTCGGACCCGGGCTCGCCGGAGGGCTTGAACGCCTGCGTCGCGACGGTCCACCCGGTCTGGAGGCCCGACACCTGTCCCAGCACTTCTCGCGACCGCCGGTGGCTGGCCAGCAGGGCGTCGGCGACGCCGAGGTCCGGGTTCGGCAGCCCGTAGGCGACGAGGTTCCGGGCGTCCTCGCCGCCCGCGAGCATCGCCGCGATGTTCGGCTCGTTGATCGTGCAGACGTAACGGACGCCGTCCTGGACGACGGGGAGCGCGGCCTCGGTGTAGCGGGCGAACAGGTCGGCGGCGTCGGGGGCGCGCCAGAAGCCGTCCCGCTCGAACCAGCGCGGCACGGTGAAGTGCATCAGGGTGACGATCGGCTCGATGCCGAACTCGTGGCAGGCCTCGACCATGCGGCGGTAGTGGTCGACCTCGGCGCGGCTGACGAAGCCGCGCTCGGGCTCGATGCGGGACCATTCGATGCTGAACCGGTAGGAGTTCAGACCGAGGTCGGCGGCGATCCGGATGTCCTCGCGGTAGCGGTGGTAGCTGTCGGCCGCGTCGCCGGAGGGCTCGACGATCGTGGTGTCCGGCTCGTGCTCGTGCACCCACCAGTTGCTGTTGACGTTGTTGCCCTCGATCTGGTGGGCGGCGGTGGCGGCACCCCAGAGGAAGCCGTCGGGGAAGTGCAGCGAAGTGATGATGGTGCCTTTCAGTGGGCGGACAAGAACCGATCGAAGACCTCGACGGTTCCCTGCGGGTTCTCGATCTGGGGTCCGTGGTAGCTCGCCGGGACGACCTCGTACTCGGCGCCGGTGTCGGTCGCCATGGCGCGCTGCCACGGGATCGGCCAGGCGCCGTCCCACTCGCCGTGCGTGACGAGGACGGGCAGCCCGGTGGCGCGGAGTTCGGCGGAGCTGTCGGTGTGGTCCTCGAGGATGTGCCCGCCGGCGATGACGCTGAGCGGGCTCGTGGCGTCGAAGCGCTCCCGGACCATGCGGACGTCGTCGGGGAGCTCAGCGTCGGGACGACCGGCCCAGAGCGGGTTCGTGGCGTCGAACAGCGTGCGGTTGTTCCCGCCGGTGTCGTGCATGATCGTCAGCTCGGTGACCTTGCGGTACGGCCAGCCGTACGGGCCGGAGCAGAACTGCACGACGTCGCGGAACGCAGCCGGGTCCTGGATCGCGGCGGCGCGGACGATCACCCCGCCGAGGGAGTGCCCGACGAGGTGCACGGGAGCGCCGTCGTCGAGCAGCCGGGCGACGCGGACGACGTCGGCGGCCTCTTCATCGAGCGTGTAGCCGCGGGGCTCCGTCGGCGCTGCCGAGTCGGCCTGCCCGCGCCGGCTGATCGCGACCGCGGTCCAGCCGGCGTCCCGGAGGAGCGGCATGAAGGTACGCCAGTCCTCCTTCGACCCGGTGTACCCGGGGACGACGAGGACGACGCCCTTGCTCGGACCGGACGGGACGACGCGGTAGGCGGTCAGTCGTCCGACGGGCAGGTCGATGCCGACGACGTCGACGCCCTCGGGGGTGGGCAGGTGGCCGAACGGCGGGACGGTGGGGAACGCGTGCAGGTTCATGGCGCCAGTGTCCTGCGCGGGTTCGGCACGGCGTCCAGCAGCGCGACCGTGTAGTCGTCCTGCGGGTGCTGCAGCACGTCGGCGGTCCGCCCCCGCTCGACCACGGCACCCTCGTGGAGCACCATGATGTCGTCGGTGATGAGCCGGGCACTGAGCAGGTCGTGCGTGATGTAGAGGAGCGAGACACCCCACTGCTCGCGCAGGTCCTCGAGGAGCGCGAGCACCCCGGCGCGGAGCGTCACGTCGAGCATCGAGACCGGCTCGTCGGCGATGATCACCTGCGGATCGCTCGCGAGCGCCCGGGCGATCACCACGCGCTGCCGCTGCCCGCCGGAGAGCTGGTGCGGGAGCTTCTGCGCGAACTGCTCCACAGGTGTCAGGCCCACGGTCTCCAGGAGCTCGAGCACGCGACGGCGGGCATCGCGCCCGCGGAGACCGGTGTAGTTCACGACCGGACGGGTGAGCGTGTACTCGACCGTGTGCAGCGGGTTGAGCGCCGAGTAGGGGTCCTGGAACACCATCTGCACCTCGGAGCGCAGGTCCCGCATGCCGCGGCGGCCGAGCTTCGCGACGTCGAGGTCGCCGAACTGGACAGTGCCCGACGTCGGCTTCTCGACGCCGGTGAGCAGCTTCGCGATGGTCGACTTGCCGGAGCCCGACTGGCCGACGAGCGCGAGGGACTGCCCCGGCTCGAGTGTGAACGACACGTCGCGGACGGCGCGGACCGGGTCCTCACCACGACGGGGCGGGGCGTAGGTCTTCACGAGGTGGTCGACGACGATCGGGTTCCGCGCCGCGCTGCGCTCCCGCGAGCCGACCGTGCTGAACGACGAGGTCGCCTGCTGGCGCTTCTCACCCGACGCGGCACGGAGCGAGCGGTCCGGGAAGCCGGGCAGGCTCACGACCGACGCGCGCGGGTCCGCGTAGTGCGAGAGCAGCATCTGCGTGTACGGGTCCTGCGGGGCACGGAGCACCTCGCGCGAACCGCCGTCCTCGACGATCCGGCCCTCGTGCATGACGAGGACGCGCTCGGTGGCCTCGAGCACGATGCCGAGGTCGTGGCTGATGAGCACCGCCGTGAACCCCTCGGCCCGCTGCAGCTCGATGATCGTGTCCATCACCGCGTGCTGCACGAGGACGTCGAGCGCCGTGGTCGGCTCGTCGAACACCATGAGCTGCGGCTCGAGGGACAGCGCGAGGGCGATCGACACGCGCTGGCGCATGCCGCCGGACAGCTCCCCGGGGAACCGCGCGAGCATCGAGTCGGGGAGCTTCACCTTGCCGACGAGCTCCCGCATCCGGCTGTCCCACCGCTCGCGGGGGACGTGGCCGTGGGCCTTGAAGACGTCGATGAAGTGGTTCCGGATCGTCCGCACCGGGTTGAGCGCGTTCATGCCGGACTGCAGCACCATCGCGAATCCGCCCTGGCGCTGCTGCCGGAGCTCCTCGTCGCCGAGGTCGCGGATGTCCTTCCCCGCGAACACGATGCTGCCGCCGTTCGTCCGCGCCGGGGGCTTCTGCAGTCGGGTGAGCGCGTAGCCGAGCGTCGACTTGCCGGAGCCGGACTCGCCGACCAGCCCGACGAACTCGCCCTTCCGGAGCGAGAACGACACGTGGTCGACCGCCTGGACGGCGGTCTGCCCCGACGACTCGTAGACGACCGACAGGTTCCGGACGTCGAGCAGGACGTCGGATCCTGCGGAGTCGGTGGTTCCGTGGGACGTGTCGGACGGGAGGCCCGTGGCGGCGCCGGTGCGTGCCTCCAGTCCGGTGGTGGGGACGGGACGTGCGCCGCTCATGCGGTCGCCTCCTTGCGCTTCGGGCGCGCGCCTTCGCGCAGCCGCGGATTGGACACGGCATCGACGCCGAAGTTGATCAGGGTGAGGCTCATCGCGAGGAGGGCGATGCAGAGCCCCGGGGCGAACAGCAGGATCCACTGGCCGGTGAGCAGTGCGTTCGAGTTCTGTGCCCAGTAGAGGATCGTGCCCCAGCTGACGATCGAGGAGTCGCCGAGGCCGAGGAACTCCAGGCCCGCCTCCGCCAGGATCGCGCTGGTCGCCGCCCCGAAGAAGCTGCCGACGATCAGGGACGTCATGTTCGGCAGGATCTCGCGGAAGACGATGCGGGTCGCCCCCTCGCCGGAGAACTGCGCGGCCGTCACGAAGTCGCGGCCGCGGAGGGACTGCGTCTGGCTGCGGAGCACACGCGCTCCCCAGGCCCAGCCGGTGACGACGATGACCGCGATGATGACCGCGATGCCGCCGTTCTGCAGGTACGCCGCGATCACGATCATGAGCGGCAGGCCCGGGATCACCAGGAACAGGTTCACGATGAAGCCGATGACCTCGGCCACCCAGCCGCGGACGTAGCCCCAGCTGAGCCCGATCGCGACGGCGACGAGCGTGGACAGGATGCCCGCGACCGCGCCGACCATGACCGAGATGCGGGCGCCGTAGATCAGCTGGGAGAGGACGTCCTCGCCGGCGGCGGTGGTGCCCATCCAGTGGTCGGGCGTCGCGTCGGCGGACCGTGCGAAGCCGTTCTGGCTGGCGCCGTACGGGGCGAGGAGGGGCGCCAGGATCGCCACGAGGACGAACACGGCCAGGATGATGATGCCGATCCGGGCCTTCGTGTTCGACCAGACGACGCCGAACTGGCGAGCGGCTGACCTGAGCTTGCTCGGCGCCTGGGCTTCTTCTTGTGTGCGTACTGCGACGGTGGTCATCGGCGCGTCCTCGGGTGGGGGTTGTGAGCGGGGCACGCCGCTCGTCGCGAGTTGCGGGTCATCGGCGCGTCCTCGGGTCCAGGACGCCGTACAGCACGTCCACGATGAAGTTGGCGATGAGCACCGACACGGTGATCATCAGGAAGAGTGCCTGCATGAGCGGGTAGTCCTGCCCGATAACGGCGTTGAACAGCAGGTAGCCGATGCCCGGGTAGCCGAACACCTGCTCGACGAGCACCGAGCCGCCGACCACGCCACCGAGGGCCAGGCCGAAGCCGGTCAGGTTCGGCAGGATCGCGTTGCGCGCGGCGTAGCGGATCGCGACGGTCCGGCCGCGCAGGCCGTTCGCCTCGGCGAAGGTCACGTAGTCGTCGCCGAGCGTGTTGATCATCGCGTTCCGCATGCCGATGATCCAGCCGCCCAGGCTCGTCACCAGGATCGTCACCGCCGGCAGGACCGCGTGCTGCAGGGCATCACCCACGAACGCTCCGGAGAGGCCCGGCGTGGTCGTCGCCGAGTACGCGCCGGTGGTCGGGAACCAGTGCAGGACGTAGCCGAGGAAGAACAGCAGGAGCAGCGCAGTCCAGAAGTACGGGAAGGTGGACATGAAGCTGCCGGACAGGGTGGGGAGCGAGTCGAGCCAGGTGCCGCGCTTCCAGGCCGCCGCGATGCCGATCAGGGTGCCGAGGACGAACGCCAGGATCGTCACGACCCCGACCAGGATCAGCGTGTACGGCAGGGCCTTCCCGACCAGGTCGCCGACCGGCTGCGGGTAGAACGTGTAGCTCGTCCCGAAGTCGAGGGTGACGACCTGGTGCAGGTAGCTGACGTACTGGTCCCAGAGGTTCCCGGTCGGGACGCCGAGCTGCGCCTCGATGGCCTTGCGGGTGGCGTCGGTGACCGGGCCGTTCTGGCTGAGCTTCGCGAGGGCCGCGTCGCTCGGGCTGCCCGGCATGAGGCGCGGCAGCACGAAGTTCAGCGTGACCGCGGCCCAGAGGGTCAGGACGAAGAGGACGAGTTTCTGGACGATGTACTTCACTTGCCCTGCTCCTGGACGATCGCGCGCCCTGCGGCGCTGTCGCGCAGCCGGAGCTTGGTGAAGATGAGCAGCGGTGCCGAGTCGTAGTTCTGCGGGGCCATGTAGGGGTCCTCCGCACTCGGCCAGCCGACGAACTTGCCGGTGTTGAACAGACCCCAGAGGCCGCCGTGGTACATGCCGATCACGGGCAGCTGGTCGTACACGATCGTCTGCAGCTGGTCGAGGATCTGCTGCTGCCGGCCGGTGTCGGTCGTCGCCTTGTACTCGTCGAGCAGGCGCTGCGTGGCCGGGTCGCGGTACCGCTCGTAGTTGTTGACGGTGGGCTTGCCGACGGGCTGGTAGAACTCGGTCGACATCAGCGAGTTGAACGCCTGGTACACGTCGCCGTTGCCCATGCCGCCCATCGCCATGTCGAAGTCACCGTTGTTGATCGCCTGCTGGTACCCGGCGGGCTGCGGGGCCTTGATGGTCACCGCGACGCCGATGGCGGTGAGGTCGCGGCGGACCTCCTGCGCGGCACGGAGCCAGTCCGCGTAGCCGTTCGCCGTGGTGATCGTGATCGCGAGCTGCTTGCCGTCCTTGACGATCTTGCCGCCCTGCTCCACCCAGCCGGACTTCGCGAACGCGGCCTTCGCGGCGGCGACGTCCTGCGTCACCATGCCCTTGTCGGGGATGTCCGGGTTCGCGTACCGCTCCTGGTTCGGCAGGATCAGGCCGGTCTGGGCCGCGGCGGTGAGGTTGCCCTCGGTCGCGGTCTCGGCGATGTCGTCGCGGTCGAGGGCGAGCGAGATGCCCCGGCGGACGTTCACGTCGTCGTACGGCGCCTTCGTCAGGTTGGGGATCAGCCCGATCACGCCCCCCGGCGGGAACCACCACGTGTTGGTGCGAGACGCGGCGCCCCACGTGCCCTCGACGTCGGAGATGAACGAGTACGACCAGTCGTAGCCGCGGGTCACGGTGTCGAGCTGCGTGTTCGTCGCCGGCAGGATGAGGTGCTCGATCGCGATCTCGTCGGCCTGCCAGTACCGACGGTTCTTGTCCATCGAGTACTGCTGGTCGGTGTAGTTGCCGAGGACGAACGGGCCGGTGCCGATGGGGTTCGGGTCCCGCCACGTCGTCGGGTCCTCCACCTTCCCCCAGTGCCGCTCGCCGAGGATGTACGTCTGGCCGATGATCGTCAGGCTCGGGACGTCCTCGGACTTCAGGTGGAAGACGACGTGGTCCCCCTGCTGCTCGATGGTGTCGATGTGCTGCCAGGCACCCTTGACGTCCATCGCGGGGAACTTCTTCAGCAGGTCGAACGTGAAGACGACGTCCTTCGCGGTGAACGCGTCACCGTTCGACCACTCGACACCCCGGCGGATCGTCATGTCGATCGTCTTCGCGTCCGGCTGTTCCCACGAGCTGGCGAGCCACGGGTTCCGCTTGCCGTCGAGGGGGTTCACCTCGATGAGGGGCTCGTACATCCACTTCGACGCCGTCCGGGCGTTCGTGATGTACGGGTTGAAGTTGCGGTCGAACAGCGGGTTGCCGTGGTCGGCGTTGATGAGCATCGTGTCCTTGCCGATGCTCGGGTCCGGCTCCGACCGGACCTGGATGCTGCAGCCGGTCGCCGTGAGGGCCACGACCGCGATGCCGGCGAGGGCAGCGGCGAGGCGAGCACGGCGGGTGCGCTGTGGGGGAAGCGTCATTGCTCGGTCGACCTCCGTGTCGAGTGGGTACGAGGGTTAATGTATGCGCTTACATCGCGGTGCGCAAGTCACGGCCCGTACGTCGCGCAGCGACGCTAGAGCTCCGGCGGGCAACTCTCGCGAAGCAGCACCTCGACGGGCAGCCGGACGGCACGCGGTGGCCCCTCACGGCGGTCCAGTCGGTCGACGATCGCCCGGACCGCCGCACGCCCCAGGTCCCCCATCGGCTGGTGCACGGTGGTCAGGCGCGGGGTCGAGTACCGCCCCGCGTCGATGCCGTCGAAGCCCGTCACCACGACGTCGTCCGGCACCCGCAGCCCGCGCGCCAGGACCGCGTCGAGCACGCCGAGCGCCGACTGGTCGTTCGAGCAGACGATCGCCCGCGGCACCCGCTCGTCCAGCAGCGTCCGGGCCAGCTCACGGGCCCGGACCCGACCGAAGTCGCCGTGCACGGTCCGGACCGCCGTCGGCGCGAGCCCGTGGTCCTCGAGCGCCCGCCTGAACCCGGCGGTGCGCTCCTGGTCGTCCGGGGAGTCCACCGGTCCCGCCACGTAGGCGATCGACCGGATGCCGAGCCGTCCGATGACGTGGGCGGCGAGGGTCCGCATGCCCGCGGCGTTGTCGACGCTGATCGAGTCGAAGCCGCGCGAGCGCCGGTCGTCGGCGAGCACCACCACCGGGATCCGGCGGGCGACGTGTTCGAGGAGCTCGTCCGGCACGGTCTGCGCCAGGACCGCCAGCCCGTCGACCCGGCCGGCGACGTCGTTCACGATGACGTCCCGCGACGGACCACGGCCGGCCGCCACCATCAGCGCCAGCCCACGCTGCCACGCCTCGGTCTCGGCGCCGCGCAGCACCTCGTCGAAGTACAGGTTCGAGGACGTCGGCTGGGTGACGTGCCGGCGGTCGTCGACGATGCGCACACCGCCGTCGGTGACGACGTCCGGCCGTTCGTCCGGCACGACGTCGAACCCCGGCAGCAGCAGACCCACCACGCCGGTCCGGCGTCCGGCCAGCGCGCGGGCGTTCCCCGAGGGGACGTAGCCGAGGGAGCGGATCGCGGCCTGGACACGGTCCCGGGTGCCCTCGCGGACGGCGTCGGGCGTGCGGAGGACGCGGGAGACCGTCGCGATCGAGACGCCCGCGGCCGAGGCGACGTCGTACACCGTGGGAGGTGCGGTGCCCTGCGTGGTCACGCCGTGCCTCCCGTCGCGGTCGGAGCCGCGGGCAGCCCGCCCGGCGACGCCGACCATCCTAGGCAGCGTCGGTTCTCCACAGGTCCAGCCCGGGGCCTTGCGGACGACAGCGCGCAGGACGACACTGGCCCGACCAACAGGGGAAAGGACGATCAGATGTCACAGTCGACTCCGTCCGGGCGCAGGGATGCGTACCGGCTCTCCACCGACGAGGCCGAGGTGCGGGAGGCCCTCCTCGACCACGACGCCGACCCGCACCTGTCCTGGGTGACCGCCCAGCTCGACGGGACGGAGGAACGTCCGCTGGTCGAGTAGCGGCCCCGTCCACTGGTCGAGCGGCCACGTCCACCGGTTGAGGAGCGACCGGGGTCCGGGCCGCGTCGGTCAGGCCCCGGCCGCCAGCCGCTCCGGTGCCCCGACGATCGCCATGCCCGCGCCGCGGAGCCGACGCCGCTCCTGGGCGATGAAGCCCAGCAGTCGGTCGTTGGTCCCCGCGACGTGGGCGGCGACCAGTTCCGCAGCGCGGTCGGCGTCGCCCTGCTGGACGGCGTCGAGGATGTCGCTGTGCTCCTGCCACGCCGCGTCGCGGGCCTCGGGCGTGCGGACTTCGATCCACCGGGTGCGCTCGAGTCGGGTCAGGGCGTCGGCCACGGCATCGGTGACGAAGCGGTTCCCGCCGAGCGCGGCCAGGTCCAGGTGGAACGTCGAGCCCATCGTGATGCCGGCCTGCTGGTCCGGGGTCGGTCGGAGGGCGTCGAGGTGCGCGCGGACCTCGGCGAGCGCCGCCGGCTGCGCGCGGGCGACGGCGAGACGGGCGGCGGCGGGTTCGAGCACGCCGCGGAGTTCGGCGAGTGAGGCAATCTCGTCGAGGTCGATCGGGGTGACCGTCCACGATCGACCCTCGTGCAGGATGAGCCCCTCGCGCTCGAGGCGTGACAGGGCTGCCCGGACGGGGGTGCGTGAGGCGTGGAAGCGCGCTTCGAGCCCGCGCTCCGAGATGCGTTCCCCCGGCGCGATGTCGAGCGTCAGGATCGCGGCACGGAGGTTGTCGTAGAGCTGGGCCGTCTGCGACACGGGTGCTGCGTCGGTCGGTTCGGTCACGGGCATCCAGCGTAGTGCCGTCGGACCACCGTTGGTATACCGTTCCGGTACACCAGCCGAGTCGAGACGGGGAGCGCGTGGTCCGGACACCTGCCCGAGCGTGGACGATGCTCGCGCTCGGGGTCGCCGCGCAGGCCGCCGGGACGCTCGTCGTCACCGCACCGGCACTGCTCATCCCGCACCTCCACGCGCAGGGCATGCCGCTCGCACAGGCTGGTCTGCTCGCGGCGGCCCCGACGGCGGGGATGGTGCTGACGCTGATCGCCTGGGGCGCGGTGACCGACCGGATCGGTGAGCGGATCGTGATCGCGGGCGGTCTGGTGCTCACCACGCTCGCGGTCGCCGGAGCCTGGCTGGCGGACGACGACACGGTGTTGCTCGGGGTCGCGTTCCTGGCAGCCGGGATGACGAGCGCCTCGACGAACGCGGCGAGCGGCCGGGTCGTCGTCGGCTGGTTCCCGAAGGAGCGGCGGGGACTCGCGATGGGGATCCGGCAGATGTCGCAGCCGCTGGGGGTGACCCTGGCGGCCGTGACGGTGCCCCGGCTCGCCGAGGCGACGGGCATCCGCAGCGCGCTGGTCCTGCCGGTCGTCCTGTGCGCGGTGCTCGCGGTGGTCTGCGCGGTCGGGATCGTGGACCCGCCGCGCCCGTCCCGTCCGGCGTCGGGCGGCGATGCCGGCGCCGCAGTCGGCACCGCGAACCCCTACCGCGCCACCGGCTTCCTCTGGCGGATCCACGCGGTTTCGATCCTGCTCGTGGTCCCCCAGTTCACCCTGTCGACCTACGGGTTGGTCTGGCTCGTCACCCTCGGCTGGTCGACCGCCACCGCCGGGCTGCTGGTCGGGGCGGCGCAGTTCGTCGGCGCGATCGGCCGGATCCTGGTCGGGCTCTGGAGTGACCGGGTCGGCTCCCGGGTCGGGCCGCTGCGGGTGGTCGCCGTGTCGGCCGCCGCGGTGATGGCGGTCCTGGCCCTGGTCGACGTCGCGCACCTGCCCGCCGCCGCCGTGGTGCTGGTCGTGGCGACGAGCGTCACGGTCGCCGACAACGGGCTGGCGTACACGTCGGTCGCCGAAGCCGCCGGCCCCTCGTGGTCCGGTCGGGCGTTGGGCGCACAGAACACCGGGCAGTTCATCGCGGCGAGCGCCGTCGGCCCGGGCATCGGCGCGCTGATCGGCCTGGTCGGCTTCGCGGGGTCGTTCCTGCTGGTGGCGGCGCTGCCGGTACTGGCGCTGCCGCTCGTGCCGCGGGCGGACCGGTCGCACGACTGACCCGCGACGCCGGCCGACCCACGCCACCGACCGACCCACGCCACCGACCGACCCACGACGGGCCGGGGCGACGGACGGGAGGCTCGTGGCGGCGCCGCCACGAGCCTCCCGTCCGTCATCGGGTGGCCGTCTGCCGTGCCGCGGGTCAGGCCCCCGGGATCTCCGGCCCGGTCCGCCAGCGGAGCAGCGCAGCGGCCGGTGCGCCGCCCGGCAGTGCCGCCGTGTTGGCGTACACGACCTCGGCGTCGGTCAGGAGCGCCGCACGGACGATCCCGACGGGTGCCGGGACGGGCCCGAGCACGGTCGCGCCGAGGGCCTGCTCCGGCGCCGTCGCGATCCACGGCGCTGCGTCGAGGGCCAGGACGGTGCGGTCCTCGAAGCCCGCGGGGTCGAGGACCACGATCGAGGGCTGCGCCTGCTGCAGGGCCTCGACCACCGGGCCGAGTCCGGCCGCGACCTCACCGTCCCCGCGACCGTCGTGGGTGCGGAGCAGGTCCTCGACGTCGTGTCGGCGCTGGGCGACGACCCGGGCGAGGGCGATGTCCACGTGCTCGCGGACGCCGTCCTCCGACGCATCCGAGGCGCGGGGGTCGATCGGCACCTCGGACAGGAGCGGCGCGGTGGCCTTCGTCTTCGACAACTCGGTGATGAGCAGCTGGCGGGCACGGATGTCGCCGGCGACGATCACGAGCCGGGGCGACAGCCGGTCGACGGCGTTCTGCACGGCGGCGGCGACCTCGGACTCGTTCTGCCGCCACAGCTCCTCGGTGTGGTGCTGCCAGCGCAGGTGCGCCCAGCCACCGCCCTGGAACTTGTGGAGCGTGTCGGTCCGACCCTGCACCTCCTGCTCGTCGCGCTGGTCCGGGTGGTCAGCGTGCCCGAGACGGTACGCCCGGTACCCGCCGCCACCGCGTCCGACCTCGACGACCAGGAACGGGACGTCGAGCGGCCGGTGCGCCAGGAGCGGCACGAGGTCGGGGACGGCTCCGTGCCCGACCGACTCCGGTCCGTGCATGTGCCCGGGGAGCACCTCGCTGAGCACGAGTTCGCCGTCGTGGACGAGCACGTACCGGTTCACGGGTGCGGGGACGCCCGGCGTCTCCTCGAGTTCCGCCATCACGGTGTCGATGACGGCGGCGTCGGCTCCGGCTGCCCGGAGCGCGTCCTCGGCCTTCCGGCGCTGCAGGGCGGCGAGGTGCTGCGGGTCCTCGCGGTCCCCGGAGGCGTCCACGTAGGCCCAGGTCCACGTCCCGCCGCCGGCGAGTCGGGAGCCGAGTGCCCGACCGTCCTCGGTGGTCTCATTCTGCGTGATCGGCATCGTCGCCTCCAGTCGTCGCGGTGCTCAGGTCGGGGGTGGTCGGGGTCGCGTCGGGTACGGCCGCGTTCGTGGCGGTGACGTCCGCCGCGTGGTCGTCGGCACCGGCCGTCGAGGTCGAGTAGACCGTCGCGTCGGCGCCGTCCCCGCTGCCGTCCGGTTCCTCGGCGGCGACGCCGGCCGGGTCGTCGGGGGCGTCGACATCCGTGGTGTCGTCGACGAGGCTGCCCTCGAGGTCGCCGTCGTAGCCGGACGCCCGCACGGTCTCGGCGTCGTCGGTGTCGTCGGGCACCGGTTCGGACTGCCGGAACTCCTCGACGTGGGCGTTGCTGCCGTGTCCCTGGACGATGCTCTGCGCCTCGTGCGCGAGCTGGTCGTCGAGCTCCGGGTTGTGGGTGGTGTTCCCGCGTTCGATCATCGTTGCTCCTCTCGTGGGCATCCCACGGTCCGCGAGCGTCCCTGACCCCGTTCGCAGGTGCCGCGTCCTGGTGGACGGGCGGCCGATCCGCGCCGCGGCGGACGATGCTGACAGCAGCGGAGCAGGAACCGACCACACTGGACTGCACGACGGCGTGCCCCCGCAGGCCCGGCCGCGCCACTCCCCCGTGCACCGGTGCGGGGCCTCACGGAAGGACTGGTCGAGGTTGACCTCTGCCGCACTCGACGACCTGCACTCGACCACCCCGGGCTCGACGTCGCGACGGGCACCGCGTGCCTGGTTGCACACCGACGCGCCGTCCCTGTCGTTGCACGGCGACTGGGACTTCCGGTGGTCACCGGTGGCCGACGCCCCCGGGTTCGAGGACCCCGACGGGTGGGGGTCGCTCCCGGTGCCGTCGCACTGGGTGCTGCACGGTCACGGTGCGCCGAGCTACACGAACGTGCAGTACCCGTTCCCGGTCGACCCGCCGCACCCGCCGGACGAGAACCCGACCGGTGACCACCGCCGGACGTTCACCCTGCCGGACTCCTTCGACGGGGCAGCGCGCGTGCTGCTCCGCTTCGACGGGGTGGAGTCGCACTACCGGGTGTGGTTGAACGACACCGTCGTCGGGTGGTCGACCGGGTCCCGGCTCGCCACCGAGTTCGACGTGACGTCGCTGCTCCGCCCGGGGTCGAACGAGATCCGGGTCCGGGTGCACCAGTGGTCGGCGGCCTCGTACCTCGAGGACCAGGACCAGTGGTGGCTGCCCGGCATCTTCCGCGACGTCACCCTGCTGGCACGGCCCACGGCCCCGATCGACGACGTGTTCGTGCGCGCCGGCTGGACCGCCTCGCCCGGGGACGTGGTGTCCGCCGGGACGGCTGCGTCCGGTCGGCCGTCGACCGGGACGGGCACGATCTCGGTGCCGACGATCGACGCCGTGTTCCCGGTGCACTTCGCCGTACCCGAACTCGGCGTGGACGTGACCTGGGCCAGCGCCGACGACGTCGCCCCGATCACCGTCGAGGGCGTCGAACCGTGGAGCGCCGAACTCCCGCGGCTGTACGACGCGACCCTGTCGTCCGGGAGCGGTACCGACGGGGAGACCGTGTCGCTGCGCCTGGGCTTCCGGAGCGTACAGATCGTGGGCGACCGTTTCCTGGTCAACGGCGAGCGCGTCGTGTTCCACGGCGTGAACCGTCACGAGACGCACCCCGTCCGCGGCCGGGTGTTCGACGAGGCCCACGCCCGCGCCGACATGGCGCTGATGAAGCGGAGCAACGTCAACGCGATCCGCACCTCGCACTACCCGCCGCACCCGCGGGTGCTCGACCTGGCGGACGAGCTCGGCTTCTGGGTGGTCCTGGAGTGCGACCTCGAGACGCATGGCTTCGAGTTCCAGGGCTGGCTCGGCAACCCGTCCGACGACCCGGCGTGGGAGGACGCCTACCTCGACCGCATCGCCCGCACCGTCGAGCGCGACAAGAACCACCCGTCGATCGTGATGTGGTCGCTCGGCAACGAGTCCGGCACCGGACGGAACCTCGCCGCGATGGCCCAGTGGGTGCACTCCCGCGACCCCGAGCGTCCGGTCCACTACGAGGGCGACTACTCGGGCGATTACACCGACGTATACTCGCGGATGTACCCGACGCTGCAGGAGACCGAGTCGATCGGCGGCGGTCCGGCCACTCCCCTGCTCGGGTGCGGTCCCGCCGAGGCGGCACGACAGCGGTCGAAGCCCTTCATCCACTGCGAGTACGTGCACGCGATGGGCAACGGCCCCGGGCAGATCGCCGAGTACGAGGCCCTGGTCGACCGCTACCCACGCCTGCACGGCGGCTTCGTGTGGGAGTGGCGGGACCACGGACTGCTGGCGCACACAGACGACGGCACGCCCTACCACGCCTACGGAGGCGACTTCCACGAGGTCGTCCACGACGGGAACTTCGTGATGGACGGCCTGGTGCTGCCGGACGACACCCCCACCCCGGGGCTGGCCGAGTTCGCGGCGGTCGTCGCGCCGGTCCGCCTGTCCGTCTCGGACACGACGGTGCTGGTCGAGAACCGGTACCACTCGGCCTCCACCGCGGGGCTGCGGTTCTGCTGGACCCTCTCGCGGAACGGCGTCGTCGAGGCGTCCGGGCGGCTCGCCCCCGGGATCGTCGCGGTGCGGCAGTCCGCCACGGTGCCGGTACCCGACGAGGTGCTGGCGGCAGCCCGGGCCGATGCGGACTCCCTCGCGCCGGGCGACGAGCTGTGGCTCGACGTCGTCGCGGAGCTCGCCGGTCCGACCGCCTGGGCGGACACCGGGCACGTGGTGGCACGCGCCCAGACGCTCGTGGCGAGCCGACCGGCGGCGGTGCCACGGGCCTCCAGTCGGGGCTGGGACGGCGACCGTCTCGGGGAGGCGACCTTCAGCGCACGCGGTGACCTCGCGACGTTCAGGGGCCACGACGTGTCCGGCCCGCGGCTCGAGCTGTGGCGGGCGCCGACGGACAACGACCGTGGCGCCTCCCAGGGCGGGTACGAGACCGCGGACCCGGTGCTGACCCTCGGCGTCGGCGACCCGACGGCGCCCTCGTCAGCGTCGCGGTGGGAGGCCCGTGGTCTCGACCGTCTGACCCACCGGCTGGTGTCCGTGACGCGGACCGACGACGGCCTGGTGCAGCGGGTCCGGGTCGCGGCGGCGAACAGCGGTGCCGGCGTCGAGGTCACGCACCGGTGGACCCTGACCGAGGCCGGGCTGCTGCTCCGGACGGACGCCGTGCCGTTCGGCGGCTGGGACGTCACCTGGCCGCGGATCGGCGTGCGCATCGACCTGCCCGCCGCGCTGCTGTCGGAGACGGCCTCGTGGTTCGGGACCGGGCCGGACGAGTCGTACGCGGACTCCTCGCACGCGGCACGGGTCGGGCGGTTCCAGGCCCCGGCGTCGGCGATGACCACGCGCTACTCGATGCCGCAGGAGAGCGGGCACCGGCCGGAACTCCGGACGCTGAGCGTGGGGCCGATCACCGTGACGACCCTGCCGGACCCCGCATCGGGGCACCGCGCCGGGTTCACCCTGACGCCGTGGACCGCGCAGCAGGTCGGGCGTGCCGGGCACCCGCACGAGTTGCCGGTGCCGGACGCGCTGTACCTGTACCTCGACGACGCGCAGCACGGGCTGGGGAGTCGGGCGTGCGGGCTGGACGTGCTGCCGGAGCACCAGCTCTGGCCGAGCGCGCGGAGCTGGAGCGTCCTGCTGGCGTAGCGGGGCGCCGGCCGGCGCCGGCGCCGGCGCTGGCCGGGGCCGACGGCACCCGGTGCCGGCTGGCGCCGCACAACAGGAACCCGTCCGAACCAGGGGATCCCCCGGTTCGGACGGGTTCCTGTTGTGCCCAGCCGCAGTGCGGCGCGGCCGGTCGCGGCGGCGCCGCGGCGCGGCGTCAGCCGCGCGCGATGGCCTCGGCGGCCGTGGGGTCGGCGCCGTCGAGGAACTGCGTCAGCCGCTCGGCCTCGCCCGGCTCCTCGATCGCCTCGGCCGCCCGGCGCAGCGCGAACAGGCTCCGGAGCACGCCACGGTTCGGCTCGTGCGACCACGGCACCGGCCCGGCTCCGCGCCACCCGGCCTTCCGCAGGGCGTCGAGGCCGCGGTGGTACCCGACCCGGGCGTACGCGTAGGACTCGACGGTCGCGCCGCGTGCCCACGCCTCGTCGGCGAGCATCGCCCACGCCAGGCTCGACGACGGGGAGGACACCACCACCGAGGCGACGGGAGCGCCCGCCGCCAGGGCCGCGTCCACCTCGGGCTCGGCGGCCAGCAGCGTCTCGGGGTTGGTCGAGGGGTTCGGGAGCAGGTTGTCCGGCATGCCCGCCACGCTACTTGAGCCGCCCGGTCACTTCAGCGGGTCGTGTCCCCAGTTCATGAGCGAGTACCGCCACCGGGTGTCCTCGACGTCGCCCGAGGGTCGCTGCTCCATGTGCCGCGCCACGTACCCGACGACCTTCCGCATGTGCGCGTAGTCGTCGTCGGTGTACTCGCCCTGCTTCTTGCGGAGGATCCGCACGATGTGCCGCCCGGACTCGTGCCCGGTCGACTCGGAGGCACCGTCCTTCTTCTGGCCGACCTCCTTCGACTCGTCGGAGTCCAGCCAGCCCTGCAGCTGCGAGGCGGTCATGTTCACCGCGTCGGCGAAGTCGTCCCGGGTCTGCTTCTCGTCGTCAGCCATGTCGGACATCTTGCGCGGCGCGACTGCGCGGTCGTACGGTGAGTCGTACCCCGTCGTCACGCGGGACCCCGGTGCGGGACGACCGACCGGCGGCACGGGTGACGGCCACGGGGCCTCCCGACGGGAACGGATCCGGCATTGCGCGAGACCACCGGCACTGCGCCGCAGCAGCCGCTGTCCCTGCGCTGACACCGTGACCTCGCCCGCCTCCTCGCGGGTCTGCCGCCTCCGCGGCTGACGGTGTCGTGCGCCCGCACGACCACCGGAGGCATCGCCATGCCCATCAGCCCGTCCGTCGTCCTGCACGACGTCTCGTTCACCTGGCCCGACGGCTCCGTCGCGCTCGACCACCTCGCCGCTGCCTTCGGTCGTGGCCGCACCGCGCTGGTCGGGAGGAACGGTGCCGGGAAGTCGACCCTCGTCCGGCTGGTCACGGGCCAGCTCACCCCCACATCGGGCACCGTCACGACGACGGGCCCGGTGGACCACCTGCCGCAGCGACTCGCTGACATCGGGTCGCGTACTGCGGATGGCGGCCTGGAGGCCCGTCCCGCCTCCCCGCGCACGGTCGCGGACCTGCTCGGGGTCGGCCCGCAGGTCCGGGCGCTCCGAGCCGTCCTTACCGGGGACGCCACCCCGGAGCTCTTCGACGTGGTCGGCGACGCCTGGGACGTCGAGGAGCGCGCCGGGGCCGCACTCGCCGCACTCGACCTCGGCCCGGCGGACCTGGACCGGCCTGTCGACACACTGTCCGGCGGGCAGGCCGTGCTCGTGGCGGTGGCGGGCATCCGGCTCCGCGGTCGTCCGATCGCGTTCCTCGACGAACCGACGAACAACCTCGACCGCCGTGCGCGTGCCACGCTCCTCGACATGGTGGACGGGTGGCGCGGGACCCTCGTCGTGGTGAGCCACGACCGGGAACTCCTCGAGCACGTCGACGAGGTCGTCGAGCTCCGTGACGGCGCCCTGACCGTGTTCGGCGGGACGTACTCGGCGTTCGAGGAGCACCTCGCCGTGCAGCAGGCCGCCGTCGGGCGCGAGGTCCGGGTCGCCGAACAGCGGCACCGTGCCGAGAAGCGTCAGCGCATCGAGGCCGAGACGACGATCGCGCGACGGGCGAAGGCAGGCGCGGCCTCGGCGTCGTCGATGCCGAAGATCGTGGCGAACGAGCGGCGGAAGCGTGCCGAGGCCACGGCAGGTCGGCTGCGCTCCGGGCACACGTCGGCCGAAGCGGCAGCGCTCGCGACCGCGCGGGAGGCCGGCCGACGGGTCCGTGACGACGAGCACCTGCACGTCGAGCTGCCCGACCCCGGAGTGGCCGCGTCCCGCCGGATCGCGACCGTCACGGTGCGCGGCCGGACGATGGTCGTGCAGGGGCCGGAGCGCATCGCCGTCGTCGGGGACAACGGCGTGGGCAAGACGACCCTGCTCGAGCACCTCGTCGGACTGCCGGGAGCGCGGCGGCACCCGCTGCCGGAGACGACAGCGGTGCCGCACACCGATTGGATCGGCTACCTGCCGCAGCGGAAGGACAGCCTCGACGACGATGCGACCGTCCTCGAGAACGTCCGTCGGGTCGCCCCGGACACCGCACCAGCCGAACTGCGGAACCGGCTCGCGCGGCTGCTCGTCCGGGGCGACACGGTCGACCGGCCCGCCGGGTCGCTGTCCGGCGGGGAGCGGTTCCGGGTGGCGCTGGCCGGACTCGTGCTCGCCGACCCGCCGCCGCAGCTGCTGGTGCTCGACGAGCCGACGAACGACCTCGACATGGCGAGCGTCGACCAGCTGGTGACGGCGCTCCGGGCCTACCGGGGTGCGCTGGTGGTCGTGAGCCACGACGACACGTTCCTCGACCGGCTGGACCTGGACGGACGCGTGCACCTGCGCTGAGGACACCAGCGCCGGGCGTCGGCGTCGGCCGTCGGTGCCGGGTGCCGGGTGCCGGGTGCCGGGCGTCGCTACCGGTCCGCCGTCAGCGCCGCCGGGACGGCCGGATCGAGAGCACCTCGACCGTGCCGCGCTCCGGCAGGTCGACGACGGTGCGGACCGCATCCGCGACGTCGGACGGCGCGAGGTAGTAGTCGGTGTCGTAGTCCTCGCCGAGCTTCTCGGTGAGGGCCCGCTGCATGTCCGAGTCGGTCCGGCCCGGGTGCACGCTCGACACCCGCACGCCGTTCGCTCGCTCCTCTTCACGCAGCGCGTCGGTGAAGGCCCGGAGCGCGAACTTCGAGGCCGCGTACACGCCGCCCCCGGCTCCGGCGGTGAACCCGGAGCCGCTGTTGATCGACACGACGATGCCCCGCGCCGCCCGGAGGCCCGGCAGCGCCACCCGGGTGAGCTCGGCGACCGCGAAGACGTTCGTGGCGAAGACGGCCTCCCACGTGTCTCGCGGGGTGTCCGCGACCCGGGTGCCCTGCTCGACGCCGGCGGAGTGCACCAGGACGTCGATCCAGCTCGGGACCGCCGGCACGTCGCCGGCCCCGAGGTCACCGACGAACGGCTCCGCGCTCGGCAGCGCAGCCACGACGGCGTCGACCGCCCCGGCATCGCGTCCGCCGACGAGCACGTGGTGCGTCCGGCCCATGTCGGCCGCGATCGCGCGGCCGATGCCCCGCGTCGCGCCGGTGACGAGCGCGACCGGACGGTCGTTGGCGGGGGTGGAGACGGGGACGGGAGGCTCGGTGTCGGTCACGCAGGCCAGCCTACGGAACCGGTACCGGGCCTCCCGTCCGGGTGGCGTGTCCGGAGACTGCTCAGTCGTGGTCCTTGGTCTCACCGGCGCTCTGCCGGATGCGGATGCCCTGCAGGACGTCCTCGGCGCGCTTCTCGTCCTGCTTCTCGGTCTGGCGAGTGTCGCGCTCGGGGAGCTGGATGTCCTCCTCCGCCTTGATGCCCGCCTGCAGCTCGCGGCCGCGCTCGATCTCGGCGTCGAACTCGGCACCGAAGAGCAGCGCGTTGTTCGTGATCCAGATCCACAGCAGGAAGACGATGACGCCACCCAGCGAGCCGTACGTGGCGTTGTAGTTCGAGAAGTTCCCGACGTAGAAGCCGAACCCGACGCTCGCGATGATCCAGATGAGCAGCGCGATGATGGAGCCCCCGCTGACCCAGGTGAACTTCGGCTGCTTGACGTTCGGCGACCAGTAGTAGAGCACCGCGATGATGACGACCGCGATGACGAGCAGGATCGGCCACTGCACGATCGACAGCACCAGCGCCGCGGCGTCGCCGAGGCCGATGACGTCGCCGAAGCTACGGGCGAGCGGCCCCGACACGAGGGCGAGGAGGCCGATGACGAGCAGCACGACCGTCGTCACCGTGACGCCGAGCATCGTCGGGCGGAGCTTCCAGATCGGACGTCCCTCGCGGACGTTGTAGATGCGGTTCATCGCGCGGCCGAACGCGCCGACGTAGCCGGACGCCGACCAGAGCGCACCGAGGATACCGACGATGAACGTCACCGGTGCCGCAGGCGACCGGACCAGGTTCTCGACCGGACCCCGGATCAGCTTCACGACGTCCTGCGATCCGATGTTGCCGATGACGTCGAGCAACGTCTTGATCGTGGTGTCGGCCTGACCGATGAGGCCGAGGATCGACACGACGGCCAGCAGCCCGGGGAAGAGCGCCAGCACGGAGTAGTACGTGAGGCTCGCGGCCAGGTCGGTGCACTGGTCGCTGGTGAACTCCCGCAGGGTCTTCTTCAGCGTGTAGACGACCGTGGGCTTCTTCAGGTCCGTCGGGCTGTCGGGCTTCCGGGGGTCGTCCGCCGCCGGCTTCTGTGTTTCCTTCGCCATGATCAGCCCTTCGCTGCCTTCGTGATCCGCTTGCGAGCCTTCTTGTTCCGCTTAGCGTCCTTCTTCCGACGCTTCTCGGCGGCCTGGCGTTCCTGGTACACGGGGTTGCCCGTCGGGTCCTTCCGCGCGAACACCGGGACGCCCTTCGACTGTCCGTCCTTGCGGAGCTTGACCGGCTTGAACACCGGGACGGGAGCGGGCTCGCGGAGAGCGGAGAGTCGCCCGGCGGGCTCGTTCCGGATGCGTGCACCGACGACGATCGCGGCGATGCCGGCGGCGGCGGTCATCGCGACGGCCACGAGGGGCGTGGGGTCGCGGTGCCAGCGCTGCCGGGTCTTCGCGAGGGCGAGGCGGGTGCGCGCGGGCACGTCGGACTTCTGCCGGATCCGCGTCACCGTGTCGACGATGCGCTCCCGGGTCCGTACGTTCCGGAGCTCGAGCTCGGGCATGGAGTCGTTGGGCATGCTCCCTGAGTACACGCTCCGCGGTGAGTGGACGCGCTGGCGTGCGGTCCGCGGACGTGCAGTGGGCGATCCGGAGCCGGACGAGCACCCAGGGGTGTCGGCCTAGCGTCCGCCGCATGCTGTTCCGGGACGTCGCCGAGGGCATCCACCGCCTCGAGCTCGCACACACCAACACCTACCTGGTCGAGACCGGGGACCGACTGCTCGTCGTCGACGCCGGGCTGCCCGCAGTCTGGCCGCACCTGCTGCTCGCGGTCCACGACCTCGGCTACTCCCCCGACCGGGTCGAGGCGCTGCTGCTCACGCACGGGCACTTCGACCACGTCGGGACGGCGGCCAGGATGCACCGCGAGTGGGGCACCCCCGTGTACGTGCACCCGGGCGACCGCGACCTCGCAGCCCACCCGTACTCGTACCGACCGCAGCAGAACCGGTTCGGGTTCGTCGTCGCGCACCCCGGCGGCCTCCGTCCGCTCAGCCGGATGCTGCTCGCCGGCGCCGCGACCGTCGACGGCATCGACGAGGTCGAGACCCTGGAGTCCCGTGCGGACGTCCCCGGCAACCCGTGGATCATCGAGACGCCCGGGCACACCGACGGGCACGTGGCGCTGCACTTCGCGGACCGGGACGCGGTGATCGCCGGCGACGCGCTGGTCACCTTCGATCCGTACACCGGCGGGATCGGCCCGCGGGTCGTGGCCCCCGCGGCGACGGCGGACATGGCGACCGCCGTGGCGTCCCTCGACCTGCTCGTCGACACCGAGGCGCAGCACGTCCTGCCGGGCCACGGCCCGTCGTGGTCGCGCGGGGTGCGGGCCGCGGTCGCGCAGGCGCGGCGGGCGGCCGGCGCCGCCTGAGGCGCGCGGTCCGTCGCCCAGGTCCGGCGCCCGAGGTCGCCCGAGGTCACCCGGTCCGTCGCCGAGGTCGCCCGGTCCGGCGCCCAGGTTGCGACATCGCGGCATCTCGACGCCAGAGGTGCCGCGATCGCGGCATCTCGCCGGAGTACACGCGGCGAGTTGCGGCATCTCGGGAAGCGCACGCCGACGCGCACGCGGGAGCGCGGGACCGGGAGGCGCGAGGGCAGCCCCGCGGGACCGCACCGGCAGGGCGGCCACCCACCGCGCACCGCACCACACCGGCAGCCCCGGCCCACCCCGCACCGCTCAGTGCGTGAAGGCGAAGCCGATCAGGGCCATCGTGACGATGAAGCCCGCCAGGTAGTTGATCCAGAGGAAGCGCTTCCAGCCCGCGTTCGCCGCCTCGGCCCCGGCGTCCGTGACGTTCCACCACGGCAGCACGTTGAGCGCGTACGGCACGACGACGACCGCGGCGATCGGCCCCGGGAACGCCGAGAACAGCAGCGCCACACCCGCGACGAGGTACGCCACGAACGCCAGACGGACGGTCGCCCGGGCGCCGATGACGGTCGCCACGGACCCGATCCCGCCGGCCCGGTCGGCGAGCACGTCCTGCACGGCGCCGAAGGCGTGCGAGGCGATGCCCCACAGGAAGAACGCCACGCACACGGCGACGAGCTGCCCGGTCCACTGGCCGCCGGCGAGCGCGAGCCCGTAGACGGCCGGGGACACGAAGTGCGTCGACGAGGTCAGGGAGTCCAGGAACGGCTTCTCCTTGAAGCGCAGCCCCGGTGCCGAGTAGGCGATGACCGCGAAGACGCTGATCGCGAGGACGAGCCACGACCACGGCCCGCCGAGCAGCACGAGGACGAGCAGGAAGGGCACGTTCGTGACGACCACGGCCCAGAGCGTGGCCCGGTGCACGCTCCGGTCGAGCAGCGCCCCCTCGACGCCGCCCTTGCGCGGGTTGCGCAGGTCGGACTCGTAGTCGAAGACGTCGTTGATGCCGTACATCGCCAGGTTGTAGGGCACGAGGAAGTACACGACGCCGACGAGGAACGCCAGCAGCGAGAACCCGCCGCCGCCCTCGACGCCGACCCCGCTGCCCAGCAGGTAGGCGGCGGCGAACGGGTAGGCGGTGTTCACCCAGCTGATCGGTCGGGAGGACACGAACAGGGCACGGAGCGTCGACGGCCTGGAGGCTCGGCTCACGGTCATGGGGTCTCCTCCGGTGCACGGGACGGCTGGGTCGGGCGCTCTGACCGTACCGGTCCGGCGACCGCGTCCGGTCGCCGGCTCCGGTCGCTGCCCAGGCCGTCGAGCAGCACCCAGCAGCTCGGCAGCAGCAGCACCGCGCCGATCGAGTACGCCAGGTCCTCGACGGGGAACAGGCCGATGCGCGCCCCGAGGACGAGCGCCGGGTCGTAGGCGACGATGCCGAGCCCGACGATCACGTTGTTGAACACGCACGTCATCACGAGCAGCGCGATGCCGGCGACGACCCCGGTGAGCACGATGGTGCGACGGCCACGGGCGGCAGCACCGGCGGCAGCGTCCGGCCGTCCCGCCCGTCGGCGACGTGCGGACACGGATCCGGCGAGGACCGCGACGAGCACGGCGACGCCGAGGAACGGCACCGCGAGCAGCGCGTACGTGCCGGACCCGGTCATGCCCGGCTCCCGTCATGGCCCGCGTCCGCGGAGCGCCGAGCGCTGAGACGCGCGAGGACCGGCCGGACGGCACCGAACAGGTCCATCGTCGTCCAGCAGAGCAGCACCAGGAAGAACAGCTCCTCGAGCGGCACGTCCGGCGCCAGGAGCACTCCGGTGAGCAGCCCGTTCGTGCCGATGAAGAAGATCCCGAGGTGCACGCCCACGACGTCCCAGACCATGAAGAACACCAGCCCGATGAGCATCACGGCGGCGGCACGCAGCGGGGCACGCCAGAAGAACAGCCGGTACCGGGCGTCGAGCACCGCGATGCCGGCGATCGAGATCAGCAGTCCGGCGAGGTACAGCCCCGGCATCAGCCCGTCGTCCGTACCGGCGGCGCGTCGACGGACCGCGGCAGCGGGGTCGGCAGCGGCTCGGTCGAGGTGTCGCCGTGGATCCGCTTGAGCAGGACCTCGGCGCTGATCAGGCACATCGGCAGCCCGATGCCCGGGATCGTCGAGGCGCCGACGTAGTAGAGCCCGTCGACCTTCGTGGAGGCGTTCTTCTCGCGGAAGAAGGCGCTCTGCGTCAGGGTGTGCGCCGGGCCGAGCATCGACCCGTTCCAGGCGTTGAGGTCGTCGGCGAAGTCCTGCGGGCCGATCGTCCGGCGGACGCGGATCCGGTCGCGCAGGTCCGGTACGCCGGACCGCTCGGCGATGACGTCGATGGCGCGGTCGGCGATCGCCTCGACCTGGGCGTCACCGGCGCCGTCGAGACCGCCCTTGCCGATCGAGACGTCGGCCGGCAGCGGGACGAGGACGAACAGGTTGCTCTGCCCCTCCGGCGCGACCGAGTCGTCGGTGAGCGACGGCGCGCAGACGTAGATCGACGCGGGGTCCGGCACGTGCCGGTCCTTGCCGAAGATGGCGCCGAAGTTCTCCTTCCAGTCCTCGGTGAACACCAGCGTGTGGTGCAGCAGTCCGGGGACCGGGCCGTCGACGCCGAGGTACACGAGCACCGCGGAGGGGCCGGGGTCGCGCTTGGCCCAGTGCGCGGCGTCGTGCGTGCGGTGTTCCTGCTCGAGGAGTTCCATCTCGGTGTGCCGCAGGTCCGCCGCGCTGACGACGAGGTCGGCGTGCTCGACGTGCTCGGCGCCGTCCTGGTCACGCCAGGCGACACCGGTGGCGTGCCCGCCCTCGACGACGATCCGGGTCACGGTCGCACCGGTCGTGATCGTCGCCCCCTCGGCGAGCGCGACCCGCTCGACGGCGGCGATGACCTGCGTGATGCCGCCCTTCGGGTAGAGCACCCCGTCGGCCAGGTCCAGGTGGCTCATCAGGTGGTACATGCTCGGCGCCTGGTACGGGCTGGTGCCGAGGAAGACCGCCGGGTAGCCGAGGACCTGCCACAGGCGGTGGTCCTTGACCGCGGTCGACGCGAACGACGACAGCGGCTGGAGCAGCAGTCGGGCGAGCTTGCCCATCCGCTTGAGGACGTCGGGGGCGGCCAGCTTCGTGAGGTCCTGGAAGGTGCCGTACAGGAACCGACGGACCGCCATGTCGTACGTGTCGGCGGCGGAGTCGAGGTACTTCGCCATCTTCGCGCCCGCACCGGGCTCGATCGACTCGAACAGGGCGATGTTGGCCTCGCGCGAGGACCGGAGGTCGATCGGCTCGTCGCGGCCCTCGGTGTACACGCGGTACCCGGGGTCCAGGACGTCGAGGTCGAGCTGCTCGTCGGCGCTGGTGCCGAGCAGCTGGAAGAAGTGGTCGAACACCTCGGGCATGAGGTACCAGCTGGGTCCGGTGTCGAACCGGAAGCCGTCCTGCTCCCACGTGCCGGCGCGGCCGCCGAGCTGGGTGCGCTGCTCGAGGACGGTGACGGCGAAGCCGTCCCGGGCGAGCAGGGCGGCGGCCGCCAGGCCGCTGATGCCGCCGCCGATCACGACGGCTCGGCGGACCGGCACGGTTCGCGTGGCGGGCGGTGCGGCAGTGGTCGGTGCGTCGGTCGGACGGGAGGCACGGGTCGGGCTCATGACGAGCCTCCAGTCTGTGGGGTGGTGACGGTGCGCGAGGGCAGGGCGCCGCGTCGGCTGAGGACACGCGCGGCGAGCCGTGCTTTCACGGGGTTCGGGACCCGGACCCGGGAGGTGACGAGCCGGTCCGCCGGGGTGGCGGCGATCCGGTCGTTGAGCTCCTGGAACAGAGCGTGCGCGAGGGCGACCGCGGGGCGGGCGTCCCGCGGCAGCAGCGGGACGGTGACGGCGGCCCGGTCGAGGTCCGACTGGACGTCGGCGACGAGCCGGCCCTTCGTCGCCTCGTCGAAGGTGCGCACGTCGACGCCCGGGAAGTACGAGCGGCCGAGCACCTCGAAGTCGGCGTGCAGGTCGCGGAGGAAGTTCACCTTCTGGAAGGCGGCTCCGAGGGCACGCGCGCCGTCGACGAGGACCGCGTCGTCGAAGGTCGGGCGCCCGGCGCGGTACACGAAGGCGCGGAGGCACATCAGGCCGACGACCTCGGCGGAGCCGTACACGTAGGCGTCGAACGAGGCCTGGTCGTGCTCGGTCTGCTCGAGGTCCATCCGCATCGACGCGAAGAACGGCGCGGTCAGTTCGCTGCCGAACCCGACGGTGCGGGCGGTCCGGGCGAACGCGTGCACGACGGGGTTCACCGAGAAGCCGAACGCCATGGCGCGGTCGGTGTCCTGCTCGAGCTCGTCGAGCACGATCCGGGCGAGCGCGGGGTCCAGGCCGGCCTCGGTCGCGGGGCCGTCGACGACCTCGTCCGCGACCCGGACCAGGGCGTAGACGTTGCGGATGTGCTCACGGGTGTCCTTCGTGAGCAGGCGGCTGGCGAGCCCGAAGGACGTGGAGTACCGGCTGATGACGACGCTCGAGGCGGCCTCGGCGGTGGCGTCGTAGAGCGGGAGGCGGTGACCGGTGGTGCTCGAGCTCACCGGACGCGCTCCACGAGTTCGGTGACGAGCCCTTCGAGTCGTGCGCCGAGCTCGTCGGGCAGCGCGGCCAGTTCGGCGCGGGCCAGAGCGGTGTGCTCGCGGATGTGGTCGAGCGCGGCGTCACGAGCACCGCACTCGACGAGCAGGCCGCGGAGTCCCGCGGCACGTTCCTCGGTCAGGTCCGGGTCGCCGAGGTACGGCGCCAGGTCGGGCCAGCAGTCGGTGGTCGCGGCGTACGCGATGAGCATCGTGCGCTTGCCCTCGCGGAGGTCCCCGATGGCGGTCTTCCCCGTCGATCCCTCGTTGCCGAAGACACCGAGCAGGTCGTCGACGATCTGGTAGGCGATGCCGATCTCACGGCCGAAGGCGCCGAGCGAGGCGACGACGGGCTCCGGCGCACCGGCCAGGACCGCACCGGACTGCAGCGGTGCCTCGAAGCTGTACACACTCGTCTTCGCGCGCTCCATCTGCAGGACCTCTTCCACGGTGGGCATCACGCCGAGCGCGAGGTCCACGTCCGCCATCTCGCCGGCTGCGCTGGCGAACACGGCGTCGTCGAACAGGTCGAGGAGGCGGGAACGACGGTCCCCGGTGACCCCGCTGGCCTCGATGAAGCGGGGCGCGGCGGCGAGCGCCAGGTCCCCGGCGATCACGGCAGCGCTCGTCCCCCGGTGTTCGGCCGTCGGCAGCGGCAGCCCCCCGGTCGTCGCGTTGTCGCGGAAGGACCCGGCGACGTTCGGACGACCACGACGGGACCAGTCCCGGTCGATGACGTCGTCGTGGACGACGAGGGCGGTGTGCAGCAGTTCGTACGCCGCAGCGACGTGCGACGCAGCGTGCACGTCCTGCCCGCCGAGGGCCGTGTACGAGGTCAGGACCATGCGCGGCCGGAACCGCTTGCCACCCATGCTCGCCCTGCGCAGGACGCGCCAGAGTTCTTCGGACGGTCGGCCGAAGGCCTGGGCCCGGGCGCTCGATACCGTGAAGAAGCGCTCGAGGCACTCATCCACCAGCGCGAGGTCGATGTGCGCCACGGTGGCCGCTTCCTCGGTCATTGGCCTAATCTATCGAGGCAGATGAGCCTTTTCCCGGAAACCGTTGTCCTGTTGGCCGATGACCGTACCCCGATCGGCACGGCGGACAAGTTCACGGTGCACACAGACCAGACGCCCCTCCACCTCGCCTTCAGCTGCCACGTGCAGAACGCGGCCGGCGATCTCCTCGTGACCCGTCGCGCCCTCGTGAAGAAGACGTGGCCCGGCGTGTGGACGAACTCGTTCTGCGGGCACCCCGGCCCGGACGAGTCCTTCGAGGACGCGATCGCCCGTCGCGCCGAACGCGAACTCGGCATGACGCTGCACAGTGTCGACCTGGTTCTGCCGGACTTCCGCTACCGCGCGGTGGACGCGTCCGGGATCGTCGAGAACGAGGTCTGCCCGGTGTTCCGTGCCCTGGCCGACGGCGACCCGCAGCCCGCTGACGACGAGGTCGCCGAGTGGGTGTGGCTGTCGGAGCAGGACCTCCGCCAGGCGGTGACCGCCGCGCCCTTCGCCTTCAGCCCGTGGCTCGGGTGGCAGCTGGCGGAGCTCCCGCTCGACGCCCTCGGCGCGGAGCGCTGAAGCACCGCTGACCGGCGGGTCGTCGGACCCGACGCGCCCGGACGACGCAACGTGAGGTCCACGGCGATGCCGCCGCGGGCCTCCCGTCGCGTCCGTCCTCCTCACCTGCTCAGGTGGCGTGGACCGGAGAGCCGTGCATAATGATCTGGCTCGGGATGTGAACGTGCACATGGGCGTGCCGCGGCCCCGGGCGGGAGAGAGCAGCAATGGCGACCACGCGGGCACAACAGCCGCGGTCCCCCAGCATCCGCGACGTCGCGCGGGTCGCGGGCGTCTCGCACCAGACCGTCTCCCGGGTCCTCAACAACTCGGACGCGATCCGGGCCGAGACCCGTGACCGGGTGCTCGCGGCGATGGAGGAACTGCAGTACCGGCCGAACCGGGCCGCACGCGCACTGGTGACGAGCAAGACCAGGACCATCGGCGTCCTGACGGCGCAACGGTCGCACTACGGCCCCACCGTCACCCTGCAGGCGATCGAGGACGCCGCGGTCCTCCGCGGGTACTCGGTGACGACGGCGAACATCGCGGTGCCGACCGACGAGGCGGTCCGCGACGGACTCGGACACCTGCTCGACCAGGACGTCGAGGGGATCGTCGTCATCGCCCCGCAGCAGCGGGTGTTCGACCTCATCGAGGAGCTCGGCGTCCGCACCCCGTACGTGACGATGCGCTCGAGCGTCGGTGAGGACCCGACGGCGCTCTGGGTCGACCAGATGGAGGGCGCACGCCTGGCGACGGCCCACCTGCTCGATCTGGGCCACGAGTACGTCCGGCACATCGCGGGGCCCCAGGACTGGATCGAGGCGGATGCCCGGATGCAGGGCTTCCTCCGCGAGATGTCGGACCGGGACATGCCGGTGCAGCCACCGATCCTCGGGGACTGGACGGCCGACTTCGGGTACCACGCCGGGCGGGAACTGCTGCGATGGCGGGACTGCACGGCGGTGTTCTGCTCGAACGACGCGATGGCGCTCGGCGTGATGCACGCGGCCCGTTCGTACGGGCTCGACGTCCCCGGCGACCTGTCGGTGGTGGGCTACGACGACATCCCCGAAGCGAAGCACTTCTGGCCGCCGCTCACCACGGTGCAGGTCGACTTCGAGGAGCTCGGACGGCGCAGCGTGGACATCCTGCTGCCGAGCGGCGATGACACGCTCCGGCCGATCGACATCGTGCCCCAGCTGGTCGTCCGCGGCTCCACGTCGGCACCGCGACGCCGCTGAGCGAGCCGCGAGCGGACTCCTCGTCGCGCGCCGGCCCGTCACGGCGCTGACCCCAACCCGAGGGACAGCGCTTCCGCCGTCTGCGGAAACCGACCCCTGCGTCACCGAAACGTGACCAATCCGAATTGACAGCCGCGCCGAGCGTGTGCGTAACATTGCCTCCGTTCCTCGATGTGACCGTTCACATCTGCTGTCACACGAGGATCACCCGGACGCGACAACGAAGTCCGCACGCACCCTCGTGCCCTTCGGATGCCGCAGCTGTTCCACCGAAGGACTGCCGCATCGCAGCGGCAGAAGGAGATGCACCGTGGCGTCAACCCCACAGGGTCACGACCCGATCGCGAGCGGGCTCGAGACCCGTTCGATCACCGCTCCCGAGACGATCCTCGAGATGCGTTCCATCACCAAGGAGTTCCCTGGTGTGAAGGCGCTCGCCGACGTCTCGCTGAGCGTCCGCGCCGGCGAGATCCACGCGATCTGCGGCGAGAACGGCGCTGGCAAGTCCACGCTGATGAAGGTGCTGTCGGGCGTCTACCCGTACGGCACCTACGACGGCCAGATCGTCTACGAGGGCGAAGAGGTCCGCTTCGCGAACATCAAGCAGTCCGAGCAGGCCGGCATCGTCATCATCCACCAGGAGCTGGCGCTGATCCCGGAGCTCTCGATCACCGAGAACCTGTTCCTCGGCAACGAGCCCGGCCGCTTCGGTCGCATCGACTGGACCGCCGCACAGCTCCGCGCCCAGGACCTGCTGGCCCGCGTCGGCCTGTCCGACGACCCGGACACGCAGATCAAGAACATCGGCGTCGGCAAGCAGCAGCTCGTCGAGATCGCCAAGGCCCTGCACAAGGACGTCAAGCTCCTCATCCTGGACGAGCCGACGGCCGCCCTGAACGAGAACGACTCCCAGCACCTCCTCGACCTCATCGTCGGGCTGAAGGCCAGGGGCATCTCGAGCATCATCATCAGCCACAAGCTCAACGAGATCGAGCAGATCGCCGACGAGATCACGATCATCCGCGACGGCAAGGCCATCGAGACGCTCAACGTCAAGGCGGACGGCGTCAACGAGGACCGCATCATCCGCGGCATGGTCGGCCGCTCGCTCGAGTCCCGCTTCCCGGACCGCACCCCGAAGATCGGCGAGACCTTCTTCGAGGTCCGCAACTGGACCGTGCAGCACCCGATCGACTCGTCGCGCCTGGTCTGCAAGGGATCGAACTTCCACGTCCGCAAGGGCGAGATCGTCGGCTTCGCGGGCCTGATGGGTGCCGGGCGCACCGAGCTGGCCATGAGCCTGTTCGGTCGCTCCTACGGCACCTGGCTCGACGGGCAGATCATCAAGGACGGTCGCGAGATCAAGCTGACGAACGTGCAGCAGGCGATCGACAACGGTCTCGGCTACGTGTCGGAAGACCGCAAGGCACTCGGCCTGAACCTGCTCGACACCGTGAAGCGCTCGACGGTCGCGGCGGACCTCAAGAAGATCGCCAAGGGCGGCGTGGTCGACTCCCTCGAGGAGTACTCGGTCGCCGAGAAGTACCGGAAGATGCTCCGCACGAAGGTACCGAGCGTCGAGGACAACGTCGGAAAGCTCTCCGGTGGGAACCAGCAGAAGGTCGTCCTGTCGAAGTGGATGTTCACGGACCCCGACCTGCTGATCCTCGACGAGCCCACCCGCGGCATCGACGTCGGCGCGAAGTTCGAGATCTACGGGATCATCCAGCAGCTCGCGGCCGAGGGGAAGGGCATCATCCTCATCTCGTCCGAGCTCCCCGAACTCCTCGGTCTCTCCGACCGCATCTACACCATCTTCGAGGGGCAGATCACTGCTGACCTCCCGGCCGACCAGGCCGATCCAGAAACGCTCATGCGCAGCATGACGTCCGCGCGGAAGGGCGCCACCGTCTCATGAACAACCTGAAGCTGCTCTTCGGCAAGGGCAACTCCATCGGCCAGTACGGCATGGTCATCGCGCTCATCGCGATCCTGATCTTCTTCTCGATCACCACGAACGGCCTGATCCTCCAGCCGACGAACGTGATCAACCTGTTCCTGCAGTACTCCTACATCCTGATCCTGGCGCTCGGCATGGTCATGGTAATCATCGCCGGCCACATCGACCTGTCGGTCGGTTCGGTCGCGGCGTTCACCGGCATCATCGTGGCGCAGTCGATGTCCGTCTGGCACTTCCCGGCCTGGCTCGCGATCATCCTCGGCCTCGTCGTCGGCGGACTCGTCGGCGCATGGCAGGGCTTCTGGGTCGCGTTCGTCCGCGTCCCGGCGTTCATCGTCACCTTGGCCGGGCAGTTGATCTTCCGTGGTGCCAACCAGATCATCGGCAACTCCACCTCGCTGCCCGTCCCGAACGACTACAGCCAGATCGGTTCCGGCTTCATCCCCGACTTCGGACCGGACTTCGGGTTCTCCAACGGCACGCTGGTCCTCGGCCTGGTGACGGTCGTCGTCCTCGTCATCCTCGAGATCCGCGACCGCCAGCGCCGCCGGAAGATGCAGGCCGAACTCCCGCCGCTCTGGGTCGCCTTCGTCCGCACCGGTGTCCTGGTCGTCGTCACGCTCGTGGCCACCTACCTGTTCGCCACCGGTCGTCCGGGCACCTCGGTCCCGATCGTCGCGATCATCCTCGGCGTCCTCACCATCGTCTACGGCTTCGTCACGAAGAACACGATCTTCGGTCGCCAGGTCTACGCGGTCGGTGGCAACTCGAACGCAGCCGTGCTGTCCGGTGTCTCCGCGAAGAAGGTCAACTTCTTCGTCATGATGAACATGTCGGTCCTCGCCGCCGTCGCCGGCATGGTGTTCGTCGGCTACGCCGGTGCCTCGGGCCCCGCAGACGGCACCGGTTGGGAGCTCGACGCGATCGCCGCCGTGTTCGTCGGTGGTGCCGCGGTCGCCGGTGGTGTCGGTACGATCTCCGGGTCGATCATCGGTGGTCTCGTGATGGCGCTCCTCTCCAACGGCCTGCAACTCATGGGCATCGAGTCCAACCGCGTGCAGATCATCCGTGGTCTGGTCCTGCTGATCGCCGTCGCCTTCGACGTCTACTCGAAGTCGCAGGGCCGACCGTCGCTCATCGGCGGGATGATGCGGCAGTTCCAGCGCAAGGACACGGAGGCCAACACGGTCGGTGCGGAGCAGCCGCGGTCGATCGCGGACCAGCCGGACAAGGTCAACCTCCCCTAGCTCGGGATCCGGCGGTCGGGCGACCGACCGCCGGGCCCCATACGACCCATCCACCACACAGCGGGGCCCCGGCCCCACCTCCTCAACGAAGAGAAAGCAATCACATGCGCAAGAAGATCGTCGCCGGCGTCAGCCTGGCGCTCATCGCCGGCCTCGCCCTCAGCGGCTGCTCGGCTCGTGGCAACTCGGACTCGGGCGCCTCCGGCGACTCGTCGAGCACGACCATCAAGAAGGGCGACACCATCGGCGTCGCGCTCCCCGCCAAGACCTCGCAGAACTGGGTGCTCGCGGGCGCCGCGTTCAAGAAGTCGATCGAGGAGGCCGGCTTCAAGGCCGACATCCAGTACGCCGCCGCGTCGAACACCGTCCCCGACCAGCAGGGCCAGATCTCCAGCATGGTCACCAAGGGCGACAAGGCCGTCATCATCGGCGCGGCAGACGGTTCGCAGCTCGGCTCGCAGGTGAAGGCCGCCAAGAACGCCGGCGCCCTCGTCATCGCCTGGGACCGCAACATCCTGAACACCGAGAACGTCGACTACTACGTCGCGTTCAACAACTTCAAGGTCGGCCAGCTCCAGGCGCAGGCGCTCCTCAAGGGCCTCGAGGAGAAGAAGGGCGACAAGCCGTACAACGTCGAGCTCTTCGCCGGCTCGCCGGACGACGCCAACGCGACCGTGTTCTTCAACGGCGCGATGGACGTCCTCCAGCCGAAGATCGACGACGGCACGCTGAAGGTCGTCTCGGGTCAGACCAAGTTCACGAAGGTCAACACCCAGGGCTGGCTCGCGCAGAACGCCCAGTCGCGCATGACCGACCTGCTGACCCAGTACTACACGGGTGACACCGAGCTCGACGGCGTCCTGTCGCCGAACGACACCCTCGCCCGTGCGATCCTGCAGGCCACGAAGGCCGCCGGCAAGGAGAACCCGGTCGTGACCGGTCAGGACTCCGAGACCGCGTCGATCCCGCTGATCATGCAGGGCACGCAGTACTCGACGATCTACAAGAACACCACCGACGAGGCCCAGGCCGCTGTCGACCTGGTGTCCGACCTGGCCGCCGGCAAGAAGCCGGAGACCGTCAAGGACAAGAACAACGACAACGGCGTGAAGATCGTCCCCACCGTCGAGCTGACCCCGGTCCTCGTCACCAAGGACAACGCCGTCGAGGCCTACAAGGACGACGAGACGCTCTCTGCGCTCGCCGAGAAGGGCTGAGCCTCTCCGGTTCCAGCAAGCAGAAGGGCCCCGTCGCGTCAGCGACGGGGCCCTTCGGTCGTCCCGGTGCCCGTCTCGTCGACGCGGCCGGGCCGCTACCCGGCGTAACGGGGGTCGGCGGCCGGGTCGTAGGGCGCTCCGGCCGCCGTCGAGTACAACTCGGCGTCCGGGTGCTCCGCCTGCCACATCGAGTCCACGTCGGTGGACTCGGCCGCACCGCAGCGGGCGTCGGCCTGCACGGCGTCGGACGGGATCGCGATCGCGAAGACGACCGGCTGCTCGTCGCCGAGGTCGACCGGGTGCCCCGACGCCCGCATGCACCCGACGTAGCGGTTCAGCGCTGCCACGTACTCCGAGCGGGTGACGATGCCGTCCTCGACCGCGTCCTGCTGCTCGGGGGACGGCCCCGGTACCGGGTCGGGCCGCGCCCAGGAGGCCCACACGGTCATCGCGCCGCCGTCGTGGTCCACGCGGACGGTCGGCCGGTCCCCCGCTGCCGATCCGACGGGCAGCGTGACCGAGGTCCCGCAGTCCGCGGTCGTCGCGTCGCCGCTGCCGTCCCCCCGGTCACCGCCCCGGGCCACGGTGACCGTCGCGGTGCCCGTCGGCGCGCACTGCAGGCCGACGGCGACGTCGCGCGCTCCGGACGGCCGCTCCGGCAACGTCAGACGCGTCGAGCCGTCCGTGAGGCGGACGACCGGCGACCCGAGCAGGGTGACGTCCCCGGCGGCCCCGGTCGAGACGAGGGCTGTCGCGTCCTCCGGCGAGAGCGACTGCTGGAGCAGCCCGGTGCCGACGAGGGCGCCCGCCGTCAGGGCTCCGGCGACGACGAACGCCCCGACGCCGACCGTGGGGACGAGCCAGCGCCGCCGTCGCACGGACCGGTCGACGCGGTCGACGAGCAGGGCACGGAGGGCGCGGTCGCGGGTCGTCTCGGTCATCGTGCTCCTCCGGTGGTGGACGGTGCGGTCGTGGTCGGTGCGGTCGGCGGAACGGCCGGCACCGCTGTCTGCTCGGCGAACTGCGCACCGAGGCGCTTCCGGGCTCGGGAGAGACGGGACTTCACTGTCCCGATCGGCACGCCGAGCACCTCGGCCGCCTCGGCCTCGCGGTGCCCGGCGATGACACAGAGCGCGAGGACCTGTTGGTCGGTCGCCGAGAGCGTCCGGAACGCGGCGACCGCGGCACCGTCGTCGTGCCGGTCGGCGGGGTCGGGAGCGTGATCGGCGGGCGGCAGCGTCGCGAGCAGTCGCCGGTACCGCATCGTCGCGCGGGTGGCGTTGCGCGCGACGTTCGTCGCGGTGACGAGCAGCCACGGCAGCAGGTCGCCGTCGACGAGCCGAGCGCTCCGCCGTCGTCGCCACGCCTCGAGGAACACGACCGCGACGATGTCGTCGACGTCCACCTCGGGCGGCACCAGCCGGAGGGCGTGCCGGTGCACGCGGTCACGGTGGCGGTCGAAGACGCGGCCGTAGGCCTCGCCGTCACCGCGGCCCGCTGCCGCCCAGTCCTCGGCGTCGTCGCCGCTTCCGGTTCTCATGTCCTGGAGTGTCCGGCAGCACCCGGATGGTTCCACCCGCCCACCCGATCCTCACCGCCGATCCTCACCGACCGTCGCTCGCCGACCGTCACCAGGCCGGGATGCTTCGGACGTCGGCCGTCCGCAGGGCGGCGAGGTCCGGGAACCCGTTGACCGCCATGAGCAGGTCCGCCTCGGCCAGGACCGAGCGCACGACGTGTTCGACGCCGTCGGTCCCGCCGAGGGCGAGCCCGTGCACGTACGGACGCCCGAGCCCGACGGCCGTCGCTCCCAGGGCGAGCGCCGTCACCACGTCGGTACCGGACCGGACGCCCGAGTCGAACAACACCGGAGCATCGTCACCGACGGCGGCGACCACCTCGGGCAGGAGGTCGATCGCCGGCACCCCGTTCGCCTGACGTCCGCCGTGGTTCGACACGTACACGCCGTCGACCCCGGCGTCGACCGCCCGCCGAGCGTCGTCGGCGGCGCAGATGCCCTTGAGGACGAGGGGCAGGTCGGTGAGACCGCGCAGCCAGGCGAGGTCCTCCCACCGCAGCGGGTTGCCGAAGACCCGGGTCCAGTGCTCGATGACCGACCGCGGGTCCGTGGGGACGGGGACGCCGGCGAGGAAGGCCGGGTCGCTGAGGTAGTTGGCGAGCGCTGCGCCCCGCAGCTGCGGGAAGTTCGCGGTCTGGAGGTCGCGGGGGCGCCAGCCCGTGACCCAGGTGTCGAGCGTCACCACGACGGCGGCGTAGCCCGCGTCCTCGGCCCGCCGCACCAGGCTCGCCGCGAGGTCGCGGTCGGTGGGCGTGTAGAGCTGGAACATGCCCGGGGTGTCGCCCTGGGCCTCCCGGACGGCTTCGAGCGGATCCTCCGACAGGGTCGACGCGACCATCGGCACGCCGGTGCGGGCGGAGGCGCGGGCCGTCGCGAGGTCGCCGTGGCCGTCCTGCGCCGCGACCCCCAGCACGCCCACGGGCGCGAGGAAGAGCGGCGAGGGCAGGTGCATCCCGAACAGGTCGACCGAGAGGTCCCGGTCCGACGCGCCCACGAGCATGCGCGGCACGATGCCACGGCGCTCGAACGCGGTGACGTTGGCGCGCTGCGTGCGTTCGTCGCCCGCACCGCCGGCGACGTAGGTCCACACCGACGGTGCCATCGCTGCCGCCGCGGCGGCCTCGAGGTCCGCGGCCGCGACCGCGAACCGGGGCATGACGCCCTGCAGGCCGCGGAGGTGGATCTGGTTCTGGTAGTCGCCGTAGGTCACGCGACCATCATGCTCCGCTCGGGAACCCCGCCTCAGTCCCGGCGCTGCATGGCGGACAGACGCTCGTTGTACGCCTTGAGCTCGGCGTCGCCGTCGCGCTCGGCCTGTCGGTCCTTGCGCTTGGCGATGCGTTCGTCGGAGCGCACCCAGTTCCGCACGACGAGCAGCGCCACGAACACCATCGGCAGCTCGGACGCGCCCCAGGCGATGCCGCCGCCGACGTGCTGGTCGTCGAGCAGCGCGCGGTCGTTCGTCTGCCCGAGCGCGTGGAACCAGTCGATCGCGTACACCGACTGCGAGGTCATCACGGCCACACCGAAGAACGCGTGGAACGCCAGCGTCGCGAGCAGCGCGATGATGAGGATCGGGTACTGGGGACGCTGCGGTCCCGGGTCGATACCCACGAACACCCAGAAGAACAGGTACCCGCTGAACACGAAGTGCACGATCATCACGATGTGCCACTCGTGGGACTGCATCGAGTACTCGAACGCCGGCGTGAAGTAGAACACCACGAGGGACCCGGCGAAGATCACCCCGGCGACGGCGGGCTTGCCGAGGAACTGCATCCACCGCGAGTGCACGAACAGCATCAGCCACTCGCGGGCACCTCGGGAACCGTCGTTGCGGACCGGCAGGGTGCGGAGCGCGAGCAGCACCGGGCCGCCGAGGACCAGCGGCAGCGGCACGAACATCATGAGCAGCATGTGCTGGACCATGTGCGACGAGAAGTGGATCATGCCGTAGACCGCGGGGCCGCCCGAGGTCGTCCAGGCGAAGACCGCGCAGCCGATGAGCCAGGCGATGGTCCGACCGACCGGCCAGGAGTCACCACGCTGCCGGAGCTTCCGGACGCTCCAGAGGTACCAGGCGGCACCGACCAGGGCGAGCGCGAGCCACATCCAGTCGATGTGCCACTGCGACAGGTAGGTCTGCATGGTCTGCGCGGGCGGGTACGGGTAGCCGATGAGCCCCGAGCGGGTGTCCGCGCCGGTCTCCGGGGTCTGCGGGATCGGCGGCTGGCTGCGGGACACCGCGACCGAGACGCCGATCGCGACGGCCATGAAGACGATCTCGGCGAGCGCGAACCGGACGAACAGACGGCGGTCGGTGGGAGCCCGGAGCAGCCCGGGCACGAGCTTCCGGCGCTGCACGACGCCGGCGACGCCGAGCAGCACGAGGATCGTGGCCTTGGTCGTGATGAGCCACCCGTACGGGGTCGTGACCAGGTCGAGCGGCCCGGTGAGGCGGAGCTGCGCGTTCACGATGCCGGAGAACGCCACCGCACCGAACGCCCAGCCGGCGAGCGTCGAGTAGCGGGCGACGACGCGTCCGGTGGCGCCCTTCATCCGGGTGCGGAGCAGCACGACGGCGACGAGACCACCGGCCCAGACGCACACCCCGACCAGGTGCACCGCGAGCGAGTTCACCGCGTTGGCGTGCTCGAGGGACCCGGCGGCGTGGCCGGACAGGGCGAGGGGCAGCAGGGCGAAGAGCGCGGCGACGGTCGCGAACGCCAGGGTCGTCGCCCGGGTGGCGAGCGCGGCGAGCACCGTCGCGATGAGGATCGCGGCGGCCGAGACGACGAGCGACTGGCCGATCTCGACCTGGAACGCGAAGAGCAGGAAGTTGCGGGCGAAGACCGGGCTCGTCAGCGGGACACCCAGGGTGTTCGCACCGGTGAGCACGATGCCGGCGACGGCGGCCAGGAACCACACCGACCCGGCGATCGCGGCCCAGCGCGCTGCCCGGTGTTGCACCGAGGACATCGCCCGGTGGTCGGCCTTCTGGGCCGGAAGGGCGAACGCGGCCACGATGAGCAGACCGACCGTCAGCGCGGCGACGCCGTCGTGCACACCGCGCGCGGCGACCAGGCCGAACTGCACCAGGTCCCCGGCGGACTCCAGCTGCTGGTCGGCGGTGAACGCGCCCGTGATCGTCATCCCGAGGACCGCACAGGCCACCACGAGGGGCAGGGCGATCACGAGGACGGTCGCGACGGTGGACGTGCGCGTGGTGACGGGCGCGTGGTCCGGCGCCGGGCCTCCCGGGCGGGTGGCGGCGTCCGGGCGGGTGGCGGCGTCCGGACGGTCGGCGGCGTCCGGGTGGGGCTGGGGTGACGTGACGGCCATACCTGTCTCGGGTCGGTTCCGTCCGCGGTCCGCGGACCCTCCATCGTAGGCGCGCCCCTCTGGGCCCACCATGTGGATCGGGAGCCTGGACGGCGACCCCGGCGGTACGCCGTAGCGTGAGCAGGGTGACGACGACAGCGCAGCGCGATGACCAGGACCGGTTCGACCACCTGCTCGACGTGATGGGGTCCGTCCTCGACCCGGCGCTCGACGTCCTCGACGCGATGACGCGGGTGGTCGATGCGTGCGTGCAGTGGACCGCGGCGACCGAAGCCGGCATCGTCCTCGCGGACCAGTCCGGCACCCTGCACGTCATCGCCTCCACGAGCGAGCGCAGCATCGACGCCGAGGAAGCGCAGCTCGGGACGAACGAAGGCTCGTGTCTGGACTGCTTCCGGACCGGCGGGACGATCGACGTCCCGGACGTCAGCACGAAGGCGGCCGAGTGGCCGACCTTCTCGCAGGTCATGCACGAGCGCGGGTTCGTCGGCACGTTCGCCGAACCGGTGCGGCTGCGGACCGCGACGATCGGGTCGCTGTGCGTCTTCGCCGACCACGACCGGGGACACGATGACCGCGACGTCGTGGTGATCCAGTTGCTCGCCGACGCTGCGTCCGCCGCCCTGGTCCGCCACCGGGAGGAGGGCGCGCAGCGGACGCTCGACGAGCAGATCGGCGATGCCCTGGAGGCCCGGGTGCTGCTCGAGCAGGCCAAGGGCGCGCTGGCCTACCGCCGGGACGTCCGGATCGACGAGGCCTTCCGCGTCCTGCGCGACGGCGCCGGGCGGACCGGTCGCGGCCTGCGTGAACTCGCCGAGGACGTCGTCGAGCGCGGGTCCGACCTGCGCGAGATCGCCTGACAGTCCACTCCGACACCCCTCAGATCGAGAGGGTCCGCTCGACCACCTGCCGTGCGGTCTCGGCGAGCGGCGTCTGGTGGGACCGTGCGTAGGACCGGAGCAGCGCGAACGCCTGGTCCATGTCGACCTCGTGCGTCTGCGCGAGGAACCCCTTCGCCTGCTCGATGACCACTCGGCTGTCGAGCGCCCGCTGGAGCTGGGTGCGCGCGATCGTGGCCTGCTCCAGCCCACGCTGCTGCAGGATGCTGATCGTGGCCACGTCCGTCAACGCCTGCGCGGCGACGATGTCGTCCTCGCCCAGCGCACCGGGCTGCTCCCGGTAGAGGTTCATCGAGCCGAGCGTCTCGTTCCGGAGACGGAGCGGGATGGCGTGCACCGACGCGTAGCCGAACAACTGCGACGCTGCCGCGAAGGCCGGCCACCGGTCCGCCAACTCGGCGGTGCTGCCCACGGTCACGACCTTGCCGGTGCGGTAGGCCTCGATGCAGGGGCCTTCGCCGGCGTCGAGCTGCATGATGCCGACGAGGTTGCTCCGCTCGCTGGTGGAGGCGACCAACTCGAGTTCGTCCGTCCGGGTCGCGAGCATGATCCCTGCAGCGTTGACGTCGAAGAGGTCCGCTGCCTTCCCGACGAGCAGCTGGAGCAGCTCGATGACGTCGTAGTCGTCGACGAGGGTGTCGGCGAGCGTGACGAACGTGTCGACGAGGCGTTGCTCTCTGCTCTGCGTCATCAGCGGTCTTCTTTCCGTGCGGAGTCGGTCGTGCGTGGGTCTCGGAAGTCGATGCGCCGCTCGATGACGCCCTGGGCGACGGCGTGGAGTGGCAGCCCGTCGGCGAACGCCCGGGCGCGGAGGACCAGGAGTGCGTCCTCGGCGGTCAGGTCGAGCTGGGCCACCACCATCCCCGTCGCCTGGTGCACGTGGCGGCCGGACGGCTGCGCGACCGAGACGGACGTCGGTGTGCGGCCGGCTTCGACGTCCCGGATCGCCGAGGACAGCATCCGCAGCGCGGCCAGGTGGGTGAGGAGCTTCGCCCCGTCGAGTTCGGCCGGTGCCAGCGGGCCGGTGTCCGCCCGGTAGAGCGTCACGGCCCCGAGGTCGAACGTCCCGACGGACAGGGGGAACGACAGCAGTCCCGCCCAGCCGGTCTGCCGCAGGGCTGCTCGGGTCGACGGCCAGTCGTCCCCGGTGGCGCCGTCGAGGTCGTACACGAGGACGGGCTCTCGGTGCCGGAGGGCGGACCAGCCGGGGCCTTCGCCGAGGAGCACCTGCTGCTCGTCCGATGCTGCGGCACGGGGGTCTGACGCGGAGAAGACCGCGCTGCCGAACGGCGGTCCGAGCGTCGACAGCGCGGCGCCCTCGATGGGCAGGACGTCGACGAACGCGGTGGCGATGGCGCCGTCCTCACCGTCCTGCAACCGCCGCGCGGCGTCGGCGAAGGAGATCATCGCCTGCACCGCATCGGGCAGTTCGTGCCGGACGTGGTCGTCGGGACGGAGGTCGTCGTCGTGGTCATCTGCGCTCCTGCTGAGGGGTGGCTGCAGCGCGGGGGCTGGGTGCTGAAGCGGACGGGTTCAGCCTAGTCGCGCGGACTCCACCCACTCCGAGGTGCGCTCGACTACCGTGCAACGCGGTAGCCCCAGACCCCGGCCGCTCGTTCATTCGCAGCACTGCGAACAGCTGGAGTCTCCCGTGCGCACACCGTTTCCCTCCCCGCCCGCCGTCCGGCCCGTCGCCCGACGCGTCAGCCTCCGCCGGACCAGCCGCGCTCGTCTGCGCCGCGTCGCCGCCCGCCTGATCGGCGCGGTCGTCGGCCGACCTGGTGCCGGCCCGGACCAGGACCGCTGCCCACGGATGTTGCACGGGCACCGCTGTCAGCTCCGGACGGGCCACCCGGACTCCCACCTGGTCGACGACGGCGCGATCCGGATGCGCTGGCAGGACCGCACCCTGCCGACCGACGACTGGGTCCTGGACGTGTTCGACTCCTGACGGTGCGCGGGCCGGCGACTAGGCTTCCAGCGTGCTGCTCTCCGACCGCGACATCACCGCCCAGCTCGACCAGGGCCGGATCGGCCTCGACCCGTACGACCCCGCACTCGTGCAGCCGTCGAGCATCGACGTCCGGCTCGACAAGTACTTCCGCCTGTTCGACAACCACAAGTACCCGCACATCGACCCCGCGGTGGACCAGCCCGACCTGACCCGTCTGGTCGAGACCGACCCGGACGAGGCGTTCGTGCTGCACCCGGGCGAGTTCGTGCTCGGGTCGACGTTCGAGGTCGTCACGCTGCCGGACGACATCGCGGCGCGGCTCGAGGGCAAGAGCTCGCTCGGTCGACTCGGGCTGCTCACGCACTCGACCGCCGGGTTCATCGACCCGGGCTTCTCCGGGCACGTGACCCTCGAGCTGTCGAACGTCGCGACCCTGCCGATCAAGCTCTGGCCGGGGATGAAGATCGGCCAGCTCTGCTTCTTCCAGCTGTCGAGCCCGGCCGAGAAGCCCTACGGGTCCGCCGACTACCAGTCGCGCTACCAGGGGCAGCGCGGACCGACGGCGTCGCGGTCGGCGCTGAACTTCCACCGGGCGGACGTGTCCCAGCCGCGCTGAACGAGCCTCCGTCGGGGCGGCAGACCCCACGACCTCCGGCTGCGAACCGGAATACGGAATCCTGTGTATCGTTGGCCGCATGCCGCCAGGACACGCTCGCGCGTCGACGACGACGCTCTCCGCCGCAGCGATCATCCGCGAAGCCCGGCTCCGGGCCGACCTGACGCAGGTGCAGCTCGCCCGACGAGCCGGTGTGACCCAGAGCGTGATCAGCACCTACGAGAACGGCCGACGCGAACCCTCGCTCGCGGCGCTCCAGCGGCTCCTGCTCGCGGCGGGGTTCCGCACCGCCATCGACCTGCAACCCGTCGCCGAGCCACTCCCTCTGCGCGAACTCGTCGCCCGGCACCGTGACGAACTCCGTTCGATCCTCGTACGGCACGGCGCCGTCGCCGTCCGGCAGCTCGTCGGCACCTCGGGAGCGCAGGGCGCGGACGACTGGCCGGCGGACGTCGAACTCGTCGTGGACCTGGCACCGCCCACCGGCATGTTCGCGCTGATGCGCATGCAGGACGACGCGGAGGAACTGCTCGGCGTGCGCGTCGAGGTCCTGGCCGCCGATGCCCTGCCGGACGAGCTGCTCGATCGGACGGTCCCGCTGTGACGACGCCCGTCGCGCAGTCCCTGGACGACGTCATCGATTCCTGTGATCGGATCCGCACCTACGTCGCCGACTCGGCCCTGCCCGAGGCGCTCGTGCACGACGCCGTCCGGATGTGCCTGGTGGACATCGCCTCGGCTGTCCAGCGGCTCCCGCCGATGATGACCGCGCACGAACCGGCCGTGCCGTGGGCGCACGTGTCGGCACTCGCCGGCCGACTGACCCGCCGGCCCGCCGGGACACCCGCGTCGGTGCTGCTCGGCACGGCTCGGACCGACGTTCCAGTCCTCTGTGCGGCGGCACGGCGGATGCGCGCCCGCTGCGTCTGAGTCCGGACGGAGGGGTCAGCGGCCGCTGCCACGACCCGGTGTCAGTCCCCGTGCACGATGCACACGGCGTCGAGGTCGAGTGATGCCTCCAGCGCGGCCGTCACCCCGCGCTCACCGTCGGCGTCGAAGGGCGTCACCGTGTCGACCCACCACAGCGGCACCGAGAGCGCCGGGGCGTCGGGCAGGAGCCGCGCGACCTCGCCGAGTTCGTCGACCCGACGCACGCCGAGCACCGTGATGACCGGGTGCGTGGCGTCACGGCAGACCTGCATCATCGGTCCGTCGTCGAGCGCCCGGACACCCCATGCGTCGTCGTGGAGCAGCAACGCCTCGGCGACGTCGCGGACCTGCACCTCACCGCGACAGAGGAGGGTCACGTCACGCGGCACCCTGGGACCCCTGCCCACCGTGGTGCATGGCGTGCGGCCCGAGTGCGCCGTCGTCGGAGGCGGGGTCGAGGGGCGCCCCGCCGACCAACTGCAGGAACCGGTCCTCGTCGATGCGGTCGAGGAACGACTCGAGCGCGGTCCAGCCGTCCTCGAACCGGACGACCAGGCCCTCGCCGACCTCGCCCGCGAACGTGTCAGTGGTGGTGCGGACCGGCGGCCACTCGCCGCGGCGGTCCAGGAAGCGTGTGGCCTCGGGGCCGACGATGACCGCGAGCGGTTCGGGCTCGCCGTAGGCCAACGCGCGCACCAGGTGGTCCGCGTCCCCGCGGCGCTGCATGACGACACCGAACACGGGCTCGACGCCCTCGGCGACACTGTGCACGGCGTCGAGCAGGCGCGATGCGAGCTGCGGGTCCGCTCCGCTCTCGGGGACCGTGAGGACCGCGGACATCGTCTCGACGACGACCCCGTCGGTCAGGTGCGCGGTCATCGTCGCGGCGAAGCCGTCACCGATGGCGTACGAGGTGCTGATGCCCGGCGACTCGTGCATCGCGTACTGCGTCACGACCCAGCGGTCCCACGCCGAGGTGAGCGGTTCCGACGTGCCCCACCGTGTCGGGCACGTGCCGACCGTCGCGCACAGCGCCTCGATCGCGGAGCCGATGTCGACGGTCCGCTCGTCGTGGTGCCGCAGGGTCAGGTCGATGCTGATCTGTCGGACGGAGCCGACGGCGTCGCGGTGCTCCGGCGACGGGTCACCGAGGAGCTCCGGGCCGTGCGTGACGAAGTCCTCCACGCCGGCCGCCGGAACACCGGTCCGCCCGTCCCGGAGGGCACCGTCGGGTCCGCGGACCGCCCACGCGGCGCCGTGCGCGCCCAGGGCGTGCCGCAGTGCGGGAGTGAGTGCAGCCTCCGGCCCGGTCCGCAGGACGACCGTGCGCCCGGCCGCCTCAGCGCGGCGCAGGAGCGAGTCGAGGGAGTCGGTGAGCCACACCACGGGGGCACTGGAGTCCACCACGATGGCCGGACCGACGACGTCGTCGATGAGGGGATGTCGGACCATTCCGGTTCCTCCTCGGGTCAGTCGTACGAGCTGGGTGGTCCACTCGGACGGTACACACGGGCTCCTGGCGGTGTCCGTCGGAGAGCGCGGCTCACAGCGGAGAGACAGGGGCGGACAGGAGGCCCGGCGTGCGTCCGCCACGGAGGTGCGGCTGGCACCCGGCGGAAGTTCCGCTAGGCTGGTGCGGTCCCGTTCGACGGGATGCGCGAGTGTAGTTCAATGGTAGAACTCCAGCTTCCCAAGCTGGTAGCGCGGGTTCGATTCCCGTCACTCGCTCTCTCCGCTTCCGCACTGCTTACTGTCGTTTCTCAGGCCAGATGAGACTTCTCTCGGAGCAGTTGAGACTTCAGCCCCTCAAAGGCGCACAAAGTCGAACTTGATGAAGCCGCGCAGGACGGAACTCGCGAACTAGTCGGGCGTGGCCGACGCCGAGAGCACCACCACCACCCGTGCCGAGATCGAGGCCTCACTGGACGACACGGCCGTCGCCTGGTCCGGCGAGACGACGTAGGACATGTCGAGCCAGTGACAGAACGGCTCCGCCGACGCCGTCGTCAACGGTGTCAGCACTTCGGGGCGGGGATACCTCCACACCCGTCTACCGCGCCCCGTCCAACGACTACGCCAACAGCGTCGAGCGGCAGGCAGCAGGCAGCGAGCAACGGCGATCCCGGGCGGCGGAGCCCCCGCTGGCGGGGGCTCCGGCAGCGACAGCTCACAGCCCGGCACGACGAACTCGGACCTCCGGGTCCGCCGCTTCGTCGTCGTTCCAGGCCCCTCTGCAGAGGGCTCGGGCAACGTCTGGTCGCCGACGACGTCAAGCGTCCGGGAACATCTCCTTGTACCGGTTCAGTCCATCGGGGCTGACCGCGAGTTCCATCGCGGCGCGCTGGAGGCGTAGCTGCTCGAGCGCCAGCTCGGACTGGAGGTCGGACTCGCCCTCGATGAGGCTCTTGACCCGCTGTGTCAGCGGCTCCCCGACCCCTTGTCGGAAGTTGAAACCAAGAAGCTGAAGCACGTTCACCGTCTCCACCGAGAGCAGAGGCGCGAAAGTCTCGATCTGCTTCTTCTGCTTCGTTGCTTCTTCCGGGTCACCTGCACCCTCGGCCAGTTTCGTGAGCAGCGGGACGATCGTGTCTGCGATGTAGCGCACATCTCCTGGGGTAAACTGCTGCGCCACAAGTTCGTGTTCATACGCCTGAGCGATGCGCGTCAGTTCATTCTTTTCCTCGATGAGGTCGGAAACGATCTCCTCGAGCACTGCCGCCCTGTCAGCGGCGCTCTTCGATGCCTTCAACGCGGTCACTCTGCCGGCGACCACCGTCGCGGTGTTCCGAGCGGCGCTGGCCGCGAGTTGCGTGGCAAGGTCTGCGATGTTCGTCGCGAGGAGATCGTCCATGGGGCGAGATTGTCACGAACCAGTGACGGCAAACAGCTTCCCGTTGCATCGCAACCAACATTGCCGTCGGTGCGTTCGCCGTCGTCGCTTACAACGGCTACCGCGTGGGGCTGCTTAACTCCCTGCTCGCCATCGCCCAGCGCACCAGCAAACGATCACATGCTGGTTGCCTGGGACACCGTCCGTTGGAACGACCTCCGCAGCACCGACCTCGGCCGGATCCACCGACGGCTCCTCGCCGCAGCCCGACCCTGACAACACTCTGATCGATGCGTCGGGACACGTCCGCGGACACCGCCACCGCCACCGCCACCGCTGCAGCGTGGTAACCGAAGCTTGCCGGACCGCGTCATCTGGTGAGTCTCAGGCTTGCACCTTCGATGATGCGCCAGCGAGCGGCGTGAGATCGAAAGGCCATATACCGGTACCCGAAGGACTCTCGCGTTCTACCGTGGGTTCGTGCACGACAGTGAAGCCGAACCGAGACCATTCCATCCTGATTTTGACCCCGAACTGGCCTCTTGGCTCGAGGACCTCCGGACGTTGCCGAAAGTCGTTTACAGTATTCGGCGGGCCGTCGCAAGTGTCGCTGATGCACGTCGGATGAAGGCGCTGCAGCTCATGTGCGAACCGATATCTGTGCAGTCGATCCAGGAGAACATCGCAACAATCTCGAGTCAACCTGTACTGTTCGCCGAGCTGAACGGCGTGCACGTTGGGCTTTGCGTCTCGCTCCTCCCCGTTGCTGCGACCGAACCGCTGTTCCTTCAAGTCGTAGGAGTGGTCGAAGCAGCCCGCAAACGAGGCATCGGTATTGCCCTCATGAAAGCTGCAGTCGACGAGGCCCCCGGCCGCACGGTCGCCTTTGCGACGCAGGACACCAACCGTGCTGCGCACGCGATGAACCAACGACTCGCCACGATCATCGATGGCGATCTTCGGGCAGTGCCCCTCGGTACTTATCGGGACAAGGCTCTCGGGATACGACGCGGCCTCGGGTATCGTGCTTGGTCGATTGACCGATCGGCGCCTTCGCCAGAAAGTAGCAAGGGCTAGCGGATGTCGGCAAGGGCCGAGAAGACTCCAGCCGATTGCCGACGCTGGCCGCCTGGCACCAGAAGGGATTGAAGCCGTTTCGCCTCGGTACGGCGGGCTGCATCCCCTAGGGTCCAGGTACCGTCGAACGCTGGCTGGACCCTCGGGCGTCAGTAGCTACTCCTGCGATGGCGAATCCCGATATCCGTCACCCAATGGCCCGCTGAGACGGCGCACGACCGACCTGGTGGTAAGTGCCGACTACTGGTCCTAGCCACCCCTGGGACACCGGCTTCAACGCCGCCATGTCAGCAACTACACGATCGCCGTCAACTGCGTCGTCCGTTGGCCGATCGTCAAAGAGCCCGACGTCAGCCGAACGCCTCCACACGTTTTAGTCTGCCACGCAGCATGTCATCTGTTGAGTTCTGGTTTTGGCTGTCCGTTGTACGTGACGAAGGAGGTGAACATGAGCAGGAACAGGGTCCCCAACCCGAACGGCGGTTGGGACGTGCGAGGCGGCGGAAACCGCGCCTCGGCCCACACCGACCCCAGGCTGCGACAATCGACCGCGCACGGCAGATCATCGGCAACTAGGGAGGCGGAAAACTTTCCATCCACCGCCGCCAGGACCGGGTGCGAGCGAAGGACACCATCGCGCCGGGTGATGACCCGCGCAACGTGAAGGGTTGACCCGAGCATCCCTTCAGCAGCGCCCGACCATCAACCGGCGGTCCGGCCCCGCTTCGTTCCGCCGCTCCCCGAGGGGCGCAAGCCACGTCGAGCGCACCAGACGGAGCACCCCTTAGCCGGTCGTTCATGGCGCGACAGCAGAAACCAAGGCCCATGACGCCGACACCCAGACTGCTTGCTCGTACCCGCCTCGGGAAACCGATAGGGTCAGCCGAAACTGACGATGCATCAAGGGGGATGAGTAATGCCGCGTCTGACCGACATCTCGGTGAGCGATTTACTGCTGGACCAGAAAAACGCTCGGATCGGCGACGAGCAGCCGACCCAGCAGTCGACGATCCACGCACTCGCTAGTCAGCAAGGGCGCCGCCTGGTCAAGCTTGCCGAGAACATCGTCACGAACGGGCTCGATCCGGCTCAGCTCTTCACCGTGGTGGCCACCAGCGACAAGAAGCGCGGGTATATCGTTCTCGAGGGTAACCGACGCACTCTCGCTCTGAAAGCGCTCGAGACTCCCACAATTGTGCAGTCGGCACTGCAACCAGGAGATTTCAAGAAGCTCCTGACGCTGGCCGATCGTTTTACCGGCAGCCCCATTGAGACCGTTCGGTGCATCCTCTACGACCCCTCCGAGCAATCCACGGCAGTGGACTTCGTCATGAGCCGACATGGAGGGGCACAAGAGGGCGTGGGTCTCGTCGAGTGGGACTCCGACGAAAAAGACCGATTCAGGGTGCGACACGGAGTCAGCGCGGTACGCGCCTACTCGGGCCAGGTGCTCGACTTCATCGACGAGCTTGACGGCAGCAGCGACACAAAGGCGCGTATCAGTACCACTCTGCAACGCATACTGAAGTCACGACCCGTACAACAAGCGCTCGGCTTAGAGGTATCCGGCGGCGAACTGGTCACCAGATACCCCGTCGACGAGGTCGCGAAGGGCCTTCGGAAGGTCGTCGACGACCTTCGCTCCCAGCGGGTAAAAGTCCCGCAGGTTTATGACGACGCGCTGCGCCAAAAATACATTGGGACGTTCAGCGCTGCTGACCTACCGGACCCGAAGACGAAACTAACGGAGCCCACGCGGCTGACTGACCTGCCGAAGGGAACCGCTACGCCCGTCACCACCAAGCCCAAGAGGTCGAAGACCAAGCTAAAGCCACCGCGTACTTCCGTGGCAACGAGTGATGCGAAAATCAATCCTTCGCCACAGCGCATCAATACCGTCTACAACGAGCTGGTTCAGCTCAACGCTGACACCTACCCGAACGCCGGCTCGGTGCTGTTCCGGGTATTCGTCGAGCTCTCCGTTGATGACTACGTCACTCGTCACACACTCATGACCGAGGAGGAGCGTCGTAACAACCCACTTGCGAAGCGCCTGAAGGCCGCGAACGACCACCTGCGCGACGCCGGCACGATCGCCCCCGGCCTCCACAAGGCGGTTGAGCAAGTCGCAAACAGTAAGCACGGGCTGGCGGCCGGCTTGACTACGCTGAACCAGTACGTGCACAACAGCTACTCGTTCCCCAAACCAAGCGAGCTCCGCACCTCCTGGGACGAGTTGCAACCATTCCTGGAAGCGATCTGGAAGTGACTCAACTCTCCCGATACCCCTCTCCCCTGCGCTACCCGGGGGGCAAGGGCAAGATCGCGAACTACGTCAAGCTGCTCATGATCGAGAACGAACTGACCGGCCGCGACTACGTAGAGCCATATGCCGGCGGCGCATCCGTCGCACTCTCGCTCCTCTACGAGGGCTACGCCGACCGTGCGTTCATCAACGACCTCAACCCGGGCATCCACGCCTTCTGGAAAAGCGCACTCACCCAGACCGACGAACTCTGCATGCTGATCGACGCCACTCCAGTGACGATGGAGACCTGGCATCGACAACGAGAGGTGATCAGTTCTCCAGGCGCCGACGGACTCGACCTCGGCTTCGCAACCTTCTTTCTCAACCGAACCAACCGTTCGGGCATCATCGGCGGCGGCGTGATTGGCGGACTCGATCAGACCGGGCCCTGGAAGATCGATGCACGCTACAACAAGCCGGGCCTCATCCAGCGCATCCAAAAGCTCGGACGCCACCGAAACCGCGTGAACCTGTCCAACGCTGATGCCGTCGACTACGTCGCGTCATGGAACGACGCAACGCTCGACCCAGCGTTCCTCTACCTGGACCCGCCGTACTTCGAAAAGGGTGAGGGGCTGTATGACAACTTCTACGACGCGGCGGACCACGCGCAGATCGCCGCGTCCGTTGCAGACCTAGCACACCCATGGATCGTGTCATACGACGCACGCCCCGAAATCACCGCGCTTTACCCAGACGCGGCGCAGATCCGTTACGGACTGTCCTATTCGGCTGCGAGCACCCGAGCAACAGGATCCGAAATCATGTTCTTCTCGGAGGGGCTCACCGTCCCGGGGCGGCTGCCTAGCGGTGTCCCCACGCACGAAGTCGACGCCGCTAAACGCCGGCGCTTCGCATGAGTAACGATCCGTGCCGCTCAGACGAGACTGGTCAGCCCCTAGAGCCTCAGACAAACGATGCCCTCAAGGTGCCCGGCACTGACGACGAGGCTGGCGTCGACAAGCCCAAGCGCCGGGAGCGACGCGGAGTGTGGTGGATCGCCAGCGCGGGAGCGGTGGGGCTGGTTGTGGGCGGCATCGGACGCGGGTTCCTCCCACCTTTCGTGCTCGATGAACCCTTCTGGCGAAGTTTCTGGTCCGGTCCACCGGCAGCTGGCCTGTTCGCTGTGTGTGCTGCTGTGGTCGCCTTCTTCCCGGCCTACAGATCCACACGAGTCGCTCGCGAGAGCGCGGCGCGTGACCAGTGGTGGAAACGTGCCGAGTGGGCGCTCACGATGGCCGGGTCAGACAAGCAGGTAGACCGAGAGGTTGCCCTCGACGCGTTCCTGGCGCTGCTGTCAGACGCTACGCAGACAGAGGCAGCAATGATCAAACGGACGCTGACGAACCTCCAGCAGGGCGGTGCTGGCGCGGAGGCCGTAGACACTGCATCGTCAACGGCGGACAATGAGTGGAAGAGGTGGTGGCCATGGCGAAGCTGAAGAAGAACACCCTGAGCGGACTGCAACGGCGTATCGCCGCCGGTCAGGCAGAGCCGATCAGCGCTCACGAGCGAGCGCAACTCGAGGCTATCCGGCGCCTGTATGAACAGCGCTTCGGGCCAGACACAGCAGCTGCCTCGACGAAGAAGGCGACTCGCGAGCGGACCTAGCAGGAGCAGCCCTGCACTAGCGGATGTCACACGATCGGCTTACGGACGCCCTGACGCTGATCGGTGCCGGCGAACACGAACGGGTAGTCGTAGAGCCATGACCACCGCTAGCATCCCCCGATGAGGCCAGCGGGTAGCAAGCTGTCTCGATAGCCGGTCGTTCATCGACCGTCAAAGCTCATCGCGGTGCCTCGATCACCGGTGACGCGGTTCGTCTCACTTGATGATCTTGGGTTCAACTGGTCGTTGCAACACCACCGTGAATCGGAGTGCTGCAGATGGGATCGAGGCTGGAACACCGCGCTCGGGAGGCGCGGTTTTGGGAGCTATTGAGACAGGGCCTCGGACGGACGGCGGCCTGTGATGCTGTCGGCGTGGACCGACGTCAGGGATACCGATGGGTCAAAGCAGCCGGCGGACGGAATCCGTTCGCGCACAAGCCCCGCTCGGACCGGTACCTGAGTCTGGAAGAGCGGCTGCAGATCGCGGACCTACTGCTCAGCGGCGCGAGCGTGCGTGCGATCGCGAAAGTACTCGGTCGGGCACCGTCGACTATCAGTCGTGAGCTGACGAGGAACGCCGCGGCTGGCGGCAGCTACCGCCCCTACGCCGCTGAGAAGCAGTGCCGCGTCCGAGCGCGACGACCCAAGCCGCGGAAGCTTGACCGGCTGGAGCTTGCTCTGCAGGTCGAGCTGCGGTTAGTGCGGAACTGGTCCCCGGAGCAGATCCGTGATGACCTGACACGGTCCTTCCCGAACCGGTCGGAGATGCACGTGTCGCACGAGACGATCTACCAGTCCCTGTTCGTCCAGGGCCGCGGTCACCTGCGCGCTGACCTCCACAAACACCTCCGCACCGGCCGCGCGATCCGTCGACATCGTGGTGAGCCGCGGCGGGCGTCGTGGTCGAAGATCCGCGACATGATCCTGATCAGTGAACGCCCCGCCGAGGCCGACGACCGGGCCGTTCCAGGTCACTGGGAAGGGGACCTGATCGTCGGGATCAACGCCAGGAGCGCGATCGGCACCCTCGTCGAACGCACCACCCGCTACGTGATGCTGCTGCACCTGCCGAACGGGCACAGCGCCGACGCCGTCCGCGACGCGATGATCCCCACCATCCAGACCCTGCCCGAGCATCTGCGTCGGTCGTTGACGTGGGATCAGGGCACGGAGCTTGCCCGACACAAGGACATCACCCTCGCCACTGACATCGCGATCTACTTCTGCGACCCGCACAAGCCCTGGCAGCGCGGCTCGAACGAGAACACCAACGGCCTGCTCCGCCAGTACTTCCCAAAGTCCACCGACCTCACCGTGCACAGTCCGGAACGGCTCCTCGAAGTCGCTGCTGAACTCAACGGACGACCCCGCAAAACCCTCGGCTATCGCACCCCGGCAGAAGCGTTCCAGCAGCTACTGTCAGACCCGAAACAACCGCCCGTTGCGACAACCCCTTGAAACCGCCGATCGTCTGCCGGACGCTTGCTCCGCCTCGACTCGGACGCCTTGACGGAAAAGTGAGACACAGGGGCCTTTATGGCGTGTGGCCGCCGTCACTGGGGTTGAGGAGGACCCCACCGTTGAACTGCAGCGCCACGGCAAGGCCGACTCCAGACGTGACGAGAACCGCAACAGCTGCTATTGCCCACCTCCCGCGTCGCTCGTCTCGTTCGCGCGGCGCAATCGATCGCAGAATGCCGAGTCCGAGCAGGTGTGCGAGCACAAGCGGTACTACGCCGAACATCACGAAAAGACCGTCGGTCGAGGTGTCGCCCGGAGGTGCTTTGGCTGACTCCGTCACCTGCTCCATGGAAGCCAGAGCGAGCCAGATCCAGGCGCCGCACATGATCGGCGCACCCAGCACAGTGAGCGACCAGAACGCGACCACTCTGGCCTCGCGTTGCCGGCCACTGAGCCGTGTTCCCACCGCGTCGTCCATCCCCTGATGCTAGGTCTCCGCCCGGTTGCGGGTCTGGTCCTCGTCAGGTTAGCCGGGAGTGCTGTGTCGTAAGCCGATCCTTCACCGGGCGGCTGGGGGGTATTTGAGCAGTCCGCCGTCTTCCTTGGCAGGGAGCGAGCGGTCGTTGCGAGGAGGGTCGAGATCAAATCGTGTCTCGGACATCTGCTCGGTCGGCGCAGTATCGGACGTATGTCGAGCTTGCGAGGGGTGTTCTGAGAGAGTGTTGCTGGTGAGCCCGCTCATCGCTGCGGTGACCGCGACGCGAGCTACCGATCCCAGCCGCTCGGTGCTCAGGCCTGTCCGGCTGAGGACGGCCAGGGACTGGTTGACGGCCGCCAGCTGCAGCGCGATGTCGTCTGCCGTCGAAGCGGCGACGCCAGCGGCGAGCAGCGCCGTCGCTATCCGCTTCTGCTGCAGCCCGAGGAGTGCGTCCGCTTGGGCCGCCGCGCTCGGTGGGAGGGTCGGACTGGTGATCACCGACTGTGCGATCAGGCATCCACGCGGCACGGCAGGGTCCGCGATCCGCTCGAGCGTGACCTCGAAAAACGACGTCAGAGCCGCCCGTACGTCCCTGCCCTGCGATACGAGGGCCTGCTCGTACCGGTCGCCGTACCTGGACCCGTACCGTGCGAGGGCCCGCTGGAACAGTGACGCCTTGTCGCCGAAGGCGTTGTAGAACGAGCTCCGTCCCACGCCCATGGCCGCGCCCAGGGTGTCGAGGGACGCGTCCGCGTAGCCGCGTTCCCAGAAGACGAGCATCGCGGCTTCTTCGGCCGCGTCGGCGTCGAACGCTTTCTTCCCCGTCATCTGCGCCTCCACCCAATACGTCCACGGCTCCTGCCGGCACCGCCCATCCTATGTTGAACTGACCGGTACAAGATGACTAAGGTTGCGGCTGTGCCCATCGAATCGATCTCTGTCGACGCTCTGCCCTCGAGCAGCGGTCGTTCCCGCGCGGGCGCTGTTGGGGCGGTCGCCGTCTTCGCCGTCATCATGCTCGGGGGAGCGCTTCCGATCCCGCTGTACACGGTGTGGGCGCCATTGCTCCGATTCGGACCGCTGACCACGACGGTGATCTTCGTCGCCTACGTGGTAGGCGTCGTGGCCTCACTCGTCCTCCTTGGACCGGTGTCCGACCGGTCGGGTCGTCGCCCCGTCCTCGGCATCGCCATCGGTGTCGCAGCGCTCAGCACGGTGCTCTTCGCCGTGGCCACTGACGTGCCCCTTCTACTGGCGGGTCGATTGCTCAGCGGCGTGGCCACCGGTATTGCGACGTCGACAGCCACTGCCGCGATCGGCGAGCTGCTGGTGTCGAAACGGCTTGCTTCCGCGGTCTCGACGGCATCGAACCTCGGCGGCATCGGACTCGGCACGATCATCGGCGGCGTCTTCGGCCAGAGCGTCCCGGACCCGACCCGGAGCGTGTTCTGGGTCTACCTCATCGCCCTCGGCCTCGTGGCGGTGGTCCTCTGGCGGGTGCCCGAGACGGTCACCCGTCGTGCGCCGGTGTCGTTCTCGCCCCGGCGGCCCGTCCTCGCCGCCGGCGTAGGGCGGAGGAGCTTCATCGGAGCCGCGCTGATCGTTGCCGCCGCGTTCGGGGTGAACGGGTTCTTTTCCTCGTTGGCGCCGACGTTCCTCCGCGACCAGCTCCACGTCCACAACCTGACGCTCTCCGGCCTGGCCGTGGGCCTGCTGTTCGCCGCTGCGCTGGCCGCGCAGCTCCTCGCCCCGGCTGCCGTCCTCCGCAGTCCCGTTCCGGGCGCGGCCGTCCTCCTCGGCGGCGTCATCGTGCTCCTGGCGGGGTTGCGCTCGGCTTCCCTCGCGGCGTTCCTCGCCGCGACGATCATCGCCGGCGCAGGTGTCGGCCTGACCTTCCGCCGCGGCCTTGTCGTGACCGACAGATTCGCCGACCCAGACCACCGCGCCGACCTCGGCGCGACCTACTTCCTCATCGCCTACCTGGGCCTCATCGCACCGACGCTCACCCTCGGCGCTCTCGACCAGGTCGCCGGTCAGACAGTCTCCACGCTGATCCTGGCCGCCATCGTCTCCGCCACCGCGATCACCGGGCTTGTCCTGACCGGTGTCCGACCCGTACCGACCCCCACCACCGAAGAACAGGGAGCAGCACGATGACCACATCGACCCCCACCAGCAGTCCGGATGCCACGAGCTTCGCCGACGAGTACCGCCACGTCGACGGCATCCGCCTCCACGCGCTCGTCGGCGGCAACCCGGCCGGCAAGACCGTGGTTCTGCTGGCCGGGTTCCCGCAGGACGCCCGAGCCTGGCTCCGGACCGCCGCCTACCTCGCGCAGCACTACCGGCTCGTCATCCCCGAAATCCCCGGACAAGGGCGATCCGATCGGCCCGCGGACGGCTACGACACCCAGACGATGGCGACGCGTGTCCACGGCCTCCTCCACCAGCTCGGCGTCAGCCGGTACGCGCTCGTCGCGCACGACGTCGGCGCGTGGACCGCTTTCCCCTATGCCCTCCTCCACGGCGACGAGATCGAATGTCTCGCCCTCCTCGACGCCGGCATCCCCGGGATCACCCTGCCCGAATCCGTCCCGCTCGACCCCGAACGGGCGTGGAAGACGTGGCACTTCGCCTTCCACCAGGTGCCCGACCTCCCCGAGGTCCTCCTGCAGGGACACGAACGCGACTACATCGCGTGGTTCCTCCGGAACAAGACCCACCACCCGGACACGTTCTCGGACGCCGAGATCGACGCGTACGCCGATTCCTTCGCCGCTGCGGGAGGCGTCCGGGCGGGACTGGCCTACTACCGGGAAGCCGCTCGCTCGGCGGAGCAGAACCGTGCGCTGCTGGAGACGAGACGCTTCACGATGCCCGTCGTCGGTGTGAGCGCTCAGTTCGGGAGCATCGCCGACATGGCAGCACCCGTCCGTCCGTACGCCGACGACGCCCGGAACGTCGTCGTCCCGGACTCGGGGCACTTCATCCCGGACGAGCAACCCGAACTCCTCGCCGACGCCCTCCGGGAGTTCATCGGGTGAACTCCGCGCCGCTCGCCGGTCGACGCCACGATGCCAGCCGACCCGGGCGGAACTTGAACCCTCTTCCGGCGTGACCCTGCCCGACGCACCTCACTCGCGCGAAGGCCGATGGCGGCCGATAGCCGATCGCCTACCGGTCACGCGCGTCGTCACTCGTGGTCGTCGTCGACGGGTGCCTTGGCGTCCGTTGATCGACCACTCAAGGCCAGGGTGTGCTTGGCTCGATTCCGTGACAGAAGCAGCCAGAGGATCCGCGTTTGTCGGCGTTGCACTGCGGGACGTGCCGAGTGTCGTGCGGGTCGCGGTAGCCAAGATTCCGCGTGCCTCGATCACTGAACTTGATGACGAACACGCCAGGATCACGCAACGGTCTGGCGTGCTGATTCCGCGCGTCGAGGTCATCTTGCTGGCGTTTCGTCGTACGCCGGAGGGCGGCTCAGAAGTTGCGATCGTCAGCGCTAGACGGGTTGGCCGCTCCGCGCCGGACCCGGTCCTGTCCGACTTTGAGCGGTCCCTACTGACATCGATCCGCGTGACAGCAAAAGAAACTGCGCGTTAGGCGTCCGGTAGCCGATCGGCTAATGAGCCAACCGACGCTTGCAGGCCGGTGCCATCAGTAGCCGCGGCGATAGAGCGCTTGGAAGACGAACACCCACGCAATCAGAACGATTAGCCCGATCCCACCGACCCACTTCTCGGTCGTGCCGCCGGCAACTAAGGCCCAGGCGCACAACAAGCCCAGGAGGCCACTGCCAACCGCGATTGGGATGCGGTAGGTCGTCGTCCACGTCTTCGGAGTAGGGCGAGCTGCGTCGTCGCGGTCGGTCATGACGCGAGCGTAAGTGTCATCCGGGGGTGGCGGAACGAGAGCAACCAAGGGATGCGGTGTCACGCCATGGCAGGAGCATCACGAAGGGGATCGGCTACCGGAACAGGGCGCCGGCTGTCAGGAGCTCTTCGACTCATCCCGCGGCGTCGATCGGTACGGTCAGGATATGGGAGAGCGTGATTCAGCTACCACCGTGATCCGGCTGGCGAGCGTTGATGACGCGGCGAGCATCGCCCGCCTGCACGCCGCTTCCTGGCGCGAAACCTATGGGCGGTTCGTGAACGGCCCAGACACCAGCCCCTGGTTCGACGTCGACCGGCGCGTCGGCATGTGGTCATCGAACCTGGAAGACCAGACCTTCACAACGGTGGTCGCCATCGCAGAGGTGGGCATGATCGGGTTCGCCGCTGTCCAGACCACCGCGGAAGAACCGGCCGTCGTCCGGCCCGAGGAGCTGAGCATGCTCTACGTGCTTGAGCACGCGCACGGGAGCGGAACAGGTCAAGCGCTACTGGACGCTGTGCTCGGCCAACGGCCGGCGTCGCTGTGGGTCGCGGCTGACAATCCGCGCGCTCACTCGTTCTACCGACGAAACGGCTTCATCGCCGACGGTGCCGCCTCCAGTTTCGGCCCGATCGGAACAACGGTGCGACTCGTCCGCTGACCGATCGCTATCGGACGCGGTCGTCCGCGGCCTCGACGCAGCGCTCCAGGAGTGCGATCGCACGCCGGACGTCGTGTCCTCGTTTCCAAGCGGCTTCTCTCGCTGGGCTTTTGACACGTCTACGTTGACGGGAACGAGCAGGTTTGGGGGCTCGATGGCTTCGAATGGTGACTGCACTGATCTGAGCCGAATCGGCCGGGCTACCTAGCCGCGCTCGATCGTTGCCTCGTCGACCGCGCGAGCGAGCACGCTGAGCGTAGCGAGCTGCTCGAGCGCGACCTGCTCCGTGGTTGGATGGCACCCTCCCCAGGGTGGGGATCCTCCGGATCACACCCTGGGATGGTGTCGAGCAGGTGTGCCCGGCCAGCATCCTCGGGGCATGACAACGACGCTCTGGATCCTCGACATCACACTCATCGCCCTGGTACTGCTGCAGATCCGACGGAGACGCCTCACCGTGGTGCAGGTCCTCCTTCCGATGGCGCTCGTGCTCTGGGCTGCTGTCGCATTCGTGCACTCCGTCCCGCTCGGCGGTCACAACGCGTTGGTGCTCGGTGCGCTCGTCCTCACGGGCGCGCTGCTCGGAGCGACGATCGGTCTCACGACCCAGATGTCGAGGACGGACGGCAGGCTCACGACAAAGGCCGGCGTCGTTGCTGCAGCGCTCTGGATCGCCGGCATGGGAGCGCGACTGGCGTTCCAGCTCTGGGCCACCGGGAGCGGTCGCCTGGACCTCGGGCGCTTCGACTTCGAGCACGGCATCAGCAACGACGTCTGGCCGGCGGCCCTGGTGCTGATGGCGGGCGCCACGGTGTTGCTCCGGGTCGGCGTGATCCTGGCGCGTGCTCGCCGGCTCGGAACGATCCGTCAGTCGTCGGCAGTGGAGGGTGAAGTGAGAGCGTGACCGGAAGCGTCGCGCGACGTGGTGCCGAGCACGAGCGCGATGGCCTGCGCCCTGTCCCTGGCTGCCAACTTCGCGAACAACGAGTTGATGTGTCCCTTGACCGTCGCGACCGTGATCGACAAGGAGCCCGCGATCTCGTCGTTCGAGTGGCCCCGGCAGATCAGCGCGAGTACCTCGGCTTCTCGCGGGGTCAGCCCGGGGAACCGGGTCCGCAACGTCGTCGGCAGCAACAAGCGATCGACGGACGCCTGCATGCGCGCCAGGTCCGCCGCGTACTTGCGGTCGAGGCCCGAAAACCTGTTCTCGACCTCGAGCGCGTTCCTGCGACGAGCGCGACCAGCAAGCGACGCGATGCCGATGGTCAAGGCCGTCACCCCCACCGACACAGGCTCGTGTGCACCAGCGGCGAAACCGATGACCGCCGACGAGGCCGCGAGTGCGGGCCAGCCCCAGACCGACCAGCGCCCTGACGATGTCCTGCCGAGCACGATGACGAGGCTGCCCGCAGCCGGGTACAGGCTGATCCCGTACGTCGCTCCGGCAGCAAGCGCCGAGCCGATGACCATCACCGTCAGGAGTCCGACATCGCCCGGGGAACGATCCCGCACCCTGGCCAACACGCGGACGATCCACGCCACGCCAGCCGAACTCGCGCACACCACTGCCCAGGACGGAGCACCCAGCGTGTGCCAACCGATCGTCACGGAGACAGCGAGGCTGGAAATGGCAAGCGCGAGTTGCATCGACGCCCCGGGCTGCTTCACGAGTACCAGTGTGCCCTGCCGACGACGAACCCCAGGGCCGCTGTTCGTCCCACCGAGGTCGTCGACGATTCCCCGCGGTGCAGGCGTCCGCAAGACTGCGGGCCGAACCAGGCGTCTGTGAGCCTGCGCGCAACCGGATGAAGAGCAGCGCTGCTCACGCCGTCCCGTCAACCGGTGGGCCAGCGGCCGCGCATACTCCAAGCCGGCGGCGTTCCGATCGGGCAACGCCTGCCGGACGTGGAGCCAGAGGCGGAGAGGACCGAACGCGCGCCTACTGCGCCGGCCCGCCCGTTGCTACTGTCCGCCTGACGGTCGGCCAGCGGACGCCAAAGAGCTCATCTGCGATGCGTCGCGCTGTGCAAAGACGAGTTCGCTCGCCGCTGGAGCGTCAGGCAGGCGGGCCGGGGGCGACCGTCACGTCGAGTGAATCGAACCAGCTGTCAGTGACGGCACTGATCTGATCCGCGGTGAGGTCAGCGAGGGCGGAGAGATTCAAGAAATGTCGGGCGATGGTGATGCCCAGGATGCTTGCGGTGACCAGCGCAGCCCGGGCCTCAGCGTCGGCGCCGGGCAGGCTCTTCGCCAGGTTCGTTGCCCGTTCGTTCAGGTAGTCGCTCATCACGGCCGCGGCTTCCGGAGATGTGAGCATGGAACGCATCAGTGCCCGCGTGGCCGGGGGCAGCTCTCGCAGGCGAACCTCGAGCACTTCCGCCAGGTGCGCGGGAACGTCATCACTGCGCAGGTCGGCGGCCGGCCGCACGGCCAGGGCGAACAAGGCCTGCTTCGAGCCGTAGTGCTGGAGGACGAGCGACGGGTCGACTTCGGCCCGCTTGGCGATGCCGCGTATGGAGGCGCCGTCGGCGCCGTGTGCCCCGAATTCAGCCTGGGCGGCCTCAAGTATCCGTGCCGCGGTTGCAGCCCGCTTCTCTGCACGACTCAGGCGATTTTCCACGAATTCACTCTACAGTCGTTGAGCGAGGTGTACGCTCGCTCAACAAGCGGTGAGTGAAGTAACTCGCGGCAATGACCAAGGGGGTAACCGCATGCACTCCGGAGTTGCAACGAGCACAACCCACCCGAAAGTTCTCGTGGTCGGGGCGTCGCGAGGACTCGGGGAAGCGATCGTGGAGGCATACGTCGCCCGCGGAGCCCACGTCGTCGGGACGGTGCGCTCAAGTGGCACGTCGCCGCTGCATGACTTCGTCCGCCGGATCGATGGCCGGGTCGAAATCGAACATGTCGACATCACCGTCGAGCAGCAGATTACTTCGCTGCGGAGCAGGCTTGACGGCCGGGTGTTCGACCTGCTGTTCGTCGTCGCCGGGATCTCGCTCGCGGCTCAAGATGCTGTCGGAGCGGACATCGACTCCGCCGCCTTCGGTCGGATGATGGAAACAAACGTCCTCGGGGTGATGCGCACGGTGGAGGTACTGCAGGACCTGGTCGATCCGGGCGGGACGATCGCCGTCATGTCTTCGGGGCAGGGCAGCGTCGCAGGCAACACGACCGGCGGCTTCGAGGTGTACCGGGCGACGAAGTCGGCCCTGAACCAGATGTTCCGGAGCTACGCAGTCCGACATGCCAGGGGCGGGCGGGCGCTGCTGTTGATGGCTCCCGGCTGGGTGAAAACCAGCCTCGGTGGCCCGAACGCGATGCTGGAGATCAGCGACAGCATCCCGCCGCTCATCGACACGGTCGACGCGCAGCACGGGGCACCAGGCCTGCGGTACCTCGACCGGCACGGAAAGACGGTCGCCTGGTGATGCCCATCGGTCCGGAAGAGCACTCGGCTGTTGCAGCAATCGACCGCGCTTTTCAAGGTCAGTCACCGGGATCGCTCCACCCCGGTCTCGTCCTGAACGCTCACGGCGGCGCGGACCGGCGGTTGGTCAATGTCGGTTGGACCGGAACGCGCACGTCCTTGGTTGCGGCACCGTGCCGCTTCAGGTCACGGACGAGAGGAAACACGAAATGTTCGGAGCGGTACCGGTGCTGCCGGTGGTCATCCCGCTGAGCGTCGCGCTCTTCGTGGTGCTGATCGCGGTCCTGCGCGCACGACGTCGGCTGACGCTGCCGCGCGCGGCGGTCGCGGCAGCCCTAACGGTGTACGCCGGCGGCATCCTGGCCAACACCGTGTTCCCGATATACCTCGACTCGCCCCCGAGTGAAGGGCCGTGGATCCCACCGGTCAACTTCACACCGGTCGTCGGTTACGAGTGGCAGGACGCGGTGGTGAACATGCTGGTGTTCCTACCGCTCGGGATACTCGTGCCGCTGCTGACCCGTCGTCCGACGTGGTGGCGGGTCGTGGCGATGGTCGCCGGCATCAGCCTCGCGATCGAGCTGGCTCAGTTCGTCACCGCAGGTCTCGCCGCGGGCGGCCACATCGCGGACGTTAACGACTGGTTCTGCAACACCGCGGGCGGCACCGTCGGATTCGGACTGCTCACCGTGCTGACCAAACTCCCCGTCACCGCGCAGCTCATCGGCCCCTTCCGCTGGCACGGGCCGTCCCACTCTGAACCGCGACCGGATGTCTGAGATATGACCTTGCTGCCCGTCGTCGTGTCAACCCAGTTGCTCGACCAAGCTCAAACTCGCGTCCCATGAACGCAAGGCGTTCTCGGTGTTGATCGTCGCTGGGAGTGAGATCGTCTGAGCGTGATTGTCGTACATCCCGCCGGCCCTTCCCAGGTCCATCGATCGCGATGCGAGGTGGTCGACCGCCGGGCAGACATCGCTTGCGAAGCGGTTCGAGATGCTGCCGAAGAGCCGCAGCGGGAGTGCTCGTTGACGGAGCAACTCGGACTCGATGAGTCCGGGGTGGAACACTGCGGCGCTGATCCCGTCCTCGGTCTCCGAGACGTGACGTGCCATGAGCAGCTTCCAGGCCAGTGATTGCGTCAGCAAGGTCGCGGCGGAGGCGGTCGGATCCACACCGTCGACGGCGAAGCCCTTGAGACGGCGGATCAGTGCTGGCGCTGCACCGACCGTCAAGACCCGGGCTTCGGGAGCTTCATGGAGAAGTGGCAGCGCCGCGCGCGTCAGGAGGAAGTGCGTCAGGTAGTTCGTCCCGAAGCTGCGGGAGATCCCTGGTTGTAACTCCCCGCGCTCGCCGATCGATCCGGTGGCGTTCACCAGCACATCGAGCCGTCCTTCGGTTCCCCCCAGGTCGTCCGTGAGTCGGGTCACCGATGCTGAAGATGTCAGGTCGACGATGCGTAGGTCGACATCGGCCCCGGGCACTGCTTCCTGGACGGCACGTACTGCGCTGCGCCCCCGATCGACACTGCGGGAGAGCAGCACCGTGCGCGCGCCGAGACGAGCGAGCCCTTTCGAGACAGCGAGCCCGACGCCGGACGAGCCACCTGAGATGAGGACGGTCTTGCCCTCCATACGCTCTGTTTCCATGACGACCTCCATCGACGGCACGGTGTGCCATCAGGCACGATAGCACTCAGTGTCGTCGCTAGGCTCTTCGTATGCCACGCTGGGAACCAAACGCTCGAGAGCGCCTCAGGGCTGCCGCACTCGAGCTCTTCGGGTCGCACGGCTTCGACGGCGTCACGGTGGAGGAGATCGCCCGCCGAGCAGGGCTGAGCCGCAGGTCGTTCTTCCGCTACTTCAGTGACAAGCGTGAAGTGCTGTTCGCGGGGGAGGACGGCCTGGGCACAGCCGTGGCGTCCGCGATCGCCGCGATGCCGGAACCAGGACCCGGGGCCGGAAGCCGTGTCGTTTTCTCAGTCTTGAGCGAGGTCGGTGAGTTTCTCACCGTCGATCGAGTAGCGCAGCGCCGGAGAAGGACCGTCATCCAGTCGAGCTCGGACCTGCAGGAGCGCGAGCGCGCGAAGCTCGCTTCCGCCGCCGCCACGATCGGGTCCGCGCTGGTGCACCGGGGAGTGGTGGACGGCACATTCCTCGGAGCGCTTGCCGTCGAACTCTTCCGCGAAGCATACGAACAAGCTCTCGACGACGATGCTGCAACACCGTTCGCCGACCGACTGGCGTCCGTGCGAAAGGACGCCCGCCGGTTCCTCGATGCGGCCGACCGTGAAACAGCCTCGGATCTGTCCGCTCGTCAGTCCTCGACTGCAGAAGGCGACGCTCTCAAAGGCTGACATCCGCTGAACACTGAGGGTCGGCCACGGCGATCGTCCCGCCGCGAATCGGGCCCTGACACTGCTCGGCTGGGCCGACGTTCTGCATGACGCCGGGAGTTCCGGGCGCCACGCGGTCGGGTCCCGTGCTGCGCCAGCCGGTCGCGATTCGCCTCTGGGTCACTTGTGGCCGCGCTCTTCGTGCTCGCTTCCGGGGCCCGGCCGCCCAACGCAAAGACGTCGTGCACCATGACAAGCGATTGACCGACCAGCAGGCGGGGATGGTGCCACTCAGCAGCTCCAGAGCCACGCAGGCGGAAATCGTCACCATGGCGGTCTGCTTCTGCTCCTGCTGCTGCCAACCCGGCCGCGTCAGTGGGGCCAAGGAGCCGTTCCTCCGTCGACGCCGAGCGTCATCCCGCTGACGTAGCTAGACCGATCGCTCAGGAGCCAAGCAGCAGCCTCCGCGATCTCTGTGGGTTGCCCGACACGACCGAGTGCGGCAAGTGAACCGAGATGTTCGATGATTCCAGGGACTCGCTGTTCCCAGCCCGTCATCATGTCGGTCATCGTCGCGCCAGGTGCGATGGCATTCACGCGGACGCCCTCGCGCCCGTATTCAGCGGCGGCCGCCCTGCTCATCGCGATGACCGCGGCTTTCGTGGCGCCGTACACGCTCTGTTCGGGGGCGCCGAATGTGCCGCCGATGCTGCTCACGTTCACGATCGATCCGCCGTTCGCTCCCGGAGCGGTCATGGCTCGGAGTTCGGCGCGCATCGCGGCCCAGACTCCCTTAAAGTTCACGTCGACGACGGCGTCGAACACGTCGTCCTGAACCTCTGCCAGCCGGCCGCCGCCCTGGCTCCGGCCCGCGTTGTTGAGGGCGCCGTCGATGCCGCCCCATCGGGAGACTGCGGCATCGATCGCGCGCTGCAGGTCGTCAGGAACAGTGGTGTCAGCCTGCACGACGATAACGTCGCCGCCGTCCTCCCTGATGGTGTCCGCGACCCGTTCCAGTTCGGGGAGACGTCGAGCGGTGAGGAGCAGGCGCGCTCCTTCTCGCGCGAAGAGCCGCGCGGAGTGTTCCCCGATGCCAGCCGAAGCGCCGGTGATGAGGATGGTCTTGTCAACGAGGAGATCAGTCATGTGTCGTGCCTTCCTTGAGGTCCTTGTTGATGAGTCGAGCGATCACGGCGTCGCGGACCGTCGAGGACACGAGCGGATTGTCGGGGTTCTCCGGCGCGGCCGCGACCATGTGCGCCACGCCGCGGAGCGCCGCCCGCAGGGCCGCGTCGGCGAGGCGGGCTGAAATGCCATCCGCGAGTACCCCGTCCCGTTCGAGGCGGTCGAAGCCGGAACGGAGCAGCGCTGCGCTCCGTTCGAGGTTCGGGGACTGCGGTCCGGCGACGGGATACATCGCCGGGTACAACCCCGGATGCGTCCGTGCGAACGCGACGTGTGCGTCCCACCCCGCAGCGATCGCCGTGGCCGGCTCCAACTCGTCCAGCACACCCGCGTCCTTCTGCGCGATGTACTCGTCGAAGGCACGGTCGACAACCGCATTGATGAGCCCGGCACGGTCGCCGTAGTGGTGGTACAGGGTCGGGGCCTGCACGCCGACGGCGGCGCACACCGCCCTCGTCGACACCGCCTCAACCCCGTCGGTGACCGCTATCGCGAGCGCGGCCCGGAGCAGTTGCTCCCGGATGGTTTCCTTGTTCTGTAACATCGTTACAGAGTGTAGCGCTGCTATAGGCTGCTTGTGATTCAGCTTCGTGACCTCGTGGGCGGTGCAGTTTGGTCGTCCATCTCGGTGGGTCGCTGGCGAGCGGCGGCCGTCAGCATCGGGACGGCGATGGCGAGGCTGACGATGACCGGGACGAGTGACGCTTCGAGGCCGAAGGTCCCTCCGGTCAGGAGTCCATCGCCGTGGACGGTGGTGATGAAGAGGCCCGCGTCGCGGTGCCCGGAGACGGGGATGCCGAGCAGTCCCTCGATGACGTTCCAGGCGAAGTGGATGCCGATGACGAACCAGAGGCTGCGTCGCCAGAGGAACGCGGCACCGAGGAGCACGCCGGCTTCGACCGCGATGGCGAGCGAGGTCCACAGTGTCGCGCCGGGGTTCATGATGTGCAGCGCACCGAAGAGCGCCGCCGTCACGGTGAGGGCGATCCATCGGCCACGCTCGCGACCGCCGAGTCGTTCGATCCCCTGGAACAGCAGTCCGCGGAAGGTCAGTTCCTCGATGACCGCGGCGCTGGCGTTCACGGCGATGGCGAGCATGAGGGTCTTGCCGACGTCGCGGGGCGCCCAGTCGATGCTGTACCCGCCAGCGACGAGGACGATGCCGTAGGAGACGATGACGAAGGCGGCGCCGATCCCGAGGCCGGTGAGCGCTTCTCGCGAAGCCGTCCGGAGTGCGAGCTCGGGGATGCGTCGCCGGGCGATCACGCGCATCGTCAGCACGTAGAACGCGGACCCGGCTGCCATGCCGATGAGCGCCATCAGCGCCATGCCGATCGGGCCCGACTCGGCACCGATCGCCGTGAAGACGGCGGAGGTGAGGACCACGAGGACGGTCCCGATGATCATCCAGGTGACCGGGAACGTCCGGAGTCGGTTGATCACTCCGCGACGATGCGGCGCAGTCGGAGTGGAAGTGTTCGTCATGGTCGTCCTCTTTCTCAGGGTGCGGCGACAACTGCCTGGAGACGACGCTAGGAACCGGCGAGGTGTCCACGAGTCCCCCGAAGGTCGACAGTGTTCCCTGCACGAGACCGGGCGGCACTAGCGTCGCTCTCATGCGATTCGGCAGCAGGACCTCGGGATGGAGTGAGGCACCGGTCACGGTGCGCGACGCCATCGGGGCGATCGCACTCCTCGCGGCCGCCCTGCTGCCGCTCGGCATCCCCGGACTGGAGCTCGGGGAACTGCACCGCAGCCCACCGGCGTGGGCCGCACCGGTGCTCGCCGTGGCGCAGACGCTGCCCCTGACCTTCCGCCGCGTCCGTCCGGCGTTCGTGCTGCTGGTCGTCGCCGCCACGTTCGCGACCGCGCAACTCTCCGGTGTCGACTCCGGTCCAGCAGGGCTCGGCGTGCTCGTCGCCCTGTACTCGACGAGCGCGTACCACGAGCCCCGTCGTGCGATCGTCGCCGTCTCGACGGTTGCCGGGTACGTCCTCCTCGCGCTCGCGCTCGAGGGCTCGGGATCGCCGGAACGCCTGGTGGACTGGGTCACCTTCAGCCTGGTCCTCACGGTGCCGTGGACCGCCGGCCTGCTCGTCCGTCACCGGCTCACCGAGCAGGACGCCCGCGAGGCTGCGGCTGCCCAGGAAGCTGTCCGCCGGGCGAAGGACGCTCTCGCCCGGGACCTGCACGACGTCGTCACGCACCACATCACCGCCATGGTCGTGCAGTCGGAGTCCGCCGCCTACCTCGCTCCCGACGACGTCGCCGGCCGCGACGAGACATCCGAGGTCGTTGGCCGAACGGGCCGACAGGCGCTGCAGGAACTCCGATCGCTCCTCGGGGCCATGGAGCAGCCCGCGAAGCCCACACCCGCAGCCTCGCCCGTCCCTCCTGTCGGCGGCGACGTGCGCACGCTCGTCGAGCAGCTGGCTGCCACCGGGTACCCCGTGCAGTTCGCAGAACTCGGGGAACCCTCCGAGCCGTCGGCCCCCGTTGCCGCCACGCTGCACCGCGTCAGCCAAGAGGCCCTGACGAACGCGATGAAACACGCACCTGGTCAACCGGTGACGGTCACGACCACGCACACCGCGGACACGATCCGATTGCTCATCGAGAACAGGATCGACGGCGGAACGGCCGCTCGTCCGGGGCGGGGCCTGAGCGGCATGGCCGAGCGGGTGGCGCTCGTCGGCGGCACCCTCGAGACCGGACTCGTCGATCGACTCTTCCGCGTGGCCGCCGTGCTCCCCCGCGGAACAGCACGGTGACCGTGGGAGGCCTCGTGCGGGTCGCACTCGTCGACGACCAGCTCCTGGTGCGGGACGGCTTCGCCCGGATCATCCGAGCGCAAGCCGACATGGAGGTCGTCGGGCTGGGAGCGAACGGCCGCGACGCGATCGACCTCGTTCGCTCCGCCCGCCCGGACGTCTTGGTCATCGACATCCGGATGCCGGTCCTGGACGGGATCTCCGCCATCCGGGAGATCATGTCCTTCGTCGAGGCCGACGCACTCCAGCCGAGAATCCTCGTCGTCACGACCTTCAACCTCGACGAGTACGTCTTCGAGGCACTCCGTGCAGGAGCAAGCGGGTTCCTCCTCAAGGACTCGACGCCCCGCCGGTTGCTCGACGCGATCCGCACGCTCGCGTCCGGCGAAGCGATCGTGGACCCGACCGTCACGCGAGACCTCATCGGAGCATTTGCAGGTCGGATCAAACCAGTACCGACCGAACCACCCGGCCGGGAACTCCTCACCCCCCGCGAACAGGAAGTCCTGCGGTTGCTGGCCCAGGGCATGTCGAACGCCGAGATAGCAGCAGCGATGTTCGTCACACGGGAGACGGCGAAGACCTACGTCTCCCGCATACTGCTCAAGCTCGGCCTCCGTGACCGTGTACAGGCCGTCGTGTACGCATACCGGAACGGAATCGCCGAGTGAGTGCTTTGTATGGGGCCAAAAGGCAAGGCAGATCCCCAGCTCGGTTCTGAGTTCTCGGTATGCGTATGCACGACTCCAACGCGCCAGTGCCATCGGCCGCTACTTCACTACGGGTGACGTGCAGCCGAGCGGTCATTCGGGCCGTTCGGACTGCAACATCGCCGCAAGCTGCTGCAGCTCTGCGAACGTGTCATCGAGTTCGTGGTGCAGGTCGGTCAACCCGGGCGTCCAGCGTCCGATCGCGGTGTTGAACGTGTCCATCCCGACCCGGGCGCAGAGCAGTGCTTCGTGTTCGGAGATTCCGCGGGCGACCAGGCCGGCCGCTACCAGGTCGACCAGTGCTGCGGCCTTGGCGTGCTCGCGTTCGAGGAGTGCGGGGGCGGACCGGATGATCGGCGCCCGCAGCTCTGCCAGTGGCCGGTTCCGCTCGATGAGCGGCACGACGTCATGGAACGCGTATCGCAATGCCGGCAGCGCCGGCAAGTCTCTCGGTGCCGCGGCGAGGGCCACCTCGGTGACTTCGCGGAGTTCGTCCTCGGAGGCGAACAACACCTCCCGCTTGTCAGGAAAGTGCCGGAAGTACGTGCGCTCGGTGACGCCTGCTTGCGCCGCAATCTGCGCCGTTGTCGCACCGTCGAAACCACGCTCGGCGAACAGCTCGAGCGCAGCGCGCTGGAGTCGCTCCCGCACGATCCTTCCGTCCCGAGGCATGCCCAGATGCTAACAGGTTGCGTCAGCGACTGACGGAACGTAAAGTCAGCCACTGACGATTCGTTGCGTCAGTGCCTGTCGCAACGCTGAACAGCCTGGGAGACTCCGATGACAGACACGATGCGCACCCTGCGGTTCCACGAGTACGGCGAGCCGGAGGCTGTCCTCCGGCTCGAGACGGCGCCGGTACCCGAGCCGGGGTCCGGCCGAATCCGCGTACGCGTACACGCAGCCGGACTCGCACCAGCAGACTGGGCGCTGTGCGGCGGTCTCTTCGCGGGTACCCTGCCGCGCGGCGTCGGCTGCGACGTCGCCGGCACCGTCGATGCCGTGGGCGACGGCGTCGAGGGCGTCTTCGTCGGCAACGTGGTGTTCGGCACCGCAGACTGGGCGAACTCACCGTCCGCGGGTGCGTCCGACTACGCGGTGATGAACCGTTGGTTCCCCGTCCCGAAGGGGCTCGACCTCGTGCAGGCCGCGGCGCTGCCGATGACCGTCGACACCGCCTACGCGCACCTGCGCTGGCTCGGACTCGAACCGGGCAAGACGATCCTTGTGCACGGCGCCGGGAGCACGATCGGGTTCGCGGCCGTGCAGATCGCGCTCCTCCGGGGCATGCACGTCATCGCGACCGCGGGCGAGACCTATGCACAGCAGCTGCGCGACCTCGGCGCCATCGTTACTTCGTACGGCGATGGCATGGTGGAGCGCATTGCGGAACTCGCGGACGGTCCGGTCGACGCCGCACTCGACACCGCACCGGTCGGCGGCTCGCTGCCCGACCTCATCCGCGTCGTGGGCGGCGACCCGAAGCGGGTCCTGACGATTTCCGACTTCGCCGCTGCCGTCGCGCTCGGCACCCGCTCATCCGCCACCGAGGACCTCACCGACCGCGTCGAGGCACTTCCCGAGTTCGCCGCACTCGCCGCCGAAGGGCGCTTCCGGGTGCCGGTCGCCGCAACGTTCCTCCTCGAGGACTGGCAGAGCGTCCTCACGATCAGCCGCAGCGGCAACGCCCGCGGCAAGCTCGTCCTCCTGCCCAGGGACGCGGGCGTCGCGTCCTGAGTCTCGCCGATGCCCTCGAGCGACACATACCGCGTCGCTCGAGGGCATCGGAGGGAATCGGCGGGAATCGGCGGGAATCGAGTCTCCAGCCGCTCGTGTCTCCCGCCCGATAGCCGGTCGTCAACCGAACGGGGAGAGCGTCGCTGGACGGTACCCGTCGAGGATCGGCTCCCGAACGTGCGTACGGTGCTCAGCGTGATCAACTCAGGCTTTCGGTCGGCGGAGTGCGTCGAGCATCCGCGTCGGCATCTCCGGCAGCGCAGCGGATGATTCGTCCTCCAGGGCCGTAAGCCGACCCGCCTCAGCATCTGTCAGTTCGCCAGCGATGGCCGTGGCGCGGAGGTTGTCGTCGAGATGGTCGACGGAGCGCGTTCCCGGGATCGGGACGATGACCGCCGAGCGACGGAGCAGCCATGCGAGTGCGATGGCCGCCTCAGACACCCCGAGGCGACGAGCTGGTTCCGCGAGGGCGGGGAGCCCTGTCAGACCGCCCGTGGCGAGCGGGAAGTACGGTACGAACGCGATGCCATGCTGTTCACAGGTGTCCAGGACCTCGATGCCGGAGCGGTCGATGAGGTTGTAGCGGTTCTGGACAGCAGCGATCGGCGTCAACTGCAGTGCCTGCGCGAGCAGGTCGTTCGTCGCTCCGGAGACGCCGATGCGGTCGATCTTGCCCTCGTCGCGGAGGTCGATCAGGACGCCGAGGCTGTCCTCGAGTGGGACCCCCGCTCCGATGGAGCCGGCGCGGTCGGTGCTGTCGCCCCAGAGGCGGAGGTACGTGAGCGGACTCCGCTCGGTACGGAGGTCGAGCAGGGCGTCCTCGACCTGGGACCGGATCGATTCCGGCCGACTGTCGGTCAGCCACTCACCGTGCGGGCCACGTGTCGCCCCGACCTTGTTCCCGATCACGATGTCGTCGCCGAGCGGCGCGAGCGCGCGGCCGATGAGCTGGTTGACCGTGCGGGGACCGTAGGCGTTGGCGGTGTCGAAGAACCGCACACCCCGCTCGACAGCGTGCTGGAGGAGGGCGATGGCGGCGTTCGGGTCATCCGGCAGCCCGATGACGCCGGCGCCGGCCAGCTGCATGGCGCCGTAGCCCATCCTCGGCACGGTGACCCCGCCGAGGTCGAAGGTCGTGTTCGTCGGTGGGAAGTTCATGGTCATGCTGGGTGTGCTTCCTGTGCGGTGGAAGTGATCTCCGCGATGTGGTGGAGCCACTGGGTGAAGAGAGCTGCCTCGGCCGGTGTGAACTGCGCGTCGCGTGCGGCGACCTCGTCAATCAGGAACTGAGCTGCTCCGGCTGGCGTCGTCGTCGACGTCGCCGCTGTCGGCGCGGGCGGGGGGCTGCCGGTGAGTGCGGCCACGAGCGCAGCCCGCGTCGCGATGGCCGCCGGATCACTAGTCGGGCGCCGCAGGCGGTTCAGCTGCGACACGCACCCCACGGCCATGCCCGTCGTCATGGTGACGGCGGTGTCAACGTCGATGCGGAGCACCCCCGCGTCGTCCATGCGCTGCAGGCCAACGCGCAGGAGCTCGTCGGCAGTCGCGGCCGCGCCGCTGGTCCGGCCGGGCGCGTACATGAGGGCGTACAGGACCGGGTTGGCCACGCCGAACTCGACGTGTAGCTCCCACCCGGCAACGAAGTCAGCGATGAGGTCCCCGGAACGCACCATGCCCCTCTTCCGCTCGATGTACTCCCCGAAAACCTGCTCGACGACCACGTCCAGCAGGCCCTCCTTCGTCCCGAAGTGGTGGTACAGCGTCGGAGCTGCGACCCCCGCCGCCTCGTAGAGGTCACGCGTGCTCGGCTCGAGCTCCGGCTGCGCCGTCAGGAGTGTGCGCGCAGCGTTGAGGAGCTTCGTCCGTCCGGAGACCATGTACCAACGATACACCTTTTGACCCTTTTGCATACCGCTGATACATAAGGGATCCCGGATGCCGTCGAGACCCGTCCCTTCAGCCTGTCGTCCACCGGCCGGCGGTGGTCCGCCGGCCGGCTGAGCGTCGTTGCGTCCCAGATAGTTGGTCCGATTTGATCCTCACGGACCTTCCTCAAACGAACGCTGCTGGTCGTCAGGGAGAGCGTTTCAGCTCGGCAGGTTGTGTCGCAGGTCGTATCCGGTGTCGGCGAGGAACTGCAGCCGGCTCCGTACCTCTTCGAGCGAGGCCGCGTCGTCGTCGTTGCGCATGTCGGCGCGGAGGAGCGTGTTCGCGGTGATGATGTCGTCGGTTCGGTCTGTGTATCCGGCGGCTGCTGCGGTGGCGAAGATGGTTGGGTCTGCGGGGCGGATGAGTTCAGTACCGGAGTAGCCGACCGTGTCGGGTTCGAAGCCGAGTGTTGTCATGTCGAGTTCGTTTTCGGTGTACGCGACGAGCCGGTACGGCATGGCTCGCTTGCTGATCTTTGGGTAGCCGGGGCGGTCGGAGATGGCGCGGCCGGAGATCCGGCAGCCCGCGCTGATGAGCCGTTCCGCCTGTTCGACGAGTGGAAGGTCTGACGTCCACCGGGTTCTGGCGCCGCCCGGGCCTGGGTAACAGGCGATCGCGAAGTCCACGAGCCCACCCACCTGCCGTGATTCCCACCCGATCGGAGTGCGGTGCACGCGTTTGCCGAGCCGTGCGAGCGCATCGTCCACCTGCCCTGCCGTGAAGCCAGCGCTGACGAGGCCGTCGAACGTGGCACCGTTGACGGCGAGCATCCGTGCGACGGCGAAGGTGACGTAGATCGGTGCAGCGTCCTTCCACCGGTCCCAACTCCCGAGAACCTGCTTCCCGTCGACCCACACGCGGCGCCGGTCGACGTCGACGAGCAGAACGGTCGCCGTCTGTTCAGCGAGGGCAATCTGCGTGACTGTCACGGTCCGCGGCGCCAGGAGCAGCAAGTCTGCGTCCGCGACTGCTTCGTTGCGGGGGTTCTGCGTGAGGGTGGGGAAGCGTGCTCGGCGGCCGTCGGCGAGGCGGATCGTGTCGTGCGTCTCCACGACCGCGGCGAGCCCGGCGAGCTTGAGGACGGCGAGGGCGTCGGTGAGGTCGGTGGTGTCACCGAGCCCGTACGGCATCGTGATCTGCGGCCGACCGGCGTACGCAGCAGCGACCCATTCGAGCCCTGGCCCCATCAGCTGCGTTCCTCCGCGGTGTCTGGTCGGATGAGGGCCATGAGCCAGCCGGCTTCGGTGAGGAACGGCTCCCACCCGTCGCGAGTGTCGCCAGCTGCGGGTTCGCACCGATAGCCAGAGCCGCCGTCGGCGCTGTGAACGATGATCTGACGGAGTTCGGTGCTGGTCGGGTCGCGGAAGTACATGTGTCCGTGGGTGCCGGCGAGGTCGAAGGCGACGCTGAGTAGGAACAGGTCCGGGCGGCCACTGGCGCTCACCATTCACGTCCCCGGAACAGGGCGATGACTGTCTCGAGCGGGCGCCCTTCCCGAATCCATTGCAACGGCGTCAGGGCGTGAGCGTCGATGGTGAGGTGTGTGCGGGGTGTGGTCATGAACTCGGTCATCGCTGCCGCGTCCAGCAGCGGCTGCGGTGCTGCCGCGTAGAGCACTTCCAAGCCTGGGAGCAGGGCGGATCGGTCGCCGAACTCGGGGAGGGCCGGGGCGAGGATCTGCCAGTCGGGGATGCGTTCTTCGCCCTCGAGGTCGAAGCTCAGTAGGCGGTTCGACCCGAACAGCTCGCCGACCTCATCGATGCTGATTTGGAGGGCGGCGGCGGCTTCTGCTTCGGTGAGTGTCGAGTCGAGGAGGTGTCGGCGGATGCGGGCCTGCGTGGTTCGCCACCAGTCCTCGGGTACGTCGGCTGCGTTGACGGCGCTGTGTTCGGGGTCGCGGCGGATCTGCCGGCCGTTGTCGGCGTAGGCGCTGAGCTGCTCAGGAGTGATCTCCCCGCGGGCGTACATCCACAGTGGCGACTGCCAGGGCATGTCGTCAGGGAACCCTTCGAGGTACCCGGAGTGGATCACCGCCCGGACGGCCTGTTCTCGTCGGGCGACTTCAGAGGCTGGGATGAGGAGGGTCTGAACGATGCGGTTCGCTTCCCGCGTCGCCGGCACGCTCAGGTCCGACAGGACCGTGTTGGTCTTGTCGAAGAGCTCATACCCGGGCTCCTTGTCGATGGGGCGTACGAGGATCTGCACCAGGTGCGCGTTCGGGTTGTCGGTGTCCTCGAGGAGGACGTGACCCCAGAGGATCCGGTCGTTCGAGAGGTGCATGGACACCAGACGCATCATCGTTGGTAGCTCCAAGAAGTCGGGACAGCAGCGGGGCTTGCTAGTGCTGCTGAGGGTCGGGGCGGGTGCGGCCGAGACGTTCTGGCGCCCAGGTGAGGATGAACCGCATGATCCGGTCCGCTTCCGCCATTGCCGGATCCGACGGGTCCTGCGCGTCGGGGTCGACGTTGCTGAGCCGGAACCACGGCGCCTGGTCGGCGTGGTCGATGAGGACGACTGAGGGCTTGTCGTTGGGGTGGGTGGGGTTGGTGAACATGACGGAGCCGAAGAAGCGGGTGTCGTCGAATGCCAACGTCATGGACAGCAGCTGCAACATCATCGGCGTCCCCTCGTCAACTTCCACTGGGGTGCCAGCGGAGGTCGTGGGCGAGGTCGGATTGGAAGTGCAGCAGCTGCCGCAGCCCGTGCACCGCGTCGGTGTTCGCGGTCACCCAGCTGTCTTCGTGGAGCACGTGCGCGGTGACGAACTCGTCCGTGCAGTTCCCCTCGGCCGGGGTCAGGATGGTGGTGTCCTGCGGGATGATGACCGCCACGGTGGCGTCATCCGCTGATGCGGGCTCGTAGCCGAGCGCGGCCATGTCGGGATGCTTCGCGAAGAACGCGGTCAGCCGGTTCGGCGGGACCAGAACGCCGGCCTGCTGCGCGGCCCACCGGTCCGACATCACCCCACCGAGCCCGATGAGCTCATCTGCTTGCGAGTCGATGGTGTCGTCGCGGTGCCAGCAGGTGCGCACCCCGCCGGGGCCCGGGTAGGCGGCGAGAGCCCAGTCGATGAGCGAGGGCCGGTCCGTCGCTTCCCACCCCAACGGCGTGTGGAACACATGCTCGCCAAGGGTCGGCATGGCTGCCCGGACGTCGTCTGCCGGGATGCCGATGTGTTCCGCGATGGCATGCGTGCCGCCACCGTGCATGGCGATGGTCCGGGCGATGGCGAACACATGACGCCAGCGCGGTGTCGCGTCTCGTTGCATTGACGTTCCGTGCACTTGCCGGCCGTTTGCCCAGACGCGTTGCCGCTTCCCATTCACGACCACCAAGTCCGGATACCGGCGCACAAGCGACAGGACGCCGCCCTCCGATCCACCTGGCAGGAGGACCACATCGTCGTGGCGGCCGTCCCCAGCTCCGTCATGAACGGTGGTGGTGGGGTCCGGAGTGGCGAGGAACGCAGACCGGCCGTCCTCGAACCGGAGCCGGTCGAACGCTTCCACCTGGGCGGGCATACCGGCGGCGGCGAGGGCGGTCAGCGTTTGGGTGATGTCGATGGTCCAGCCGAGTCCGAACGGCAACGACAGGACCGTCTGCTGCTGCCGGATGTCCTGCACCCACTTCCGGTCAGACATCAGCGGGGCCGGCCGCTTCCACACCACGACCCATCGCGCGGAGCTCCGACAACACGGTCATCACCTGGGTCGCCGCTTCCACCAGGGGCTCTGCTGGATTCGTCAACGGTGCCCCGTTGAGGAGACTGAACGTCCACGTGTCGTCGGACGCTCGAACGGTGACGTGTCGTTGCAGGATCGCCGAACCGGTGGAGTTCGTGAACGTCATCCCCACCAGCGCCGGCCAAATGACGGCGTCGAACTGAGCAGTCAACGACAGCAGCCGCAACGGGATCGGCTCGAACCGCGGCGACAGGCGCTCAGACATTGCCAGCCAACCTCGGGTCATCCTCTGACAGCCGCTCCAACCCGAGACCGGACGCCTCGAGGATCGCGTCCTCGGACTCGTGGGCGGCGACGAACGACCCGATCTGCGCGTTGACCGCGACAAGAGTCCCGATCCGACTCCGCGCGTCGAGAACGACCGCGGCTACTTCCTCGTCGCTGCAGTTGGACGTCAACTCCGGCTTCGACGGGTGCAGTGCCGGGAACTCAAGCTGCTGCACCGGCGGATGCCACTGCACGCCGATACGCAGGACACGGTTGTCGGCGTCGTTGCGGTAGAACATCGCACCGAAGGGGTGACCCATGTCGAGGGTGAGGTCCGCACCATGGAGAGTCCAACCGGCGGCTGCGAAGGATGGGTCCCATCGCTGTACGGTGAGGGCGCCGATGCCCATCTTCAGACCAGGGATCAGGGCCTGGCCGTCTTGGACGTCGGCATAGAGCGCTGTCAGGTTCGGGGGACTCTGGTCGCGCAGGTCCGACAACGAGATCCGCGCCATGCCTTCGATAGCGGCTTGCTGCCGTTCGCGGCGCTCAGGTTCTTCCCGGTTCGTGCTCATCACGCCTTCGCTTTCGTGCTTCTCCGGACGTCTAGCCGGCGAGCTGCTGCGCTTCTTTGTCTGCTGGCTGCCGGTGCTTTGAACGCTACGAAACGTGCGCCGTCGGCGGTGGCTCGGTGACGTACCTCCGTCCAAGAGCAGGAAAGTTCCCTACCGGGTCCGCCAAAAACGCTGGGCACGTCCCAGCGCAGCTAGAGAACGCGGTAAGTGGCGTCGCGGAGCTGGCGTGCGCGGTCGGGGGTGAGCGTGCCGCTGCGTTGGGCCGCTCGTTGCTGCGTCGCCCAGCGAGCGATTGCTCGTTCGTTCGGGTCCTGCGCGTCGCGGCGAGGGGCCCGTCCCGTATGCGCCCAGAACCACTGGTGCAGCATCAGCTGCTCCGCCCACCGCTCCTCCTGCGGCTCCCAACGGAAGCTAGGAAACGACTCCAACCGGAGCGTCTGGTAGCTGCAGTGCGCGGCACGGACTTCTGGCCGGCGCTGGTACGCGAGCCGATCCACCAGGGCTTGCTCCTCCGTCCGTGCACGTGGTCGGCGAGAGTCGGATCGGGGTAGCCGTCCGATGGCGCTGATAAAGCGGTCGAGGTCGTGGACGAAGGCGATCCAGTTCCTGATGACGGTCGCGGGCTGCTCGGTCTCCCCGATGTCAGCGAGGTAGAACTCGACACCGCGGCGCTGGTCCACGCTCAGGGCCGTGCCGGGCTGGTTGGCGACTTCGGCGTAGTGCTGGTGAAGCTCGGCGACGTAGTCGGGCGTGCAGTTGGACGCGTCCATTGGTCCCTTCCCGGGACCGGCGGTCGGTCCCGGGAAGGGCTATGCGCGGTCGGAGTCCTGATCGCGTCGACGAGGTCTTGCCAGTTGAGGACCTCGGTCCAAGAGCAGGAACCAGAACGGGTTGTGGGCGCTTACGGTCGCTACACGTCCGGAGGCAGGACGCCTCTCCAGCCAGCGATCCCGCAGACGACCGCAATCGCTGCCTCGCGCGACTGACCTATCGAGGGACCTATCGGAAGGAGGAACCAGCACACCCTGCACTCACGCCGCCGCGCGGGACCGACGGCTCAGCGAGGACGAGCCCCGGGGCGCGCACCAGCAGCGCCCGGCACGCGTTGTGACTGCGCTGCCTTGATGTGCCCGAGGACCGCCCGCGCGGTGCGCTCGGGTATCGCTTCCAGCAACGCCTGCAGGTCACTCGTGGAAGGCTCCGTCGGCGCGGCGGCGGCCGGCTCGTCGATGACACCCCCGAGGACCAGGTCGGCAAGGGCGATGTCCTCGAGTCGCAGGATCGCCTCCCCACGGAGCAGTCGAAGCAGCCGCGGGTAGCTCGTCCCCGCCTGCGCTGCGTACTGCTTCGGGCTGAGTCCCCGCGCTTGCATCCGTTCCCGGATCCGCAGCACCTGCTGGTGCTGCACCTGCGCGGCGCGGAGGAACATCTCCGCCCGCCGGTCAGCAGCCTGCAACCACCGCAGCACCGGCGTATGCCCGAAGCCCCTTGCATCCTCGGCGAAGTCCCGTGGGACGAAGCGCGGCCCTGCCATCTCGACCCTTCCGTACCCCTCAAACGTGCCGAAAACGCACCAAAAGGAGCATATTCATGCCAGAAGCAGGACTCAAATCGTGTTTCCACCCCGCTGGCGTCGGCGTCGCAGCACAGGGGTAGACATGACCCTCACCACCCCGCTGAACCCGGCCCTGGCCTTCGGTTCGCGAGCCCTCCCGCGACCACGGGCCTCCAGGCCGAGGAGTAGAACGCCGCAGCGCACGCTGACTTCGGCGGACGCTGCGGCGCTTGCGCTGCCGGCGACCGTCACATGGATGCCGAACGTGGAGCGTGCCCGCCCGAAGACGGCGGCTGCGAACTCGGATCTGCTCAACCGAGAACTCTACGACGTTGCGCTCTTCCGCCAGCCGCACCGATACCCGCGCCAGAAGAACATCCAGGGCCTCTACTTCTTCACCGGCGCCAGGAAGCACGTCTGGCACGAATCGCAGCTCGAAGCACAGGTCATGCGGTGGCTCGACATGTCGGAAGACGTGATCGCCCTCAGCGCGCAGCCCGTGCGCATCGACTTCGCGGACGGCACGTCACACACGCCGGACATCCTCACCCTCCATAGCGACCACCGTCAGGTGCTTCGTGATGTGAAGCCGAAGAAGTACATCCCGAAGTTCCAGGAGCAGTTTGCGAAGACTCGTGCCTTCTGCGAGCACGTTGGCTTTCACTACGAGGTGCACCACGAGCTGCCTCGCCAGGTTGACGTGAACCTGTCGTGGGTAGCCGGGTTCAAGCACCACGGCTACCGGCCCCCACTAGAGGACGTAGCCCGAACGGTGGACGCGCTGCATCGGCCGCTTCCTCTTCGCGACGTCGCTCGGCTGCTCGCTCCTGACGCCCTCGACCAGGGCCGCGCCGGTCTGTACCACCTCATCTGGAGCGGCCTCTTCAGCCTCGACCTCACCGCCCCCATCTCCGACCGCGCCCTCATCGAACGGACCCTCCCATGACCAGCATCAACGTCGACGACCCCATCGAGTTCCGCGACGGCAGCATCCACCAGTTCATCGCCCGCTCCGGCAGCGTCATCCGACTCCGCAACACCGCCACCGGCGAGACCCGCGACATGCACATCGCAGAACTCAGCCAGCAGGTCGTCGGTCTGCCGCAGGCGTTCCCCGAGATCGTCCGTCGATTTGAGAACCTGCCAGACAAGACCAGAGCAGCCGCGGTCACGATGGCGGACCACCTCGCGGAAATCGAGACCGGCGTGAACCCCGGTCGGGCCGAGCGCCGTCCGGAGTACGACATCGAGAAGACCACGCAGAACGAGCGCGTCGCGGCGAAGGTGCAGGAGCTGCAGAAGAACGGACAGGCTGCGTCCCGCGCCACGGTGATGCGCAAGCTCAAGGCTTGGCGGAACGACGGCGCATCTGCGCTCGCTGATGGCCGGGCGCAGCGCTCAGACCCGCCGCTCAAGAACATCAACCCCGACGTCTACGACGCACTGTGCGCCGTCATCGCGGACCAGAAGAACCGGTCGACCGGTACGAAGAGCCGCCTCATCGCCGAGACAGCGGCGAACCTCGTGAGGTGGCACGGCGCCGAAGCTCCGGACATGCCATCGAACGCGACGATGTACCGGTACATCGACCTGCTGACCAAGGGCAAGCACACAACCGGCTCCGCATCGACCCGACGGTCACTGGAAAACCGACCGAAGCGCGTCTTCAACACTCGCACGGAACTGCTGCCCGGCGCCGAGGTCCAGGTCGACTCCACGACCCTTGACATCCTCGTGAAGTCGCCCAGCGGCGAACCCGTCCGCCCCATCCTGACGGTTCTGCTCGACCGCGCCACACGGCTCGTCCTCGCGTTCACCCTCCGCCTCGTCGCCGGGAAGGCCGTCGACCACGTCGCACTTCTCGCGCAGGCCCTGACGCCGCCGCAGAACCGCCCGAACAACGCCGTGTTCCGAGCGATGGTGCAGCGGATGAACCCCACGGTGACGCTCATGAGCGCGGAGGAACGTCGCGAATACGAGCAGTCGCGACCGTTCGTGCACCCCCGCTGCATCGTGATGGACAACGGCAAGGACTTCACCTCGGAAGCGTTCCGCGCCGCCGCCGAGATGCACGGGGTCGACATCCGCTACAGCGCCCCGCACACCCCAACCAGCAAGCCACTCGTCGAACGCAACTTCGGCAGCATCGACTCTCTCCTCCTGCAGTACCGGTACGGCTACGTCGGTCGCTCCCCCGAGTTCCGCGGCCTCAAGGTTGAGCGCGAAGAGCTCATGGACATCTACGCACTCCATGAACTCCTCGACGACTGGTTCCTCAAGGTCTGGAACCACCGCCCGCACGGCGGCCTCCGCGACCTGATGCACCCGGAAAACAAGCTGACGCCGTACCAGATGTTCGCCGCCGCCTCGAGGCTGACCAGCAACCTCGAAACGACCTTCACCTGCGACGACTAAATCGCGATGCTGCCCACCATGTACCGGCACGTCACCGACACCGGCGTCACCATCAACTACCGCCAGTTCGACGCCGAAGGGCTCGACCCGCTCCGAAACACCAAGTCGAACATCCGACGCCGCAACGGCAGGCACGAAGTCAAGCTCGACCCCTACAACCCGGTGAAGGCCTGGGTCGCCGACCCGAAGGGCGGCTGGATTGAGTGCACCGTCCGCAACGAAGACGCGCTCTTCTACCCGCACCTCGAAGACAACGACTTCGACCTCAATGACGCCGAAACCGACCGCAGCGACGTGGCCGCGGTGACCGCGGCACTTGCCGGAGCGCCGCTGCACACGGCCATCGAAAGTACGCCGAACCTTCCCTCCACCGACCCCACCGACCCCATCGATTCCTCCGACGATGACGACGACGACGTCATCTACGTCCTCGACTGAAACGGCTCACCGATGATTCACTTCCACGGCGACGACCGCCCCGCAGCCCTGCACCGCCTCGAGACCCTCGACGCGTTCCTCTCCGGCAGCTCCACAGCGCCCGCCGCATTCGACGACCACGCGTACGGAGCGTTGACGGCAGAAGCTCGGGCCGCACACGACCGAGCCCGCATCCTCTACCTCTCCGGCGGCATCGTCCTCGCCACGCCGCACTACACCAAGGCCCGCACCCAGCTCGAGAAGGCGTTCGCCGCGAACGCCGGCCGGAACTCCGGCCACGCCGGGCTCGTCATCTCCGGCAACTCCACTCTCGGCAAGACCACGCTGTGCAAGAGCCTCATGCGGCACATCTACCGCTCGTACGGAACCCAGTTCCCCGACTTCCGCGCACACAACCGCATCCCCGTGGTCTACATCGAGGTTCCCGCCGGCTCCACCGGCAAACTCCTCATGCGCACCTTCGCCGACTTCTTCGGCCTCACCGTCAGCAGCAGCGAAACAATGCTGGGCATCCGCAACCGCGTCGTCGACCTCCTCAACGCCGCCGGTACCCAGCTCGTCGTCATCGATGAACTCCACAACCTCTCCCGCCACACACAAGGCAACGGCGAATCCCACGACCTGCTCAAGAACCTCCACAACGACCTCCCCGCGACGTTCCTCTACGCCGGCATCAACGTGAAGAAGATGCTCGCCACAGAACGCGGAGCACAGATCGGCGGCCGCTTCTCCCTGCTGGAACTGCGCCCGTACAACCTCAGCAACCAGACGGACGCGAAGGCTTGGAAGAGAATCGTCAACACCTTCGAGAAGCACCTCCCACTGCGCCACCACGAACACGGCTCCCTCGCGGACCTCGCCGACTACCTCCACGCCCGCACGAACGGTTCCATTGGCAGCCTCGGACGGCTCCTCACTGGCGCCGCCAGCGACGCCATCACCGACCCGACCATCCCCTTCGAGCGCATCGACCGAGCGCTGCTCGACGCGCAGGAACTCGACGCCGCCGCCGAGTCCGCATACGCCGAGCACGCCGCCCGCAACGCCCGCAGCAAGAAGACCCTCCTGCCAGGAATCGCAGCATGAACGACCTCCTCACCCGCCGCTACCCGATGACCGTCAAGCCCCTCCACCGAGAGACCGAATCCAGCTACACGCGCCGACTGCTGACGGCGAACCGCGAACTCGAATCGCACCAGAAGCAGCTGCTCCGCGCTGCGAAAGCTGAGACGGCGACCCTCGCCTGGCGGGACGTGCTCGAGCTGAAGACCGGCCGCCGCCTCCGCTTCGGTGCCCCGCTCTCCGCTGCCGAACGCAACGGTGCCGAGCACCGCTGCGAGCTCTGCCCGGACGCCGGCAACGTGCGGCTGATGTGCGCCCTCTGCACCAAGGGCGAGACCGTCGTACAAGCACCCGGCTTCACCAACCCGGTGTGCATCCGGCACCGTCGCTGGGTCGGACTCGACCTCTCCACCAGGCAGACCGCAGTCGACGCCACCACCGTCCGCGCAGCACTCCGCTTCGACCGGCTCCAGAAGAGCGGCCGGCTGACCCCGCACCTCTACAACGTTCTTCGGAGTGCGACCGCTCGAATCGGCAACGGCGACGTCGCAGACCTTGCCGTCATCGTCGATGTCGCCGCCGCGGTGACCACCGGTCGGTTCCTCGAGGAACTCCTGCGCCCTGGCACGGACTATGCGCACGCCTACGCCGTCCTCACCGACGCTGTAACCGGTCTCGCCGGACGCAACGCTACCCCGGTCACCGCCGCGCTGTGGGGTTACTTCCGCCCGACCTTCTGGGCCCTCCGCCACGCAGTCATCACAGCAACACCCTACGAACCTGCCTGGGCACACGACCACGCTGTCCCGCAGCACCTCGCCGATGCGTACGTCGCCGCACACCAGGTCATCCCCTTCACGTCCTACAACGCCGAAGACAAGCGCACCAGCAGCCTCCTCATCGGCCGCGGCGGCCTCGTCATCTGCGACCACGGACACCAGCACTCCAGCAAAGGTCGATGCCCGGTCTGCACCAACAGCGCCGTCGCCCCCGGCTACAACGACCTCGCAACCACGCACCCTGACATCGCCAAGGAACTCGACCCCGTCCTCAACGGCACGACTACCGCTCAGAACATTCAGGCCGCAGCCCGACTCAGCCTCGCGTGGCGCTGCCCACGCAACCGACACGTCTACTGGGCCACCGCATCGAACCGAACCCAGGGCGGCACGAACTGCGGCATCTGCAGCAACCGCACCATCGTCGCCGGCATCAACGACCTCACCACCACCCACCCCCGCCTCGCCGCCGAACTCGACCCCGCCTATGAAGCAGGTCACCCCGCGACCAAGATGTGTGCCGGCAGCGGAGACAAGCCCGAGTGGATCTGCCCCGACTGCGGACACCACTACAAGATGTCCCTCTACAACCGCAGCCAAGGCTCCGGCTGCGAGCCCTGCCGCCGCGCCGGACTCCGAAGCACGCGCACGAGCCTCGTCGACACGCACCCCGACATCGCCGCCCAGTGGCACCCCACCCGCAACAACGGCAAGCAACCCGAGGACTACTCCTACGGCTCGAACGACGAGGTCTACTGGCTGTGCACCACCAGCGCCGCCCACTGGTATCCACAGCGCATCGACCGAAAGGTCCAGGGCTACGGATGCTCGCTCTGCTCCAGCCGACGACTGGTCCTCCGAGTCAACGACCTCGCAACCACCGACCCGCTCCTCGTCACCGAGTGGCACGACTACCTCAACGTCCCCAAGCGGCCCGAGCTCATGTTCGCCGGAACCGACCGGCACTGGTGGAAGTGCGCCTTCGGACACGTCAAGCAACAGAGCGTCCCGAACCGTCGGAAGTCACGCGGCTGCACCGACTGCGAACCCGAGGACAGGGTCCTCAACTTGAACTGAATAAGACCAAGACCAAGACGACGGCGAAGCCCACCAGCTTCGCCGTCGTTTCCGTCGTTCTGGCCTGTCAGCCCAGAAGGTCTCACGTCCGGTGAGAAGAATCCGGAACGCCTCAATCCGGCGTTCTCAAGCAGCGCATGGTCTCATCGCTGCGAAAGAGTCTCACCTGACTTGAGAAATGACACTTACCGAGCCCGATTCATCGGGACAGTGATCGCCTTCGGCCCCGACGCCGCTCCGGCGACCTGGATGCCGTCCGGTCGCCGACCGGCTGACGGGCGGCCGAACATGGCTACAGGCGTACGGTCTCCAGATCGTGGAGCTGCGCCGACGTGGCAGTGCTGTCTGTCTGTCTGTCTGTCTGTCTGCGACAGCCTTCTTCACACCGGCTGCAGGCTCACGAGAACACGAGGATGAAGCCGAGGATCGCGGCGGCGAGGGGCAGCGCGGTCAGGACGATTGCGGCAATGGGAGATTCCTTGCGGCGGACGTGAACGGCGATCGCTCCGGCCATGATCACGGTCAGGGCGACGCCGGCGACGGGGCTGAGGGCAGGGGCGATGCGGGTCGCGATGGGGAGGACGAGTCCGATTGCTCCGACGACTTCTGCAAGGGCGATGAGCTTGACGGTGGTGTTGGAGTAGTCCTCGATCCAGCCCATGCCGGCTTCCTTGAGGGCCGGTACTGGGCGGATCAGTTTCATCAGGCCTGCGCCGAAGAAGGCGACTGCGGCGAGACCGGCAACGATCCAGAAGGTGATGGCCATGCGTTGTATCTCCAGGTGGGGTGATGGTGTCCGACGGTGTACTCGATCGAGGAGCGTTGATGCGGCGGGGGTGAACCCCGCAGGTCACTCGATGGTGATGACGAGTCTTCCGCCGCCGGAGGTGGGGGCGGTTTCCAGCTCCGCGAGGGCGGGGATGGCGTCGTCCAGGGCGACGGCACGAGCGATGCGGGTGACGATCTCGCCTCGTCCGGCGGCGTCGGCGACGCGCTGAAGGTCGTCGCTGTCGGGGCGGGCCATGAACGCGCTGTAGGGGCCGGGTAGGACGCTGCGGGCGAACTTCGATGCCGCGGGGACGATGTCGATGATGCGTCCGTGGAGGGTGAGCATCTGGCGTGCGACGCCGTAGGGCAGGGTCCCTGCCGTGTCGAAGACCACGTCGAACCGGCCGGTGCGCGGAAGAGGATCTGTGTCGAACGTCACGACGGGGTCGACGCCGAGGTGACGAGCTTCGGCTTCCGTGCCCGACCGGCAGCTCCCGGCCACGCTCGCGCCTGCCGCGAGTGCGACCTGGACGGCGATCCGTCCGACTCCGCCGAGGCAGCCGTTGATGAAGATGCGCTGTCCAGGTCGGAGCTTGCCGGCCGCCGTGACCGCCTGGTAGGCGGTGAGGCCGGCCACCGGCAGGGTTGCGGCATGTTCGAAGGAGAGGTCGTCGGGCTTGGAAGCGACGGATCGTTCGTCGGCGATCACGAACTCCGCGAACGCTCCCGCATGCTGCAGGCGCGCCGCGCCGAGGACCGCGTCGCCTACCCGAAAGCGGGTGACGCTCTCTCCGACATGTTCGACGACACCGGCGAAATCGTGGCCGACACCGCGTGGGAACCTCCTGCCGGTCATGACCCGCATCTCGCCGTTGCGGATCTTCCAGTCCATGGCGTTCGCCGATGCTGCACGCACGCGCACGAGGATCTGGCGCCGACCTGGCTGCGGGATGGCCGCGTCTTCCAACACCAGGACCTCGGGACCGCCGTAGCGGTGGTACTGCAGGCGCCTCATCGCTGCCGGGTCCCAGCGAGCCCGCGGCGTGCGAGGAACCAGCCGACGCCGATCACGGCCAGCATGGGGATGGTGAACTTGAGCTGCGGCCAATCGTCCTCAGCGGGCGGGTCCACGCTTGCCGTTCCCGGGTAGAAGAACGCCGAGAGCTGACTGAGCCAGTACGTGCTTGCCGCGAACGCGGCAGCGTCCACGCCCACACGGCCGGAGCCCGGCCGCCACAAGTTCGCCAGGGTCGCCATCGACAACGCGACGCCGGAGCTCATGGTCTGCGCGTTGTGGAACTTCGCGTGCGGAGGCCAGGAGTCGTTGTAGATGTGCGTTTCGTTGAAGTCGAACACGTACGGGCCGACCATCTGCGCCACCGCAGTAGCGGAGACCAGGACTTTACCCAGCGTCGCCCCTCGCATCAGTGCTCAACGTTGGATGTCGTACGGAGCGGCAGGATGACGCGGCTCGCGATCAGCCAGCGGCCTTCATGCAGGACGACCGTGTCGTCGTAGACGACGCCGTGCACGCCGCCGTGAGCCATGATCATCAGTCCCTTGGATCGCACCGACGCCGTCGACTCCCCCGTCTCCGAGATGACGATGTTCGTCACGAAGTGCGACAGCGGCGCATGCCCGGAGGCGAACAGCTGCCCCGCCGCGGTTCGCAGGGCCTCCAGACCCTCGAAAGCGCCCATCCCGGAACTGGTCATGTCGTACGTGGCGTCGGGAGTGAACACCTCACCGAGTTGATCCAGGGCGTTCTCGTCGACCATGAACGCCTGGCGCGCGAGAGTCTCGGAGATCTGAAGCCGGTCATCTGTCGAGAGCATTGCTCCTCCTTGTTTGGTACTCAGTACCGTATCACACCCCGTTCACGTTGGAACCTAGTCCGGCACTTGTTGGTACAGTGAAGCCATGACCGAGCCAGCCGCCGAAGCAGACACGACCCCGCTGACCTTGGTCGAACGCAAGCAGCGTGCCGCGCGGAGCCGGATCATCGACGCCGCAGATGAGTTGTTCGCCGAGCGAGGCTTCGACGCGGTCTCGGTCACGGACATCGCCGAACGGGCCGAGGTCGGCCGGACGACGTTCTTCCGACACTTCGGCGACAAGACAGAAGTCGTCTTCGCCAAAGAGCAGGCCATGTTCGACGCGATCACTACCGTTGCATCCGCGCTTTGGGATCCCGCGCCAGCCGTGCAAACCCTCGGAGACGCCCTGAGCGCGCTCGAACCGCTTGTCCTCCAACTCTGCGCACAAGCGATCTCGGACCTTGCCACGTACGGGCGGCACACAAGGCTTCTCGACGCGCACGAGGAGCTGCGGGCACGCGAAGCGGTCAAGCACCAGTACATCGCGAACGAGTTCACGAAGGCGCTCATCATGCAGAACGCCCCCGTTGACGTTGCCACCATTGCAGGGCAACTCGCGGTCGCCTGCTACTCCAGCGGTCGAATCCTGGCCAGCGACCCCGCCGACCTGGTGGAAGGGACCGCGGATGCCTTCCGGAAAACACTGGCGATGCAATCTGCAGGCTCGAACTAGTCAAGCTCGCGATCGTCGACTGGGCGGTCCTCGTCTGAACGAGTAGGGAGAGGCCGAACACGAGCACTCCCAGCCCGAGCGGGGCAAGGACGACCAGGAACGGCGTCGTCGCTCCTTGAGCAGCGAGCATCATCGCGATCCAGAAGAACGCGATGATGCCTGTTCCCGCGCTCACCGCCCCGAAAGTGATCGCTGCGCCCCATCGCGAAGCGCCCGAAGACAACGGGACGACCAGCAGACTGCAGACAAGCGCTCCGACGATGCCCGGAACGATGCACGACCAGAAGGCGTCGTCCGCCGAAGCCCACTGATCTGGGCCTGCTCCCGTCCAATGCACGGGCACTGGAGAGGGAGGATCCGTCCATGCCAGGCGGAGAGCGACCACCGAAGCTGGAGCAAGCCAGGCCACCAGCGCAGCCACGACAAGCGCAGCGCTCAAGCGCGAGCGCGAGTTCCATGACAGCGGAAGATCCAGGCGAGCGTCGCAATACTCGTGACATGACCCGTGCTCTCGTCCTCGTCGACATCCAGCGTGACTACTTCCCCGGCGGCGCGTTCCCCCTCGTCGAGCCCGAGGCGGCGGCCACCGCGGCGCGGACCGTCCTCGACCGCTTCCGCGCGTCCGGCGAGCTCGTCGTGCACATCTTCCACGTCAGCACGGACCCGGCAGCGTCGTTCTTCCGTCCCGAGACGTCTGGGGTGGAGTTCCACTCGTCCGTCACGCCCGCGGACGGTGAGGTCGTGCTCGAAAAGCACCGGCCGAACAGCTTCATCGACACGGGGCTGGCATCGGTCCTCGACGACGCCGACGTCACCGAACTGGTGATCGTCGGGATGATGAGCAGCATGTGCATCGACTCGACCACGCGGGCCGCGCACGAACTCGGCTACAGCAACACCGTCGTCTCGGACGCCTGCACGGCACCAGACCTGCAACACGGTGACACGGTCGTGCCGGGCGCAGCCGTGCACGCCGCATTCATGGCCGCGCTCGACGGCAGCTTTGCGACCGTGACCGACAGCAGCTCCCTGGTGTGATCGACCCGGTCACCGAGACGAGCAGTCATTGACCGGTAGGCCATGGCTCATCGAACGTCGCTGTTGATGACCTCCGACATCGCCCGCAGCGAAGTGAGGCCCACGGACCCGGCCCGGCTTGAACGGGCAGCGACCCTCGCCATGCTGCGGGCAGGACGCATCCTCACCGGGTAGATGCACTTTGGGCGGGTTCCCGTGGATGCGACAGCCCCTCAGCGACCGGTCATTGCGTCGACGCACGATCGTTCACTGCGACGGTGACGGTCCCCAGCGCTCGCTCCCTCGCCACAACTCCGCTGTCCGCTGGGTCACCGGCTCACGGAACATCACTGCAGGTTGCCGGCTGGATCACCGCGGGGGGCAGCCACGGGAGGAGCGCCGTCGTCGCGATGACGAAAGTCACTGCCAGGTCGACGGGCCTGCAGCTAGTGGGCGACTTCAGTGGTGATGAGATCGAGCAGCCGCTTCAACGTCGCCCGTTCCGCTGAGGTCAACTGCGTCAGCAGCTGGTCCTGCGCCGCCGCGAAAGCGGGGTCGAGCCGCTTGAGGAGCTCCGTCCCCGCAAGCGTGTGCTCGAGCAGGTTGCGTCGCACGTCTGCGGGGTCAGGACGCCGCGTGACCAAGCCGAGCTGCTCGAGCCGCGCAGCGTATCCCGAGAGGTCTTTGCGGTCGATCCGGACGCGACGGCCGACTTCGGCTTGGCTGAGCGGACCAGCCGCCTCGAGCACGGCAAGGATCGGGTACGCCGCCTTCGGGACGCCGGCCTCGGTGGTGAGCTCCGACACCACTCGAGACGCTCGCGCCGCAGCCTCGACGAGCAGCCAGCTCGGAAGCGAACGCAGTCGCTCCGGAATCTCCCGCTCAGCCATGTTCTCCACGGTAGGCGAAACTCCCGCTTCCGTGTATCGTTGGGATTCCAACGTTGGGATCCCAACAGTAAGAGAGGCTTCTCATGTCAAGCACACCGTCGGACATCATCTCCCGCATCTTCGCCGCGATCGACGACCGCCGCTTCGACGATCTCCCCCAGATGTATGCGAGCGACGTGGAAGCGACGACGGTCATGGGTGTCACTGTCGGCGCCGGCTTGGTGGTCGAGCAGGTCCGCGCCGTTCACGAGCCGATCCCCGCCACGCAGCACCTCGTCTCGGGCGTCGTGGCCGACATCGCGGGGAACCAGGCGGAAGTTCGCGGCAATGTCACTGCGGTCTTCTGCGACGACGCGCATACGCCGGCATTCGAGGGATCGAACGTCTGGCGCGGCCGCCTGATCCGTCACGGCGACACCTGGCTCGTCACGTCGTTCTCCATCAACCTGGTGTGGGCGCGCGGAACGTTCCCCCAGCTGCAGGCGTGACCACCGCGGACCTCCCCGACTGTCGTGCCTCACCACTACGTCTCCAGACTTGGCGGATCCCCTCCGCGAGCGGGACTCGCGCCAGGCCGAGCGGGGGGGGGAGGACGGTAAGCTCCGGTCGACCGAAGCCGGGCGGACTTGCCCGGTGACGAGGGGGGGGGAACACGTGGACAAGCGCAACATGCTCCGGGGAACCGGAGTCGCACTGATTCTGGGCGTCACTCTGGTGGCCAGCGCCTGCTCCGCTCCGAGCAATCAAGAAGGGCCGCGTGTCCCATCTTCATCCTCCGCGGCGAAGCAAACGACGCCTGCCAGCGCCTCCCGTCCAACCGATGCAGCATCGCCTTCCGATGCGGGCTCGAGCACTCAGGCTGGCGCGGCGGCGACGCCACTGGGCGACGCGACGCAGGATTGGCCCGCAACCGATCTCGGTCAGCGTCAGGGTGCGATGGGGTCGGCAACCGAGGAATCGCCCGGCGTCTACCGGTATGTGGTCGCAGCCAACGACACCACCTCCAACCTGCTCGAGCGGTTCGACCTGTGCCAGATCGATATCGCGCTCTCGTATGAAGCCGACGGCGGCCATCTCGCCGCAGGTCAGGCCATCACCGTGCAGAGGCACATGGCTGACGGACGAGGCAGCGACACCACCGACGACCACCGAGGCTGGAAGTGCACCTACCCCGAGCAGCCCCGCATCTCGCGGACGGGTTAGCCCGCGAGGAATCTGCGCCACCGCTCTCGCATGCTGTCGGTCTGACTGACTGACTGACTGACCGCCCTAGGCAGCACGGCTGACCATCAGCACATCAGAACGCGCCCGGTAGCCGATCGACCGCCGAGACATCGGCCGAGTACAACTGAGGGATGCGAACACATCGACTCTGGGTGGGCTGGATACTCGGCCCGGTCACCATTGCGTTGTTCGTCGTGACCGTCATCGCAGCGGCCACACGTTTCACGTCGTGGCCGCCCCTGCTCGCCGCTGCGGTGACCGCCGCCGTGGCTGGATCAGTTCTCTTCGTGTTGGGGCCGCGCGCTGCTCGACAGCAGCAACGTACGCAGCGGATTGAGGCAGCGGAGCGCGACCGGTAGAGGATCGGCATCCGGGACGAAGCTGCGCTCGTCGCAGTGCTCAGGCTCGACGCAGCACACTGGGCTCACTTAGACGAGCTACCGCGACAGCAAGCTGTACGCGTCGACGACCAGCGTCGTGAGGTCGCCGGAAACCGCTCCGCGATCGCAGCAGACAGGGGGATCTCCCGGCTCCCCGGGAGGCCCAGACACCTGCACCAGCATCTCCGCCCCCCCCTCTGTCGACCGCCGTCCCGACTGAGTACCGGGCAATCCCGGAGTCTCACCTGCCGCGAGAAGCGACAGGTGGAGCCGCCGTTCCCCGCTCCGCGTCGCGCCCGCGCCACGTCCGTCGGTATCGTCACCGGCACCCAGACGACGAAGGAGTACTCGACGTGAGCATGCAGTCCGCACTCCGGCGCGCACGGCAGGTGGTGGCGGTCGCCATCAACCCGCACATCCCCGCGGACCGGTTCGACTGGGTCGGTGACGACGGAGCCGTCGTCACCGACCTGCTGGTGGAGGCGAAGGAGACGATCGAGCTCCTGCAGTCCGACCGGGCCGTCCTGCACACTGGGCGGATCCGTGACCTGCCGACCGATGCGCGCCGGCGTCAGGAACTCTCGAACGCGATCGTCCAGACCGTCTTCGACCGCCTGCCGGCTCGGCGCAGCGTCTCGGAAGCGGCACTGAACGCCGCCCTCGCGATGTTCGTCGAGGACGTCGCGCTCGTCCGGCGCGACGCGGTCGACGCCGGCGTGCTCACCCGGTCAGCGGACGGTTCGTCGTACCGTCTCGACACGAACCCGGCCCGGAACGGCGGGCACCTGCCGTGACCTCGACCTGTCGCCCTGACCGCTGGCGGGTGACCGGCGTCACGCGCGGCTGACCGGCTCGCCGAGCAGCCGCCGGGTCCAGTCCGCCAACGCCGCGGTCGCGCGCCGCGACACGGCGGCCTCGGGCACCATGCTCGTGAAGCCGTGGAAGGCGCCCGGCCAGACGTGCAGCTCCGCGTCGACGCCCGCGGCCCAGAGCGCGCTGGCGTAGGTGACGGTCTCGTCCCGGAAGACCTCGGCGCTGCCGCAGTCGATGTACGTGCGTGGCAGCCCGGCCAGTGACGTCGCACGCGCCGGGGCGGCGTACTCGGACACGTCGTCGGTGGCCCGGCGGTCGCCCAGGTAGGCGGTCCAGCCGGACCGGGTCATCTGCCGGTCGGCGACGCCGACGCCGTCGATCTGCCGCGTCGACACGGTCCGGTCGCGGTCGTCGAGCATCGGCGAGACCAGGATCTGCCCGAGGAGGGCAGGGCCCCTGCGGTCGCGTGCGAGCAGGGCCGTCCCCGCCGCGAGGCCGGCTCCGGCGCTCTGTCCGGCGATCACGATCCGGTCCGGGTCGATGCCGAGTTCGTCGGCGTGCTCGGCGACCCACACCAGGCCGGCGAAGCAGTCCTCGACCGGGTAGGGGTCCGGGTGTTCCGGGGCCAGGCGGTAGTCGACGCTGACGAGGACGACGTCGTGGTCGAGCAGCCAGTCGTCGTAGGAGCCCAGGTTGCCGAGGTGGTGGCCGAACATCATGCCGCCGCCGTGGATCGTGTAGACCCCGGTCGTCGGGCCGGTGCGGCCGGTGCGCTGGATGACCGCCAGCTCGATCGGGTCGCCGAGGTGGCCGGGCACCGTGATGCTCCGACGCTCCAGGCCGCGCTGGCGCAGTCGCTCGTCGTGGGTCTCCAGCGGGATGTCGAGCTGCCGCATCCGGGGCAGCATCTCCGGCGTGAGGACGAACGGTCCGCGCGCGGCGAGTGCGGCGAGGAACGGCGCGAGCTCGCGGTCGAACGGCGGGCGGGCAATCAGGTCAGACATCGGTGTTCTCCTGGCTGGTGGTGGGAGCAGTTGCGGTGGAAGGGGTTGCGGCGGTGCGGGCGCGGAGCATGCCGACGACGACCAGGACGGCCGCGACGGCGGTGACCACCGCGCCCGCGATCGAGACGGCGCCCTCGAACGCGGCGGTCCGACCCGGCGCCCAGGGGGTCGTGCCGAGGTCGCCCGGCACGAGTGCGGCGAGGATCGTGCCCGTGGCGGCGATCCCGACCGCGGTGGCGATCTCACTCGCCGTGTCAACGAGCGCCGCCCCGATCGACGTCCGGTCGGCGGGCAGCCCGTGCAGGACGTTGTTGCCGGCCACGGCACCGACGACGCGCATGCCGGCGGCGACGAGCACGAGGGCGACCAGGACACCGGGGTACCCCAGCCGTGCGGTCAGGGCGAACACGGCGAGGCCGGCGACGACCGCGGCGGCGCTGATGCGTGCCGCCCGGTCGAGTCCGACGCGCTGGACGAACGGGCCGACGAGGCGTCCGCTGGCGAGGAGCACGACCACCTGCGGCAGCGTCCCGACTGCGGCGAGCGCCGGGGGCCATCCCCAGGCGAACTGCAGCTGCAGGGTGACGAGGTACGACAGCGCGGCCATGGCGAGACCCGCCGCGGCCTTGTACGCCAGGCCACTCGCGACGAGCGGCCGAGCGATCAGGTGCAGGTCGAGCAGCGGGTGGTGTGCGGTGCGCTCCCGGACGACGAAGCCGACGGCCACGAGGGCGGTGACCGCGCCGGCGCCCCACCCGGCCCATCCGGCAGCGCCACCGACGACGAGCGTCGGGGTGACGAGGACGCCGACGATGCTCGCGGTACCGAGGACCGCCCCGGCGACGTCGATCGGGTCGCGGTGCAGGTCGTCCGGGCGGTCCGCGGCGATCCCTGCCCGGATGCCGGCGAAGGCGACGACCGCGATCGGCACGTCCGCGACGAGCAGCACCTGCCACGGCGCCACGGCCAGGACGAACCCGCCGACGGTCGGCCCGACGGCGAGGCCGACCAGCCCGGCGGTGGAGATGACGGTGAGCGCCCGGACCCGCAGGTCCTGGCGGGCGAAGAGGCGGAACGCCAGTGCCATCGAACCGGGGGTCGTCATCGCGGCGGCGACGCCCATCAGGGCCCGGACGACGATGAGCTCCTGGACCGAGGTGACGAACACGGTCAGGAGGCTCGCCACCGCCAGCAGCACCAGGCCGACGAGCATCGTGCGACGCCGGCCGACGCGGTCGGCGACCGCACCGAACAGCAGCATCAGGCCGCCGAAGGCCACCGAGTAGGCACCCGACACCCACTGCAGCGCGGTCGTCGAGGCCCGGAGGTCACGGGCGATGGTCGGCAGCGCGACGTTCAGGACCGAGTTGTCGAGCATCTCGAACAGGAAGACCGCGGACAGGCCGGCCAACGGCAGCCAGGCGTCGCGGAGACCAGCGGGTGGCGAGACGGGTGTGGTCGGCGGGGAGGTTCGTACTGACACGGGCGCACTCCTTCGATGAAGAAGTGGCGGCTCCCGTGAGACGCGTACGCGGTTCCGTCTGCCGGAGCAGAACGGGTTTTTTTCCCTCTGCGTCGAACTGTAACGCATCCGGACCCCCCGCGCAGGGCCCGGCGGGACACCGCGTTCACTACGGTGTCGTCATGCCCCCTGCGACGTCGACCGACGGACCGACCACGCACACCTCCGACCACGTCGTCATCGGCGGTGGCGTCCTGGGCGCCGCGACCGCCCGAGCCCTGGCCGCCCGCGGCGAGCGCGTCCTGCTGCTCGAGCAGCACGACCGGGGACACGTGCACGGTTCCTCGCACGGGGGCAGCCGGATCTTCCGGATGGGGTACCCCGACGCGGACTACGTCGACCTGACGCTGCGGGCCTGGGACGCCTGGGCCGCGCTCGAGTCCGCGTCCGGTCGGACCCTGCTCGACCACACGGGCGCCGTGGACCACGGTCGTCCCGAGGTCGTCGACGCCATCGCCGCCGCGCTCGACGCCGCGGGCATCGCAGTCGAACGCCTGACCCCGGACGAGGCCGCAGCACGGTGGCCCGGGATCGCGTTCGAGGGGCACGTCCTGGCGCACGCCACCGCCGGCCGGATCCGCGCCGCCGACGCCCTGGAGGCGCTGCTCGACCTGGCAGCGGCGGACGGCGCCGACCTCCGCTTCGGTGTCCGTGTCACCGACGTGCAGGACGCCGGCGACACGGTGACCCTGACCCTCGCGGACGGCAGCACGGTCCGCACCCGCAGCGTCGTCGCGGCCGTCGGTGCCTGGGCGCCCACCCTGGTGGGTGCGTTGCTCGCCGGGCGTGGGGCGAGCCTCCCGGCCATCCGCGTCACCCAGGAGCAGCCCGCGCACTTCCCCAGCCACCTGCCGGACGAGGCGTGGCCGTCGTTCGTCCACCACCCGGCGGACGGCGGTGGCGTCTACGGGCTGCTGACCCCGGGCGAGGGCGTCAAGGTCGGCTTCCACGGCACGGGGCCGGTCGTCGACCCGGACGACCGTGACCGGACGCCGGACGCCGCCGAGGTGACGCGGCTGCAGGCGTACGTCGAGCGGTTCGTGCCGGGGGTGGACGCGTCGCAGCCGACGCTGATCAGCTGCCTGTACGACAACTCCCCCGACGAGGACTTCGTGCTGGACCGGCGCGGGCCGGTGACGGTCGCGACGGGATCGTCGGGGCACGGGTTCAAGTTCGCGCCGGTCGTCGGGGAGATGCTCGCGGACCTCGCTACCGGCGGCGAACCGCACCCGCGCTTCGCGCTCTGACCGTGCCGCGTGCTGACCGTGCCGGGCGTCAGTCCCGTTCGGCGTCGGTCTGTTCGGCGTCGGCGCGCTCGGGGTCCTGCTGCGAGTCCTGCCGACGGTCCTGCATCAGCTCCTTCGTGCGGAGCAACCGGAGCGCCGTCACCAGGACCAGGCCGCCCAGGACGTTGAACAGCAGCGTGTAGCCGAACCACCCGAGCCACTGCCCGTACGTGATGTCCGCACCGGACTGGATCGCGCCGAAGACCAGCAGTGAGTCGAGGATCGAGTGGAACAGCTGGAGGCCCGCGAGCAGGAACCCGCCCGCCACGGCCGCGACGAGCTTCGCCGGGTCCGAGTCCGTCCCCTGCTGCATGCGCGTCATCAGGGTGATGGTGCTGCCGCCGAGGACGGCCAGGACGACGCTCTGCAGGCCGAACGGCGCGTCGATGTAGTGCGCCGCCGACTCGGTGAGGGTGGCGTGCCACTGCGGGAACGCGTGCACCACCAGCCACATGAAGACCCAGCCCCCGGCGAGGTTCGCGACCAGGGTGCCGCCCCAGAGCTTCATCAACTGCAGGACCGTCCCCTCGCGGGCGACGACCGCGGCGACCGGCATGAGGAAGTTCTCGGTGAACAGCTCGCTGTGCGCCAGGTGCAGGGCGATGAAGCCGATGCCGAACGCGAGGCCGGCGAGCAGGTGGCTGTCCGTCTCGGTGAGCACGGCGAGGTACGCCATCACGCCGAGGCCCACCTCGAGGCCGCCGAAGAAGCCCGTGATGAGGACGGCGCGGGTCGTCCGCTGCAGCCGTTCGGCGCCCTCCTCGATGGTGGCGTCGAAGGACTCGGCGAGCTCGTCCTCCACAGGTGCGTCGGTGGAGCCCAGCTCGCGGCGGCGGTCGTCGGTCATCGTCCGGACGGTACTCAGCCGGACCCGGGCCAGCTGGTCGGTTGCGCCGCAACACGCAACGCGGGCGGCGGCACGCAGCGGTACTCCGTTGCGCGGTGCCGCCGGGGTTGCGTTCTGCGGGCGCGCTCGCGGGGTTGCTAGCGTGACGGGATGCGCGTCGTCATCGCACCGGACTCGTTCAAGGGGACCGCGTCGGCGGCCGACGTCGCCCGGGCCGTCGCCGACGGTTGGCGGAGTGAGCGGCCGGACGACGACCTGGTCATCCTGCCGATGGCCGACGGCGGCGAGGGCACCATCGACGCCGTGGCCACCGCGGTACCGGGCAGCGAACGGGTACCGGTGACCGTGACGGGACCGGACGACCGGCCCGTCGAGACGGCATGGCTCCGTCTGCCGGACGGCCGTGCCCTGGTGGAACTGGCGGCGACCAGTGGCCTGACACTCCTCGACCACCCCCGGCCCGACACCGCGCACACGACCGGGTTCGGGCAGGCGATCGCCGCGGCCCTCGACGCCGGCGCGACCGGGCTGCTCCTCGGCATCGGCGGCAGCGCCTCGACCGACGGCGGCATCGGCGCACTGCGGGCGCTGGGACTGGCGGTCGGGACGAGCGTGCCGGCGGACGCGACCGGCGGCACGGTGCTCGACCACGTGCCTCCCGTCGACACCACCGCGCTCCGGACCCTGCCGAAGCTCGGCGCCGTGGTGCTCAGCGACGTGACCTCCCCGCTCCTCGGCGAGCACGGGGCCGCCGCCGTGTTCGGACCACAGAAGGGCGTGGCGCCCGACCGGGTGGCCGTGCACGAGGACCGGCTCCGCCGCTGGTCCGAGTGCTTCCCCCACGTCGACGCGGCCACGCCGGGCGCGGGAGCGGCAGGCGGGACGGGGTTCGGGCTGCTCGCCTGGGGCGCCGTCCTCGCGAGCGGTGCCACGACGATCGCCGACGCGATCGGACTGTCGGACGCCGTGGCCCGAGCCGACCTCGTGATCACCGGCGAGGGCTGCTTCGACGCCCAGAGCGCCGCGGGCAAGGCCCCTGCCGTGGTCCGGGCGCTCGCCGAGGACCTGGGGACGCCGACTGCGCTGGTCGCCGGAGCAATCGCGGCACCGGTCGACGGGTTCGCGCTGGCGGCGTCGCTCACCGTCATCGCGACGCAGACCACCGGCGAGCCCGACGACGCGCTGCGGGACCCGCTGCGCTTCGCCCGGATCGCGGGGGCGCGGATCGCGCGGGCGCAGGACGCCTGACCGGCAGCGCCGTCCCGGTCCGGCTCAGCGCACTGACGGGAGGCGCGGCACGCACGGCAGGCGCGGCACGCTGACGGGAGGCCCACCCCGCGTGTGTCGGACAGGTCCGGAACGCCTCCCCCGGCGTCGCGGTAACCAGGGGCCGTGCACCAGCGACCGACCCGTACCCCGGTCAGGACCCCGGCCGGCGTCCTGACCGGATCGGCCCTGCTCGCGGCCCTGCTCATGGCCTCGGTCACCGGGTGCAGTGCGGGCGGCGACACCCGGGCGGCGGCCGTCGACGCGGCTTCCGACTTCGTCACGGCGCTCGACGACCAGCGCGGTGCCGACGCCTGCGCCCTCCTCGTGCCGGACGCACGCCAGGCAGTGACCGACCAGACCCACCGGGACTGCGCCGACGGTGTGCTCGAGCTCGACCTGCCGAGGGTCGTCCGCACCGCGTCGACCGAGGTGCACGGACGCGCCGCACTCGTGCACGGCGAGGGCGACGCCGTGTTCCTGGCGCGGTCCGGCTCGTCGTGGCTGGTCCGCGCCGCCGGGTGCACGCCGGTCGCCGACGCCCCGTTCGAGTGCGTCCTGGACGGGAGCTGACGTGCGGAAGCTGTTCACCGCGTACCTGGTGTTCATCGTCGCGGGCCTGGCGTACTGCTTCGCCATCGCCGCACTCGGGCGGTGAGCGCGGTGCGCAAGGCCGTCCGGCAGAACGCACTCGGGCTGTTCTTCGGCGGGATCCTGGTGGCCGCGCTCGTCGGGCAGTCGTTCGCCGGCTGGGCGGTGTTCAACGACACCCAGACCGCGGAGGGCCTCGACCCGATCGGCTGGCTGGAGTACGTGTCCTCGTCGAGCTTCACCGCCGACGTCGCGGAGAACTGGCAGTCCGAGTACCTGCAGTTCCTGCTCTACATCTGGACGACGGTGTGGTTCGTGCAGCGCGGTTCCCCGGAGTCGAAGGAGCAGGACCAGACCGGGCTCGAGTCGGACGCGGACCAGGAGGTCGGCCCGCACGCCGGTCCCCGCTCACCGCGCTGGGCCGCGGTCGGCGGTCTGCGGCAGGCACTGTTCTCGCACTCGCTGCTGCTCGTGATGGGCGGCGTCTTCCTGGCGAGCTGGGCCGCGCAGTCGGCCGCCGGGGTGGTGGCGTACGACGAGCAGCAGCTGCTCGACCTCGAGGCGCCGGTCACCTGGGCGCAGTACGTCGTCAGCGCGGACTTCTGGAACCGCACCCTGCAGAACTGGCAGTCCGAGTTCCTGGCCGTCGGGAGCATGGCGGTGCTGTCGGTGTTCCTGCGCGAGCGGGGGTCGCCGGAGTCGAAGCCGGTCGGGGCCGCGCACGACGACACCGGTGCCGAGGGCTGAGCGCCAGGACGGCGGACGGGAGGTGCGATGCCGACCGGCACCGCACCTCCCGTCCGTCACGTGTCCGTGCTCCGACCGGTCCCTACTCCGTCGGCACCCCCAGTCGGTCGCGTCGACGTCGGACCACCGTGACCGCGACGGTGATCGCCGCACCGAGCGCGATCAGCGCTCCGGCCACGAGCCCCCAGCGGGCCGGGTCGACGTCGGAACCGGTCCAGGCGAGGCCGTCCCAGTTACCCGGCTCCGCCGGTGCCGCCCCCGCGTCGGCGGCGGGTCGGGCGAGGACCCGGAACGCGGCGCTCACCGTGACGTCGGACGTCGCGCCGAGGGCCTCCACCCGGTGGCTGCCCGGTCGCGCTGCGGACGGCACCGTGAAGGTCCCGCCGAGCACGCCGTCGGCGTTGGCGGTCGCGGTCCCGAGGGCGATCGGGGCGCTGTGCAGGGTCAGGGTGACCCGCTCGTTCGGCGCGAACCCACTGCCGGAGAACCCGACGACGGTGCCCTCGGTGCCGGCGTCCGCCAGGAGCCGGAACTCCGGCGCCCACGATCCGTGTCCGCCGCCGTTCCCGTTCCCGTTGCCGCCGCCGTTCCCGTTGCCGTTGCCGTTGCCGTTGCCGCCGCCGTTCCCGCCGCCGTTCCCGTTGCCGCCGCCGTTGCCGGGGACGACCACCTGGAAGGTGGCGCTCGCCGGGGTCGCCGACCGGTCGCCGGTGGCCGAGACCACGTGGCTGCCCGGACGTCCCGGGGCGGTCACGTCGAACCCGACCGCTCCGTCACTGCCCGCGGTCGCCGTGACCGGGACCGTGGTCCCGTCGACACCGACCGTGATCGACTCGCCCGCCGCGAACCCGGCGCCCGTGACGTGCACGGTCGCACGCGGTCGGACGCCGTCGCCCGCCGAGGTGGTGAGCGTCGGGGTCCAGACCGGCGCCGCCTCGATCGTCACCGCGGTGCGCACGGTCGCGCTCCCGGTGCCGTCGTCCACGGTCACGATGGCCGTGCGCTCCCCGGCGTCGGCATAGGTGTGCTTCCCGGTGACGGTCGCGGTGCCGTCGGTGACGCTGACGGTCGCGGCCTCGAGCGGCGAACCGTCGCCCCAGTTCACGGTCGCGGTGGTCGTGCCCGTGCCGACGGTGCCGCCGGTCGCGGTCGCGAGGGTCCCCGAGACCTCCTCGCCGGCGGTGCCGGTGAGGGTGTCCCCGGCGGTCGCGGCGAGCGCTGTGGTGGGGACCCGGGTGCCGTTCGTCGCGATCGCGAAGACGTGGATGCGGCCCTGACCCGACGGGGTCCCGACAGCCTCCGGCAGCGTGATCGAGACGGCTTGCTTGCCCGTCGGGATCGCGAACGCCGCGGTCGCGAAGACGCCGGCGTCCGTGCCGTCGGTGCCGTTCACCCCGACGGTGCGGTGGTCGCTGGTCGCGACGACGGTGTTCCCGAACTGCGGGTTCGCCAACGAGGCAGTCCAGTCGCCGAACGCGATCGGGAGGACGTCCGTGCTGCCGTCCGCGTAGGTGATCGTGCCGTCGAGCTGCTGCGGGTGCTCGTTGGCGGTGCCGATCACGGAGAGCTCCGTGATCCCGGTGCCGGTCGGCACCGGGATCACCTGACCGTCGTTCGTGGCGTTGTCCGGCTCACCCGGCTCGACGGCCGGCAGGTCGAACGTCAGGTCCGTGCCGGGCACGGCGTTCGTCGCACCCTGGGTGAACCCGTCGGCGGCGAGCGCCGAGCGGGAGAACCCGCGGCCTCCGAAGTCGCAGTTCGCGGCCTGGCCCGGGTCACCGAGGCAGACGTTGTCGAATGCGCCTTGGAGGCTCGGAGCGGTCCGCGAGATCGTCACCGGGACGTCGGTGCTCGCCATCTCCGTCCCCGAGCGGACGACGACGTGCACGGTGTGCTCGCCGGCGGTGTCGAACACGTGCTCGCCGGGCACCTCCCACGCGCCGAGGGCCGACTTCGTCGGGGTCACCTGCTGCGGGTCTGAACCGTCCTGCCAGTCCACGGTCACCGTGTAGTCGGCGGCCGTCGTGCCGGGCCCGGTGATCGCAGCGAGGTTGCCGGAGAAGGTCTGACCGACCTCCGCGGTGAGTCCCGGCGTCGGTGCGACCGCGAACGCGCTGGTCGTGGCGGTGCTGTCCGCAAGCAGCTCGAACTCGCCGATGGACGGCGCCTTCCCGGTGCTCGTCCCGGTGACCGACAGGCGGTACCAGGTCAGTGCGGCGGGGTGGGCGATCGTCGTCGGACGGGTCTGGAGCGGCGCGTCGAAGGCGCTCTTCGCGACGGTCGACAGCGGCACCCAGGTGGTGCCGTCACTCGAGCCCTCGAGCTTCCACGACGTCGGCTGGGCGCCGGAGGCCGCGGTGGTGAGCGTGTACTGGTCGACGGTGACCGGCCCCTGCGCGGACTTCCAGGTGATCGCCGGAGTGGCGGTCTGGAAGGTCGTCGCGGTCATGGACTCGTCGTCGGTCAGTGCGCCGACCGCGGTGTCGTCGTCACTCGTCGTGGCGCCGAACCCGGGGGTCGTGGCGTCGACGAGCGGCTTCGGTGCCACGGCCGGGGTGTCCAGGCCCTCGGCGCCCTGCGTCTTGCCGGCACCCCAGTTCGACGCGGTCGACCCCATGGTGAAGTCGAGCGTGCCGCCCTTCGCGACGTCGGCCTGCGAGATGACCGCTCGGTCGAGGGCCTTCCCGTTGAACGAGGCCGACTGCACGTACACGTTCTGCGCGCTGTTCCCCCTCGCGTTCACGTGCAGGTCGCCGCCGTCCAGGTGCACGGTGGCCTGCGAGAAGAGCGGCGAGCCGATCGTGTACTGCCCGGAGCCCTGTGCCAACGGGTAGAGGCCGAGGGCGGAGAACACGAACCACGACGACATCTCGCCGTTGTCCTCGTCACCGGTGTAGCCCTGCCCGATGTCGCTGCCGACGAACAGGCGTCGCATGCTCTCCCGGACGACCTGCTGCGTGAGCGACGGGTCGCCCGCGGCGGCGGCGATGTACGGGATGTGGTGCGAGACCTGGTTGCTCATGCCGAGCTGGCCCATGCGGACCGAGCGTGCCTCGAGCATCTCGTGGATCTGGCCGCCGTAGGAGCCCACGTTCTCGGCGGTCTCCGGGGTGGCGTAGAACTCCTTGAGCTTCGCGATGAGTTGGTCGTCGCCGCCGTAGAGCCCGGCGAGGCCCTGCACGTCGAACGGGGCGTGGAACGCGAAGTTCCAGCCGTCGGTCTCGGTGAAGGCACCGCCCCACTCCGCGGGGTCGAACTCGTCGGCTGCGACCTGGAACGACCCGTCGGCGTCGCGGCCCTGGAAGAACCCGGCGTCCTGGTCGAACAGGTTGACGTAGTCCTTCGCCCGGTCGTTCAGGTAGGCGGCATCGGCCGTCAACTCGTCGACGCGGTCGGCCGGGGTGGCCGGGTCCTTCGCCAGTGCCTCGGCCATCTTCGCCAGGCCGTGGTCGTTGATGGTGCCCTCGAGACCCCAGGAGACGCTCTCACCGAGCGAGTCCGGGACGTAGCCGAGGAAGGCGGACTGGTCGAGCGCCTTCCGGCCGGCGCCGGAGACGTCGGTGGAGACGGTCGTGGCGTTCTTGAAGCCGGCGTCGAAGGCCTCGAGCGCGGTCTTCGTGTCCACGGCACCGTCGAGGTACGCGGTCGCGAACGCCACGTCGGAGCTCGTGCCCGTCATGAGGTCTGCGTAGCCCGGGGAGGACCAGCGCGGCGTCCATCCACCGTCGCGGTACTGCTGCACGAACCCGTCGACGAGCTCCTGCGCGACGTGCGGGTACAGCATCGAGTACAGCGGCCACACCGTGCGGTAGGTGTCCCAGAACCCGTTGTTGACGTACACCTTGCCGGCCTTCACGACAGCGTTCGTCGTGGTGGCGGTCGCCGCGCCCTTCGGGGCGATGTTCGGGCTGGCGTGTTCCCAGACGGGGGCGCCGGCAGTGCCGGTGTTCTCGTGCTGCGAGTTCGGGTAGAGGTTCATCCGGTAGAGCGAGCCGTAGAGCGCCTGCAGCTGCGAGTCGCTCGCCGCGGACTGCGGCACGGTGACGACACCGAGTCGGTCGTTCCACGCGGACGCAGCAGCCTGCTGGACCTGGCCGAATGACTTGCCGGTCAGTTCGAGGTCGGCGTTGTGCCGGGCCTGGGCCAGCGAGATGAACGAGGTGGTGAGCCGGAGTTCGACGACGTGGTCGCCGGTCAGGCCGGAGAACGACGCGTACCGGGCGCTCGAGCGGTTGCCCGCTGCGGTGCCGGTGCCGGACGGGTCGTGGTCGAACGTGCCGGCGAAGAACATCCGGGTGGCGCCGACCGACAGGCCGGAGCCGCCCTGGGTCCAGCCGCTGACCGTCCCGTCCGGGTTCATCGTGATCGAGGTCTGCTCGTCCGAGCCGACGTTGTCGAACACGACGCTGCCGCTCGACGCCGGGAAGGCGAAGCGGAGCACGGCGCCGTGGTCGGACGGCGTGACCTCGGCCACGACACCGGACTTCGTCTTCACGGAGTACAGGTCCGGGCGGGCGACCTCGTCGTTGTGGTCGAACGCGAGCGCACGGGAACCGAGCGAGGCGTCCGGGTTCGTGCCCGAGGTCGACGGCATGATCGCGAGCTGGTTGCGGTCACCCATCCACGGGCTCGGCTCGTGGGAGATGCCGATGCCCTGCAGACGCGGCAGGTTGCCCGAGTCGTTGTCGGACTGCCACGAGTACTCCCACGACTGGCTCGACGCGTTCGTCATCGGGGTCCAGAAGTTGAACCCGTTCGGGACGGCCGCCGCCGGGATGTTGTTCCCGCGGGAGAAGCCGCCGGACGAGTTGGTGCCACGGCGGGTGTCGACGTAGTTCGTCAGGCTCGCGCCGTCGATGCGCTCGGCCTGCGGGTCGATCCGGATGTCGTCGACCCAGCCCTGGAACTTCGTTGCGGCGCTGGTGCCCGCGGCGTCGTCGTCGTAGGTGAAGAGGACCTTCTTCACGGTCTTGCCGGCGAGGGCGCCGAGCGGGATCCGGATCGAGTTCCACTGGTCGACGAAGAAGACCTTGCCGTGGCCGAGCGCCTTCGCCGAGACGCGGTTGCCGTTCTCGTCCGTGACCTGCGGGGACGCGGAGACGAGCGAGCCGTCGGAGAGCTGCAGGTCGACCGCGGCGTAGGTCGCCGGGTAGGTCGTGTCGCCGCCGAGCTCCGGGAAGAGCTTGTAGCTGAGCTCGCTGTCCGTCGTGATCGGCAACGAGACGTCGTCGTAGAGGACGTTCGTCGCGCTCGCCTCGCCGGTACCCACGTGGGCACCCGAGTAGCGGAGCGCCTTGGTGCCGCTGAAGCCCACGGTGGAGCGGATGTTCAGCCCGGAGACGGGGCCGTTCCCGACCTGCGTGACCATCGGGCTGGGCGGCGGCGGGGTGGTGGACCCGTCGGAGATGCTCCAGTCGGCGAGCTGCGTGATGCCCTCGCCGCTGTTCTCGGTGATGCGCAGGCGGTACTGGGCGTACGAGCCGGGCGTCGCCGCGGTGTAGTCGTTCGTCTTCCCGCGGCCGCTGAAGGACTGCGCCGACTGCGTGTCGACCGTCGTCCACGTGCTGCCGTCGGTCGAGCCCTCGAGGGTCCACGCCTTCGGGTCGCGGCCGGGTGCGTCGTTGGCGCTCGTGAGCGAGTACTTCCGGAGCGTCTCGGCCTGGTCGAGCCGGTAGGTGATGACACCGGTGTTCTTGAACGAGAGCCACTTCGACCCGGGGTTCCCGTCGGCCAGACTCGCGGCGACCTCGTTCGGCGGGTTCTCGGCGTCGGCCGTCACCGCGGTGACGTGGCCGAGGAGGCTGCCGACGGGCAGTGTCGACCCGGTGACCGTCGTCGACGGGGTGAGCGGGGTGTTCGCGAGGGGCTGCGTCTCACCGCCCTCGAACGAGGTGGTGAAGGGACCGGAGGCCGCGTGCGCCGGGACCGCTCCGAGGAGTGCGCCGGACGAGGCGATCGCCGCGCCGACGACGATCGCGGTGACGCGGGTCCCGAGCCCGCCGACTGTTCCGCGGATCTGCTGCATGGTCCGGCCGTGCCGGGAACCGTATGACGACATCGTCACCTTTCGGGGTTGGGGAGAGGTGACGCCGCGTCGACCATGACAGCGTTGTCACACTGGGCGTTTCTATCCGTTCGGTGTGAGTCGTGTCAAGGTCCACTCATGAAAGCGGACAACCGTACGATGACCCGGTGAGCACCGAGCGACCGACGCTGCGCGCCGTGGCCGAGCGGTCCGGCGTCAGCATGAAGACGGTCTCGCGGGTGGTGAACGGCGAGCGCTACGTCGCCGCGGACACCGCCGAGCGGGTGCTCGCGGCCGCCGCCGAACTGGGCTTCCGCCCGAACACCCTGGCGCGCGAGCTGCGTGCGGGCGGGCGCTCGGCGACGGTCGGACTCGTCACCGGCGACGTGGCGAACCCGTTCTACTCGAGGATCGCCCGCGGAGCCGAGCACGCACTCCGGGCGCCCGGACTCAGCCTGCTGTCCGCGTCGACCGACGAGGACGCCGACCGGGAACGGACGCTGGTGGCGCAGCTCGTCGAACGGCGGGTCGGGGGCCTGCTCGTGGTCTCCGCGGACGACGACCACTCCCTGCTCGCGCGGGAACGCGCGCTCGGGACACCGGTCGTGTTCCTCGACCGGTCCCCCACAGACGTCGACGTCGACTCGGTGGTCCTCGACAACGCCGGCGGCATGCGGTCCGCCGTCGAACACCTGCTCGAACGCGGCCACCGGCGGATCGGCCTGATCGGTGACCTCAGCCGGCTCTCGACCCACCGCGCCCGGGTCGAGGCGTTCGGCGAGGCGATGCGCGACGCCGGGGTCGACGACTGGGAACGCTGGGTCCGCAGCGACTCCCACGACCTCGACGAGGCGTCCCGGTCCGCGGTGAGCCTCGTCGAGAGCCCCGAACCACCGACCGCCGTCGTGACGACGAACAACCGCATCACGACCGGAGCCCTGCGGGCGTACGCCGACCGCCCGGACCGGCCGGCCCTGGTCGGGTTCGACGACTTCGAGCTCGCCGACGTGCTCGGCATCAGTGTCATCGCGCACGAACCGGAGGCGATGGGTCGCGTCGGGGCCGGAGAGCTCCTCGCCCGCATCGCCGGGGACGACGGTCCCCCACGGCACCACGTCCTCCCGGTCCGGCTCGTCGTCCGGGCGTCGAGCAGCACGCCACGCTGACCACACTCCGTGCGAGCACCGGCGCGGACCGCACCCCGTGCGAGCACCGGCGCGGCAGCACGCCACGCCTGCCCGGGCAACCCGAAGGGTGTTCCACCCGTACCTGTCACCTGTCGCACAACCGGAGCAGGATCGAGGGTGGGCCGCACCCGGCCCGACATCCCCACCCCACGAGGAGACCCTTGCGCACCGTCAACGCGTACGCGGCACCGTCCGCGACCGAACCGCTCGTCAAGACCACCATCGAGCGCCGCGACCTCCTGCCGGGCGACGTCATGATCGACATCGCCTACGCCGGCATCTGCCACTCCGACATCCACACCGTCCGCGGCGAGTGGGGCCCCATCCAGTACCCGCAGGTCGTCGGCCACGAGATCGTCGGCCACGTCTCCGAGGTCGGATCGGACGTCACGAAGTACGCCGTCGGTGACCTGGTCGGCGTCGGCTGCATGGTCAACTCCTGCGGCGAGTGCGAGCAGTGCCTCGCCGGCCAGGAGCAGTACTGCCTGAAGGGCAACACCGGGACCTACGCATCCGTCGACCGCGCCGACGGCACCATCACCCAGGGCGGCTACTCCCAGGCCGTCGTCGTCGACCAGGACTTCGTCCTCCGCGTCCCGGAGTCGCTCGACATCGAGAAGGTCGCACCGCTGCTCTGCGCCGGCATCACGCTGTACTCGCCGCTGCACCACTGGAAGGCCGGCCCCGGCATGCAGGTCGCGATCGTCGGCCTCGGCGGCCTCGGTCACATGGGCGTCAAGATCGCCGCGGCGCTCGGCGCCGAGGTCACGGTCCTGTCGCAGACCACCTCGAAGCAGGCGGACTCGCTCAAGTTCGGCGCGAAGGCCCACTACGCGACGAAGGACCCGGAGACGTTCGAGAAGCTCAAGGGCTCGTTCGACCTCATCATCAACACCGTCTCGGCGACGATCGACATGGGTGCGCACCTCAGCCTGCTCAAGGTCGACGGCATGATGGTCAACGTCGGCGCCCCGTCCGAGCCGCTCCAGGTCCCCGCGTTCGCGCTCCTGCCGGGCCGTCGCAGCTGGGCGGGTTCGTCGATCGGTGGCATCCGTGAAACCCAGGAGATGCTCGACTTCTGCGCCGAGCACGGCATCCTGCCGGAAACCGAGCTGATCAGCGCCGACCAGGTCAACGAGGCCTACGAGCGCGTCCTCTCCTCGGACGTCCGCTACCGCTTCGTCATCGACGCCGCGACGCTCGCGTAACGACCCGCGCCGTCGTCGTCCCGCACGTCGACAGCCGGTCCACACCGGAACGGGAGGCCCGTCACCAGCTGGTGACGGGCCTCCCGTTCCGTCGTCCACCCGGCTCCACCTCGCCGTCCCCCGATCCGACCGCGAACCTGACCGCGACCTCGACATCCGCGTGCCATGATCCGCGGAGCGCCGTCCCGCGACCACAGCTCGCCCGACGGCTCGCGCGCGACCGCCGTCCGGAGGATGGTGGGGACATGACCAATCCGGAGACCTCGGCGCCCACCGGTGCCATCGTCGCCGTGTCGGGCAACGACACCGGTGGCGCCATCCAGGACCTCGCCGGCATGTACGCCGGCCGGACCTGGTACTCCTCCCCCGTCGACCGCGACTACTGGTACAAGTACGTCGGCGTCGGTGACGACCGGATGAGCATCCGCCGATCGCAGATGCACGGGTACCTGCGCGGCGACGTCGCCGTCGAGGGTGAGGTCGTCGTCCAGTGGATCGACGCCGGCCGGGCGCGTGTGGACGTGGGGCGTGACGAGGTCCGGATGGAGCCCGGCGTCCCGGCGCTGTTCCCGATCGAGCGCCGGTTCGAGATGGAGTACGAGGACTGGGACCAGCGACTGGTCCACCTCGACCGCGACCTGGTCCTCGACGTGGCCGCCGAGCGGTACCTGGTCGACGGCACCCTCGGCTTCGACCGCTCCGTCACCCCGACCGATGCCGCCGTGCAGGCGTGGCGCAGTTCCGTCGCAGGCGCGGTCCGGGCCCTCCGCACCGAGGGGTCCGCGTCCCTCGCGTGGAACGAGGCGCAGCGTGACGTCGTCCGTTCGCTGTTCGGGCTGTACCGGTTCCAGGGCGAGGCCCAGCCGGACGGCTACGGCGAGCGTCGCAACACCCGCCTGCGCAAGGCCGTCGAGTTCCTGCACGAGCACGCCGGCGAGCCGTTGACCGTGTCGGACATCGCCCGGGCGGCGGACCTCAGCGTCCGTGCGCTGCAGGAGTCGTTCCAGCGGACGCTCGACCGCACGCCGATGAACTACCTGCGCGAGGTCCGACTGCGCCAGGTCCACGACGACCTGGTGGCTGCCGAGCCGGGAACCGCGTCCGTGGCGGACATCGCCTCACGCTGGGGGTTCACGCACATGGGCCGGTTCTCGGGCGAGTACCTGCGGCGCTTCGGCGAGTACCCGCGGCAGACGCTGCGGAAGTAGCGGCGGTCGCACGTCCGGATCCACGTCCGGTTGTCGGTCCGTTCCCGGGTCCGGTTGGTCCGGTTGGTCCGTTCCCGGGTCCGGCTTTCAGCCGACCTCGTCGCCCGTCGGCAGCGCGGTGCACCAGTCGATCGCGGTGCCGGCCAGGGAAGCCTGGAGTGCACCCGACGTGGTGTCCACGACGCTGACCAGCGCGCCGCCGGCGGAACGTGTCGCCACCGCGGCGAACTGGCCGTTCGGTGACGGGCAGACCGCGGTGACGCTCGCGTCGTCGGGGATGGTCACCGCCAGCCGGGAGGCCCCTGCCCCGTCCACCCGCATGATGCGGGCCGCCAGGGTGCCGTCGTCGCGGGTCGAACCGACGAGCCGCAGGTACCGACCCTCGGCGAGCGGAGCGATGCGTCCGAGGTAGGGCTGATCGGTGCTCGCCGCCGGGGTGGGCAGCGGGGTCCGGTCGCCGTCCGTGAGGTCGAGCTGCACGATGCCGGTGCCGGTCTCGACGACTGCGGTCGTGCCGGAGCCCACGAAGCCGTGCAGGTACGTCGCAGAGCCCAGTCGGACGGCTTCGTTGCGACCACCCATGTCGACGAGCACCAGGTCGTCGGCGCCCGTCCGGACGAGGGCGCTCGCGGTGCGCGGCACGTAGGCCCACTGGGCGACCGAGAGCGGTGTCGCCCCGACCGCCGGTCGGCCGTCCGGCCCGACCGGCTCCGGTTGGTGCGTGCCCGTCAGGTCGACGTCGTACAGGCCGACGTCCTCGGACCGACCGGAGGACGTGTCAGCGTAGACGAACCCGAACGATGCGCCGTCGTCGGCGGCGTGCAGGGCCTTCGCCGTCCCGACCGGGCTCGGCATCGACAGCCGTTCGACGGGGACCGCGGGGTCCTGGACGCCACCGGCGAGCGGCACGATGTCGATCGCCGAGTGGCCCGACGTGTCGTTCCGGAGCACGACCAGGGAGCGGGCGAGGACCGCGTACTCCGCGATCCCCGACGCGCGGTACACGGTGCGGGTGCCGGCGGCGCCGAGGTCCCGGCGGATGATCCGGTCCGGGTCGCCGTCCCCGCCGGGCAGCACGGCGAGGACGTCGGTGCTGCCGGTGCGGATCGTGGTGCGGAGCTCGGAGGCGGCCGCCTGCCCCGGGGCGCGGACGCCGCGGACCGTCAGCGTGTAGTCGCGGTCGTACCCGAGCGGGCCGGCGAACTCCACGGCGACGGTGTTGCCGCTCGACGTGACCGAGAACGCTGCCGCAGGACTCACGCGGACCGCAGACGCCGGGACGCGCTGCACCGCCTGGTTCGCGGTGAGGATCACGCGCTGGGCGGGCCGGGTGACCAGGTCGCCGGCGTCGTACGACACCGACCGCAACCGGGGGCCCTGCTGCGAACCGACCACGGCGGCGAGCGCTGCGACGACGGTCAGGACGACCACCACGGCCAGGAACCGACGGCGGAAGCGGTGGGTGACCGGACGTCGCGGGCGGACGGCACCCGGCTCGGCGTCAGTACTCATACGGGTCCGAGGGCTGGCCGACACGGGTGACCGTCGCGGCGCGGATGACGAGCCGGGCGTCCGAGGACGTGTCCGGGTTCGCGGCGAGGGCGCCCTCGACCCGGACCCACTGGTTCTCCGGCGACGGCGTGCCGTCCGTCGTGACACCGATGCCGACGGGCTGGGCGTCGACCGCGCAGCAGCTGACGACGAACCGGGTCAGCGTGAAGGTGTCGTCAGAGCCGGGCACGACGAAGCCGGTGAGGGTGAGCTCGCGGCCGACGAGCGCCGTCGTGTCGGTGCTCTGCCGGATGAGCGCGGCCCAGTCCTTCACGCCGTAGCCCGAGGTGTCGACCGACTCGCTGCCGAGGAGCGACACCGGCGCCCCGGCACCCGTCGCGTCGGACAGCGAGGCCGACCCCACGCTCCGCTGCTGCGCGGTCCGCGCGGAGAGGGTCGTCGGGGGCAGGACGAGCATCGCGACGACGGTGCCGATCGTGACGAGCGCCGCGACCGAGCCGAGGACGACGTGCAGGAGGCGACCACCGCCTCCCGGCCGGGGTTCCGGGTCCGCGTCGTGCGTGTGGCCGCCGTGGCGGGCGACCACGACGAGGCCGGCGACCGAAGCGGGCACCGCGACGGCCGCGAGCACCAGCGTGAAGACGGCGTACCGGGGGTTGATGTAGAGGTCGAGGTGGTCGGCGAGCCCGAGCCAGAGCGTGCCGAGGGCGACGGCCAGGACGGACCCGAGGCCGAGCAGTGCCCGACGCGTCGCGGTGCGGTCCGCGTGACTGGCGGCGGCACCGTGCTCGTGCCCGGCCGGGCTGCGGTCAGACGAGGACATTCATCACCAACCCGACGGTCGCGGCGAACAGGACACAGACGACAGCGAGCAGCACCAGGAAGCGCGCGCGGAACGTCGTGCGGAGCAGGGCGATCATCTTCACGTCGATGATCGGCCCGATGATCAGGAAGGCGGTGATCGACCCGGGCAGGAACGTCGACGCGAAGGACAGTGCGAAGAAGGCGTCGACGTTCGAGCAGAGCGACACCGTCATCGCCAGGAGCATCATCGCGAGCACCGACAGCACCGGGTTCGACCCGACCGCGACCAGGGCGCTCCGCGGTACCGCGACCTGGATCGCCGCCGCCAGCCCGGCACCGACGAACAGAGCCGGCATCATCGTCGCGGTCTCGCCACCGAAGTGGGACGCGCTCTCCCGCCACTTGTCGCGGACCGGCGGGGCGCCGACGGCCGCGCGGCAGCGGGCCTCGAAGGCGGGCAGGAGCAGGTCCGCCGGGCGGCGGTGCGCGGCGACGATCCACCCGACCAGGTTCGCGACGACGAACCCGCCGACGATCCGCGCGGGCAGGATCCACCCCGACCAGCCGAACGCCTGCGCGGTGCTGATGATGACGAGCGGGTTGAGGATCGGTGCGGCGACGAGGAACGTGACCGCCTCGGCCGGGGTGAACCCGCGGAGCATGAGCCCGCGGGCCAGCGGGACGTTGCCGCACTCGCACACCGGGAACAGCATGCCGATCAACGAGATGACCGCACGCCGGGGCATCGGCCGCGTCGGCAGGATCCGTTCGAGGACCCCGTGCGGGACCCAGACCTCGACGACGATCGACAGTACGATGCCCAGGACCACGAACGGCAGCGACTCGACGACGACGCTGATGGCGAGCGTCAGGAAGTCCTGCACGACGTCCGGCAGGCCCGCGGTCCCGACGGCCGGCGAGAGCACGCGGACGGCGAGGAGCGCCACGACGGCGGCGAGGACCAGACCGGGGCCGGTCAGGCTGCGCGGGCGCGTCGTGACGGGGCGGGCGGGGGTGCTCGTCACCCGGACAGGATAGGGGGCGTCGGCGTCGCCGGCCTGGAGGCCCGTCCTGCCCCGGCGGATCGGCGCCGGTCCGGCAGGGCGGGGCCGGGCCGGTCCGGGGCTGCGCCGGTCCGGCAGGGCGTGGCAGGTCCGGGGCTCCGCCGGTCAGGCCTCCCGGTCCGGCTCCCCCGGCCGGGGCTGCGCCGGTCAGGCCTCCCTCGGTCAGATCCGGGCGACTCCGTCGACGTGTCGGTCGAGGACGTCGATCGCCCAGTCACCCGATTCGCCCGGTGCGAGCCGGGCGACGTGCATCGCGAGGCCGTCGAGCAGCGCGTGCAGTCGGCAGGCCTCGTACTCGCGGTCGGCTTCGGGCACCCCGATCACGCCGAGGACGCGTTCGCACCACTCGCGCATCTCGACGACGACGCGGTCGAGCGTCGGCCGGAGCTCGACGTCCGTCAGTGCCGCGTTCCCGAGGGCCAGGTACACGTCGAGCTCGATCACGCGCTCGTCGTCGAGGGGCAGCAGCTCGACGAGGACGGCCCGCACCCACTCGCGGGGCGGCAGGTCCGCGGGGATCGCCTCGATGCGCTCCCTGGTCCGGTCGAAGACCGAGGCGATCGCGTGCTCCCGGACGCTCGCCTGGGTCGGGAACGCGTAGCGGACGGTGCTCGGGGGCAGTCCGGCCTCGGCGGCGACGTTCCGGACGGACAGGCCACCCAGGCCGTCCCGGGCGAGGACCCGACAGGCCGCCGCGGACACGGTGCGACGGCGTTCCTCGAGGTCGATGCTGCGCGACATGCACTCATGGTCGCACGCTCGTACGACTTCGTGCTAGAACTGGACGGCAGCAAGTCGCACAGTCGTACGACTTCGGATCGGAGGAACACCATGGCATGGGTCATCCTGGTGCTGTCGGGCGTGCTCGAGGCCGTCTGGGCCACCGCGCTCGGGGCGTCGAACGGGTTCAAGCGGGTGGTGCCGACGATCGTCTTCGTCGCCGGCATGGGCCTGAGCATGGTCGGGCTCGCGTTCGCCATGAAAGAGATCCCGGTCGGCACCGCCTACGCGGTGTGGGTCGGGATCGGCGCCTCGCTGACGGTCGTCGTCGCGGTCCTACGGCGGCAGGAGGCCGCGTCGCTCGCCCGCATCGCACTGGTCCTCGGTCTGGTCGCGTGCGTCGTCGGTCTCAAGGTGGTGAGCTGATGCCCTGGGTCGTGCTGTTCGTCAGCGCCGCGTTCGAGACCGTCTGGGCCACCGCGCTCGGGGCCAGCGACGGCTTCACCCGCCCGGGGCCGACGCTGGTCTTCGCGGTCACCATCGTGCTGAGCCTCGGAGCGTTCGGGTACGTCCTCAAGCAGATCCCGATCAGCACCGCGTACGCCGTCTGGACCGGCACCGGAGCGGCACTCACGGTGCTCTGGGGCATGGCGACCGGCGCGGAGCCGGTCACGCTCCTCCGCCTGCTGTTCATCGCGGGCATCGTCGGCTGCGTCGTCGGCCTCAAGCTCGTGCCCGCACGCCCCGCGCGCCCCGCCGACCCTCGGGACGTCCGGCGCTGACCCGCGCGGCTTCCGGGACGCGAAAGCGACAGATCGCCGCGAATGCTTCGCGGCGATCTGTCGCTTCGGCGGAGGCAACGAGCACCCGGGTTGCGACGCGCACCGGGGTCGAGACGCGCACCGAGGCCGAGTCGCGCGCCGGGACGGGTGGCGAGCCTCCCGTCCGTCAGCTGGTCACCGGCCCGTTCAGACGGACGCGCCGGTCCACTCGTCGACGGCGGCCACGTGGTCAGCACCGGCCGTGCCGGACGCGCGGGCGGCGACGACGCGCTCCAGGTGCGTCGGCGGGTTCGACGGCACGTGCTCGGGCCGGTCGGACTCGTTGATGCGGCGCAGCTCCGGGACGATGTCCTCGGCCAGGATGTCGATCTGCTCGAGCACCGTCTTCAGCGGCAGGCCGGCGTGGTCGATGAGGAACAGCTGGCGCTGGTAGTGCCCGACGTGGTCCTTCATCGTGGCGTACCGGTCGATGACCTGCTGCGGCGAACCGACGGTGAGCGGGGTCTGGGTGGTGAAGTCCTCCATCGACGGGCCGTGTCCGTAGACCGGGGCGTTGTCGAAGTAGGGACGGAACTCGTCGACTGCGTCCTGCGAGTTCTTCCGCGCGAAGAACTGCCCACCGAGGCCCACGATCGCCTGGTCAGCACGCCCGTGTCCGTGGTGCTCGTAGCGCTGCCGGTACAGCCCGACCATCTGCTCGGTGTGCTGGATCGGCCAGAAGATGTTGTTGTGGAAGAACCCGTCGCCGTAGTAGGCGGCCTGTTCCGCGATCTCGGGCGTGCGGATCGACCCGTGCCAGACGAAGGGGGCGACGCCGTCGAGCGGGCGCGGGGTCGAGGTGAAGCCCTGCAGCGGCGTGCGGAACTGCCCCTGCCAGTTGACGACCTCGTTCTCCCAGAGCTGGCGGATCAGTGCGTAGTTCTCGACCGCCAGGTTCAGGCCCTGCCGGATGTCCTTGCCGAACCACGGGTAGACCGGGCCGGTGTTGCCGCGGCCCATCATCAGGTCCATGCGGCCGCCGGAGATGACCTGGAGCATCGCGTACTCCTCGGCGATGCGCACCGGGTCGTTCGTGGTGACGAGGGTCGTCGACGTCGAGAGGGTGATGTCCTTCGTCACGCCGGCCAGGTAGCCGAGCATGGTCGTGGGGCTCGAGGCGACGAACGGCGGGTTGTGGTGCTCGCCGGTGGCGAAGACGTCGAGGCCGGCCTGGTCCGCGTGCTGCGCGATCGTCAGGATGTCCCGGACGCGCTGGGTGTCGTCCGGCGTGGTCCCGGTGGTGGGGTCGGTGGTGACGTCGCTGACTGTGAAGATCCCGAACTGCATGATGTGCCGCCTCGTCTGTCGCTGACTCGTCGCTGTTCTATGCGTTTGCATCGAACTGACGGTTACAACGTAGCGCAGGCGGGAGCATTCCCGCCACTGCCACCGCCCCCGTTCAGATGCGGACGGGAGGCGCGTCCGCGCTGGTCGTCGGCGGCACGTGGTGCATGCCATCGGCCAACCACACCGCCGTGATCACCGCCAGGACGCTGGCGGACGAGGCCAGCCGACCCGCCAGCAGCATCGCGCCGTGCTCTCCGTCACCGAGGGTCCCGACCAGCAGCGCGACCACACCGACCGCCAACGCGGCGGCCACGGCGACGAGCAGCACGACCGTCACCGCGCGTCGCGGTCCCCGGCGTCCGTCACGGTCGCCCCGGGCGCCGCGGTCCACCTGCGGTCCGACCGCCCGGACGAGCCCGAGCCAGAACAGCGCGACCGCGCAGGCGCCGATGATGTCGCTCACCCGGTGCCACCCGTAGACGACGGTCTGGTTCGCGACGAACACCGCGTAGACGGCGCCGACGAGCAGCACCAGCGGCCGGAACCGCCGCGGCGTGACCATCAACACGGCGAACAACGCCGCGAGGGCGATGGTCGCGTGCCCCGACGGGAACGAGTTCGGCGTCGTCGACTGAGCGATCTCCGGGCGCTCGGCGATACGCTTGAGCAACGTCGAGGTGGCCGCGGACGCGAGCACCACGAAGCCCGCTCCGAGCCCCACGGCGAGCCGCCTGCGTGCGAACGCGACGGCGGCGATCACGACGACCAACAGCAGGATCACCGGCACCGAGATGACGTTGAGTGCGGTGTCCGACCCGAACAGGTCGGACTCGCGGACACCGCCGAGCGCGGCGTCCTCCACCCGCTGCCCCAGCGGCGTCAACACGGCGACCGCGTAGACGGAAGGCACGATCACGAACCCCAGAGCCGCGAGCAGAGCCCACCGGAGCCTCCGGGAGACGCTCGGTCCACGCCCCTCGTCGACGGACTCGGGGGCGGTGCGCTCAGGCGTCCGCATCACGGGCATCGTCCTCCTGGGGGTCATGGTGGTCGGCCTCGTCGTCGGTCTGCTGCGCGGGAAGCGATTCGGTCGCTCGGGGTCCGACACGATACCGTTGGGGCACCCGTCCGAAGCTGGGAACGCCGGCCTTCGCAGCAAGGCCACGGCCGTCCTGCAGCAGGTCTCCGGACAGCGTGACACAGGTCGGTCCGGCACCGGAGCGCGTGCCGCTGACAGTGTGCGTGACCAGCGCGACGGCGGGCAGTCGTACAGCGCGATCGTCGCGCAGGAAGAGGAGACCGAAGTGGCCGTCAAGGAACCGAGCATCATCGCCTCGCCGAACCGCGCGTTGGCGATGACCGCCGGCACGCTCTTCGCGATCTGGGGCATCCTGGGCTTCTTCTTCGCCCAGGACGGTGGCGGAGCGTTCTTCAGCCGCTCCGGTGGGTTCCTCTGGAACGCGTTCGGGCTCAACCCGGCCCTCTGCGGGCTGTGGACGATCCTGGCCGCCGCGTTCTTCATCGTGGGCCTCGGCAACACGATCGGGTCCCGCACGGTGAACCGGGTCATCGGTGTCGTGCTGCTCGTGCTCGCCGTCTACGGGTTCGTGTTCTCGAACACCTCGGCGAACGTCCTCGCGCTGAACACGACCGACAACGTCTTCCACGCCATCGTCGGCGTCGTCCTGCTGCTCACCGCGCTGGGTGCCGACAAGGAGAACATCCGCGCACTGCGGGCAGCGGGCGCCCGCGCCTGACCTGCTCACCTCCGACGCCCGTCTGCCGCTCCGGCAGGCGGGCGTCGTCGTTCGTGGGGTGCGTGCGGCGCGGCCAGGTCGCGCGACGCGCCGCCGGCCCCTCGCCGAGGTCGCACGACCTCCCGCCGGCCGCCCGTCCAGCAGGCACATCGTGCGACCTCGACGGACGCGAGCGGCACGTCGAGCGACCAGGCGACGCGAGCGGCAGCTCACCCGCCCACCTACCGACGTCGCACGAACCGCCGCCGGGCAGCCGTCGACGTCGCACGAACGGCCGCCGGCCGGCCGCCCAGCAGGCACATCGTGCGACCTCGACGGACGCGAGCGGCACGTCGTGCGACCTCGACGGACGCGAGCGGCACGTCGTGCGACCTCGGCACCGGCCCGTCGAGGCCGCAGGGAGCGCGGGGGCGCACCACGGACGGAGCGGGCCGGCTCGCGTCGGCGTCAGGCCTCGGGTGCGTCCGAGGGCTCGGCGGCGGGCTTCGGCGGCTCGAGCTGCGTCGCGACGACGCGCGGCGACTCGGACATGAACCGCCGCACGTCGAGGTCCACGATGATGTCCGCCGGTCGGAGCGGCCGCGTCAGGTACAGCCCGTCCAGGGACGTCAAGCGCGACAACGCCACGTACGTCTGCCCGGCGCTGAACACCCGGTTGCCGAGGTCCACCACCGCCCGGTCGTAGGTGCTGCCCTGGGACTTGTGGATCGTCACGGCCCAGGCCAGGCGCAGGGGGAACTGCTGGAACTCCCCCACCGTGTCCTTCTTGAGTTCCTTCTTCTCCGGGTCGTACGAGTACTTGAACTTCTCCCACACCGACGGCTGGACCTCGAAGTCCTCACCGTCGACGCTGACCCACACCGTGTCGCGGATGCTCCGCACGATGCCGAGCGTGCCGTTCACCCAGCGCTGGTCCGGGTCGTTGCGGAGGAACATCACGTGGGCGCCGGGCTTCAGCTCGAGGGCTTCGTCCGCCGGGAAGTTCCGACCGCCGAAGTCGCCGTTGACGTCGGCCTTGGCGGTCTTCAGCTTGCCGGGCAGCCGTTCGAGGGCGGCTTTGTTGATCCGGGCGACGGTGTCGTTCCGGGTGGCGAGGGTGATCGCGTCGTCGGGGGCAGGACGGGCGCCCGCTTCGTTGAGCCGCTGCGCGACGTCGGCGGTGACCCGGCCGTGGCGGACGGCGGTGAGCATCGCGGCGAAGGCATCGTCCCGCTGCCGGTGCACGGTCGCGAGTTCGATGATGTGGAGCTGGGCCTCGAGCCACACCTTGGCGTCGAAGAACCACATGGACCGGTAGTGGTCGGTGAAGTAGGCGCGCTCGTCACCGTCACCCGGTACCGGGGGCAGCTGGTACGGGTCGCCGAACATGACCACCTGGACGCCGCCGAACGGCTCGAACTGCCGTCCGCGGGCCTTCCGCAACGAGCGGTCCATGGCGTCGAGCAGATCGGCGTTGACCATGGAGACCTCGTCGATGACCAGGGTGTCGATGGTGTTGAGGAGTTTCCGGGTGTCCGGGCCCTGCCGCAGTTCGGCGTCCGCGATGAGGCCGATCGGCAGGCGGAACAGCGAGTGGATCGTCTGTCCGCCGACGTTCAGCGCCGCGACACCCGTCGGGGCGCAGATGACGACCTGCTTCTCGGTGTTCCAGGACAGGTGGTTGAGCAGCGTGGACTTGCCGGTGCCGGCTCGTCCGGTGATGAAGACGTGGTCGCGCGTCGACTCGATGTACTCGAAGACCGCCCGCTGTTCGGCGGAGAGCTCGACGCTCATCGCGCGCTCGATCCGCTCGCGACGCCGCTGTCGCCGACCGCTGTCGCGGTGTCGGCGTCCGGGAGGCTCGTGGGCACGTCCGCCGGGGACGCGGCCGCCGGTGCGATGGGCTGGTCCTCGGCCCCGCCGACACCGCCGCCGACACCGACCCCGGCACCCGGACGGGTCCACAGGCGCACCGCGCCGACGACGACCACCGCGACGACGACGAGCACACCCGCGACGATCAGCAGCGCGCCTGCCCGGGCCTGGTCGACGAGCGGGTCCGGGCCCCAGGTGCGCCCCATCGCCCCGAACCAGGACGCCTGCAGCAGCCCGAGCGGCCCCTGCATCGCGATGCCGAGCGAGATGGTGGCCGCCGCGACGACGACCGCTCCGACGGCACGCACGAGGAACGCCGCTGCCGACGGCCGCCGGGCGCCGAGGGCGATCGGCGTGAGGAGGGTCGGCAGCGCCAGGAGCCCCACGAGCAGGAAGACCAGGTCCACCACGGTCCGGCCCATGGCGTCGCTGACGGACCAGCGCAGCACGTCGGTCGCGTACAGCCCCCACCAGATGCCGGCGAGCAGCAGGAACGCCGGGAACGGCTGGACCAGGTACCGCACGACGGCGTTGTCGACGAAGACCGTGGTCCACTCGGCCACGCCGGCGCTGTCGTCCGTTCGCGGGTGGACGGCTGCCCGGATGAGCTGCACGGGCGCCGCGGCCCAGACGAGGGCGGGGACGACCAGCCCGAGCAGCACGTGCGCTCCGACGTTCGCCGACACCAGGAAGCGGTCGTAGGTGTGCAGCGAGCCCGAGGTCGCGACGACGAGCGCCACCACCGCGATGCCGGCGGACACCGAGCGGCGGAGGGGCCAGGAACGCCCCTGTCGACGCAGACGGACGACCCCGGCGACGTAGGCGGCCACGAGCAGCACGGCGGCCATCAGCCAGAACAGGTCGACGTTCCAGTTCGTCAGCCAGCCCCAGGACCCCGGCGCCGCGGGGAGCGGGTCGTCGGTCAGGACCTCGGCCGGGCTCGGGTCGCTGGTCTTGCTCAGCGCCAGCTGCCCCGCGGGGGTGGCGGTGCGGCCGAGCGCGGCGGCGAAGCCCGACGCGACGCCCATCACGGCGAGCTCGACCACGACGAGCGTCCAGAAGGGCCGGACGCGCGCGGGTGCGGCGGTCAGGGCGGAGATCACCCGGCGGCGGTGCATCGCTCCGATGACGCCCATCGCGACGATCGCGGCCACCTTGACGAGCACGAGCACGCCGTACGGGCTGCCGAGCTCAGCCCAGGCCCCGATCCGGATCTGGGCGGACACCACGCCGGAGACGCTCACGAGGACGAAGCAACCCAGCGCGACGCTGGAGTACCGGCCGACGACGGCTGCGAGACGCTCGCCGGGGACGACGTCACGGACGAGGACGAGCATGACGAGCCCGCCGACCCAGAGCGCGGCACCCACCAGGTGCAGTCCGAGTGCGGTGACCGCGGCGTCGTGGCTGGCGGTGCCGGCCGCATGGCCCTGCTGTGTCAGCGGGACGAGGCCGATCAGGGCGACACCGGCCGTCAGCGCGACCATGCCCCGGGATCGCACGGCGAAGCAGAGCACGGTGACCGCTGCCGCGACGAGCACGGTGGTGAGCCAGGCGAGACCGAGGTCGGTCCCGGTGAGGAAGACGCCCATCGACTGGCCGAACTTCGCGTCGAGACTGACCGCCCCGCCGGCGACGCTGAGGTAGGTGAAGAAGGTCGTGACCGCCGAGGTCACCGTCCAGACACCGGCTGCCGCGGCGGCCACGTCGATCGCGCGGTCCCACTCCGGTGCCGTGCGGGAGAGTCCGATCGTCGCGAGGGCGAGCCCGCCGATGGCGGCTGCGGCGGACAGGTCGACGAGCATCCGCGCGATCGGGAGCCCGAAGCGGACGACCGCACCGGGGTCGGCGATGAGGGCGGCGTCGGCACCACCGCCGACGACGAGCGCCACGAGCAGGGACACGAACGCCGCGAGCAGCAGGACGCCGGGGCCGGCGATGCGCGCGATGCGGTTCACCCGTCAAGCCTAGGCGCTGCCCAGCGCGCCACCGAAACAACGCGGGCCGACCTGTGGACGGTGGACGGGCCTCCCGGGAACGACGGAAGGGACGGCGCGAACGCCGTCCCTTCCGTGGAGCTGAGTGGTCTTACTTGACCGACGCCTTGAGCTTGCTGCCGGCGCTGACCTTGACCGAGTCGCTCGCGGCGATCTCGATGGCCTCACCCGTCTGCGGGTTGCGGCCGGTGCGGGCGGCGCGGTGGGTCTTCTCGAAGGCGATCCAGCCCGGGATCGTGACCTTGGTGTCGTCCGCGACGGACTTGCCGACGACGGCGAAGAGCGCGTCGACGACGCCGTTGACGGTGGCCTGGCTCTGGCCGGACTCGGCGGCGACGGCAGCGACGAGCTCGGTGCGGTTCAGTGACTTGTCAGCCATTGGATGTCCTCCTCGGACTTCTTGCGTATGGGTCGGACGCGGAACGTCCGGATGCTGCGGGACGGTTGCCCCGAGCGGTGGGCCCGGTCGGGCCGAGGGCCCGGGGAACCGCTGATGAACCTACCAGCCGGTTCCGGGGTTTCCGGTCGACCCGCCCGGTTTTCCGGGCCTCTCCGGTGACAGGAGGGGCTGGAGTGACCGATGTGACGACCGTGGTGCTGCCCGGGTCGGCGGATGACGTCCCGCGGACGACGACGACGCCCCCGCGACCTCGAGAGGTCGCGGGGGCGCCGGGAGAACTGGTGCTTACCAGGAGCTCTTCGTGATGCCGGGGAGCTCGCCACGGTGGGCCATGTCACGGAAGCGGACACGGCTGATGCCGAACTCACCGAGGTGGCCGCGGGGACGGCCGTCGATGGCGTCGCGGTTGCGGTAGCGGACCGGCGACGCGTCGCGGGGCAGCTTCTGCAGGCCGACGCGGGCGGCCTCGCGGGACTCGTCGGTGCCGTTCGGGTCCACGAGGGCCTTCTTCAGCTCGAGGCGACGCTCGGCGTAGCGCTCGATGATGACGGCGCGCTGGTTGTTCTTCGCGATCTTGCTCTTCTTCGCCATGGCCTAGCGCTCCTCACGGAAGTCGACGTGCTTGCGGACCACCGGGTCGTACTTCTTCAGCACGAGACGGTCGGGGTTGTTCCGGCGGTTCTTCTTGGTCACGTACGTGAACCCGGTACCCGCAGTGGAACGGAGCTTGATGATCGGACGGATGTCCTGACCGCGCTTCGCCATCAGATCTTCTCCCCACGGGCGAGGATGCCCGCCACGACGGACTCGATGCCACGAGCGTCGATCACCTTGATGCCCTTGGCGCTGACGTTGAGCGTCACGTTACGACGCAGCGACGGCACGTAGTAGGTCTTCTTCTGCACGTTCGGGTCGAAGCGACGCTTCGTCCGACGGTGCGAGTGCGAGATGTTGTGTCCGAAGCCGGGAACGGCGCCGGTCACCTGGCACACTGCAGCCATGGTTTCCTCCTGATGAATACCGTGCAGCCGATCGGCTGCACCCAAGGTCACTTGCCTGGCACGCACGCGCTGCGCCGCCTGAGTGGAAGTCCACGACGGCGACGAGCGAGGGGGTTGTGCGCACCGCCCAGACCGGCAGTCGGGCCTGGAGGCTCGATCCGGTACCGCGCGACCGCGGCGTTCGCGACGGTCGGAGGGCAGAACAACGGGCACTCCACGATGAACGCAGAGAACCAGCCACCCACGTTACGCGACGGCCAGGCACCTCGCAAGCCGGGCGCGCCGCACGCCGGGCCTCCGGTCCGCCCTCACCGCCGGAGGCCGGACGGCGGCAGGAGGTACCCCTGTTCCTGCCGGATCCAGTACAGCCCGGTCTCCCGCCGTTCCACCCGGGTGGCGAACCGGTACCGGAACACCCGCGCCCGGACCCACCGCGGCCGCTGCCCGTCGAACGGGTCGTGCCGGAGCAACCGGAGCGTCGGCCGGTCCGCCTCGAGCAGCCGCAGCACGAACACCCGGAACCAGCCGTCGTCCGCACCGAGCGCCAGGAACCACATCAGCCAGTCGAGGCGCAGGTGGTACGGAGCGAACTGCCCCGGGCGGCGACGCGGGTCCCCCGGCTTGCCCTTGAACTCGTAGGGCAGCCAGTCCGCTTCGTCGGGGACCTCTGCCATGGTGCCCTCGACGATCACCTCGTCGCGCTCCTGCGTGACGCTGCCGAAGGCACCGTAGGCGTTGGCGAGGTGCCAGCGGTTGAACGACGCGTTCATGAGCTGTCGGCGTGACACCAGGTTCTTCGCCGACGGCCAGGACAGCACGAGCAGCAGCAGGCCGACCGCGACCGTCAGTCCGACGAACCAGGCCGGCGTCGCGGTCGGGCCGGTGTCCGCGATCCCGTCGAGGAACGGCAGCACCGTCGCGATCGACCGGTCATCGACGGCCGCGAAGGCCAGCACCAGGGTGATCCAGTTGAGCCAGGCGAAGTTGCCCGACACCACGAGCCAGGCCTGGGTGAGCAGCACGAGCGCCGCGGCGACCGAGGCGACGGGCTGCGGCGCGAACAGCAGGAACGGCACCCCGAGCTGGACCACGTGGCTGCCGAGCGTCTCGAGCCGGTGCACGGGTCGGGGCAGCAGGTGGGCCCTGCGCGACATCGGGTTCGGCATCGGCTGCGTCTCGTGGTGGTAGTAGAGCGCGGTCAGGTCGCGCCACGACCGGTCCCCACGCATCTTGATCATGCCGGCACCGAACTCCAGCCGGAACACGAGCCACCGGATCGCGATGAGCACCACGATCGGTGGCGCGACCTGGTCGGAGCCGAGGAACGCCACGACGAACAGGGACTCGAGCAGCAGCGACTCCCACCCGAACGAGTAGAAGGTCTGGCCGACATCGGAGATCGACATGTACGCCAGCCAGAGCACGAGGAAGCAGAGCACCGGGACCCACGCCGGCCCCCGCTGCGGCAGGCCGACGACGATCGTCAGCGACAGCAGCGCCCCGCCTCCGGCCAGGATCCGCAGTCGTCGATCGGTGTACCGCCACCACCGCCACACGACGGGCAGGGTCTGCGCGTACCGGCGCTCCATGAACCGCGGGACGGGCAGGAGGCCCCGCTCGCCCAGCAGCGCCGGGAACTGCGCGATCGCCGACAGGAACGCCAGGCACGCGATCGCCGCGACCCCACGCTGCAGGACGAACCGGGCGACGTCGTAGTCGCCGGCGCCCGCCCAACTCGTCCACGCCTCGAGGTCCACGCGCCGGACGCTACCCGCGGGCTCCCTCGACGGCTGTCCGGACCCGCGCGGTCCGGCCGGAGCGCGCCCTCAGACGCCGTCGGTCGGGCGCGGTGCCAGCGCCTGCACGATCAGCGCACCGAGTTCCCGTGGTGCGGTGGACATCGGCCAGTGCCCGGTGTGCAGGCCGACGATCTCGAGCTCCTCGGTCGCGACGAGCTCGGCGGCCCAGACCTGGTGGTCCGCGACCATGCCGGCCAGCTCGTCCGGGGCGATCTCGCACGTGATCACGGTCGCCGGGATCCGGTGTCGTGCGGGGTCGGCGTAGTGGAACCGGTCGGACGCGACGCGAGCCGGTTCGGGGAACGCACGGCGTTCGACGTCGGCACGGATCTCCGGGGTCATGTCCCGCAGGGTCGCGGCTTCCCAGACGTCCCACGACGGCAGGGGCACCTGCCCGTCGACGACCGGTAGTTCGTCGTTGACGCATCCACCGTCCGGCCCGGGGAAGGTGTCGACGTAGACCAGGTGCAGCACCCGGTCGGGCCGCTGGTCGGCCGCCATGTACGCGATCGGCCCCGCACCGGAGTGCCCGACCAGCACGACCGGCTCCGGGGCGTCGTCCACCCGGGCGACGAGGTCGGCGACCTGTTCGTCGAGCGTCGACCCGCGTCGGGTGACGGCGTCGACGGTGTGGCCCGCCGCGCGGAGGACCGGGACGACGTCGTCCCATGCGCTCGCATCGAGCCAGAACCCGGGAACCAGGATCACGTGCATGTGGCGGAGACTACGCGCCGCCCCGGACAGCGGCACGCGCGGTGCACTCGGCACACTCGCCGAACACGTCCACGACGTGGCTGGCGTTCGAGAACCCGTTCGCGGCGGCGGTCGCGCGGGCCCACTCCTCGACGGGGTCGGCCTGGATCTCGACCGTCCGGCCACAGACGCGGCAGATCAGGTGGTGGTGGTGCTTGTCGGTCGTGCACGCCCGGTACAGGGACTCACCGTCCTGCTGCAGCGAGTCGGCGTCACCCTCGGTGGCCAGGTCGGACAGCGCCCGGTACACGGTCGCCAGCCCGATGGTGGAGCCGCCGTCCCGCAGGTGTGCGTGCAGCGACTGCGCGCTGACGAAGCCGTCGGTCTCGGACAGGGCTCCGCGCACCGCTTCGCGCTGCCAGGTGTTGCGTCGTGGCTTCTGGACGGCGTTCATGCTGCGACTCCTTGCTCCGGTACGGCCGGGAGGCCCGTCCCACGGTCGACCTGCTGCTCCCGCGCCGTCACGCGGTCACGTCCACGGCGGTCCCTGCGGGCGCCGAGCACCCGGCAGACGACCCAGATGAGGAACGAGATGGTGGTGACGTACGGACTGATCGGCAGTCCGCCGCCGAGGGCCAGGAGGATGCCACCGACCACCGAGGTCACGGCGAACACGACGGAGAGCACCGGCACGAGGACCGGGTTCACCGTCACCCGCAGTGCGGCGGCGGCCGGGGTGACCAGCAGCGAGAGCACCAGGAGCGCCCCGACGATCTGCACCGACACCGCGGTGGCCAGGCCGAGCGCGAGCATGAAGACCAGGCCGAGGGTGCGCACCGGGACCCCGGCGGCCGCGGCGACGTCGGGGTCCACCGAGGCGAACATCAGCGGACGCCAGATGACCACGAGGATGAGCACCACGACCGCGGCGATGGCCACGAGCATGCCGAGCTGCGGGTTGTCGACGGAGACGATCTGGCCGGTGAGCAGGCCGGTCTTGTTCGCGGCCCGGCCCTTGTAGAGCGCCAGGCAGAGGATGCCGAGGCCCAGGCCGAACGGCATGAGCACGGCGATGATCGAGTTCCGGTCGCGGGCCCGGCTGCCGAGCACCCCGATGAGCAGCGCGGCGACCAGGGACCCGACGACCGAGCCGCTGACGACGTTGACGCCGAGGAGCAGGGAGGCGCTCGCGCCGGCGAACGACAGCTCGCTGATGCCGTGCACCGCGAACGGCATGTTCCGGGCGACGACGAACGGCCCGATGAGCCCGCCGACGATGCCGAGCACGGCGCCCGCGATGATCGAGTTGCGCACCAGGACGAGCAGCTCGCCGTAGTCCTGGAACGAGAAGACGGTCGACCAGACGTCCATCAGATCCGTCCTTCGTCGGGGGTGGTGGCGTGCGGCGAGGGCTCGCAGTGGTGGTGTCCGTCGCCCGCGGTGTCGTGGGCGTCGCTCGCACCGACGATGACGATGCGGCCCATCGTGCGGACGACGTCGACGGGCGTGCCGTAGAGGTCACTGAGGACGTCGGCGCGCAGGACCTCGTCGGGGGCGCCGATCCGGAAGCGCCCGCCTGCGATGTAGAGGACCCGGTCGACGACGTCGAGGATCGGGTTCACGTCGTGGGTGACGAAGAGCACCGCGGCGCCCTGCTGTCGGCGCTGCCGGTCGATGAGCTCGGTGACGCCGCGCTGGTGCCGGAGGTCGAGCGAGATGAGGGGTTCGTCGCAGAGCAGCAGTGCCGGGTCGGCGGCGATGGCCTGTCCGACACGGGTGCGCTGCTGCTCGCCGCCGGAGAGCTCGGCGACGGGCGCGTCGGCGAACGCGGTCGCGCCGACCTCCGCCACGATCCGGTCTATGCGTTCGCGTTCGGCACGGCGTTCGGGTCGGATGCCCCAGCGGTGCCCGGTGACACCCTGCGCGATCATGTCGCGGGCACGGAGCGGGGTCCCGGAGTCCATCAGCCGCTGCTGCGGGATGTACCCGATCCTCCGGTGACCGCGCCGGACCGGGCGTCCGAGGAACGACATCGACCCGCTCGTCAGCCGCTGCTGGCCGAGGACGGTGCGGAGCAGCGAGGTCTTGCCGGCGCCGTTCGGCCCCAGCACGGCGACGAACTCGCCGGGCTGCACGTCGAGGTCGAGGCCGTCCCAGAGCCGACGACTGCCGTAGGCGAGCCCCGCGTCACGGAGTGCGAGCACGGCGGAACCACCACTGCGCGCGGCAGTGGCGGTCCGGTCCCGGTCCTGGAGGGTCGTCACTTCTGGAGTGCCGCCGTCACCGCGTCGATGTTCGCCTGCTGCCACGAGACGTAATCCTCCCCCTTCGGGAGCGTCTCCGTGACACCGATGACGGGGACGCCCGCCTGCTTCGCGGCCTTCTGGACCTGTTCGGTCTCGGGGCTCGAGGTCTGCTCGTTGACGGCGAGCAGTCTCGCCTCTCCGCTCGTGAAGAGCTTGAGCGTGTCGTTGAGCGCGGCCGGCGGGACGTCGTCGCCCTCCTCGATCGCCTCGGAGAAGTCCGGCGGCGTCACGTTGTCGAGGCCCATCGCGTCGAAGAGGTACCCCGGCACGGGCTCGGTGTACGCCACTTTCTCGCCGTCGACGGTCTTCTCGACCGAGGCGGTCTGCGACTCGAGCTCCTGCAGCTTGCCGGTGAGGGTCTTCGCGTTGGCCTGGAAGGTGCTCGCGTCCGCGCTGTCCAGCTTCGTCAGGCGCTCGGAGACGTCGGCGACGAGCTTCACCATCGTCGGGTAGCTGTAGAAGACGTGCTCGTTGAACTCGTCCGATCCGCCGGTGTCGAGACCCGAGAGCTCCACCACGTTGATCGTGGGGGCGTCGGTGTTCGAGGACTTCGCCAGCGTGGACATGAAGTCGTCGTAGCCACCGCCGTTCTCGATCAGCAGGTCCGCCTTGGACACGGCGAGCTGCGTCTTCGCGCTCGACTCGAACGAGTGCGGGTCCTGCGACGGGTCCTCGAGGATGCTCGTGACGTCGACGTGGTCGCCACCGATGCTCTCGACGATCGACCCGTAGACGTTGGTCGAGGCGACGACGCGGACCGTGCCGTCGCCAGCGTCGGTCGATCCGGAGGAGGTCGCGCACCCGGTCAGGGCGAGCGCGGCGGCGCCGGCGACGAGCGGCAGGGCGAGGAGTCGGGTGTGCATGGGGACGACGCTAGCGCCACATGAGAACGATTGTCAAAACCGGTATCAGCACGAACGACGGACGGGAGGTGCGGTGCCAGCTGGCACCGGACCTCCCGTCCGTGACTCGGTCGGGCCAGAGGACCTACGCCTTGGTGAGGTCGTCGACCGAGGCCGAGGCGATCTCGTCCTCCGGTTCGCGACCCGGCGTCCGGAGGTTCCACTTCTTGATCACGAAGCTGAAGAGGAAGTAGTACACCGCCGCGTACGCCAGACCGATCGGGATGAGCCAGATCGCCCCCTGCGCCTTGCCGAAGTTGAGCACGTAGTCGATCGCCCCGGCGGAGAACGAGAAGCCGTCGTGGATGCCGAGCGCGTTCACCAGCGCCAGCGAGGTGCCGGTGAGCACGGCGTGGATCACGTAGAGCGGCCAGGCCACGAACATGAACGAGTACTCGAGCGGCTCGGTGATGCCGGTCACGAAGGACGTCAGCGCGGCGGAGAGCATGATGCCGCCGACGAGCTTGCGCTGCGACGGGCGGGCGTTCCGCCAGATGGCCAGCGCACCGGCGGGCAGCGCGAACATCATGATCGGGAAGAAGCCGGTCTGGAAGATGCCGGCGGTGGGGTCGCCCGCCAGGAAGCGCGGGATGTCACCGGAGACGGCGCCGTTCGGACCGGCGAAGCTGCCGAGCTGGAACCACGGGAAGAAGTTGAGCAGCTGGTGCAGACCGACCGGGATGAGCATGCGGTTGGCGAACCCGAAGATGCCGCCACCGACGACCGGCTGCGACGTGACCTGCTCGCCGACCCACGTGAGGCCGATGTCGAAGTACCGGTAGACGAAGGACATCAGCACGGCGATGACCAGACCGGCGGCCGCGGTGAGGATCGGGACGAGACGGCGACCCGAGAAGAACCCGAGGAAGTCGGGCATCTTCGTCCGGTGGAACTTCTGCCACAGGCCCGCGGCGACGAGACCCATCACGATGCCGCCGAGGACACCGAAGTTGATGGTCGCCTGGTTGCCGGCCGAGTCCTTGACGCCCGCCAGGACGATCGGCGACATCGTCTTGAAGACCTCGTACATGACCATGTAGCCGACGACCGCGGCCAGGGCCGTCGTGCCGTCGGACTTCTTCGCCCAGCCGATCGCGATGCCGACCGCGAAGAGCAGCGGCAGCCAGGTGAAGATCGCGTTGCCGGCGGCGCCGATGACGCTCGCACCGGTCTCGAACCCGGGGATCGCACCGAGCAGGTCGGGCTGCCCGATCCGGTTGAGGATGCCCGCGGCCGGCATGACCGCGATCGGGAGCAACAGGCTCCGGCCCAGCCGTTGGGCATTCGCGAAGAAGCGTGACTGCTTCTTCGGCGTCTTCTTCTCCGGCACGTCCGTGGTGGCAGCGGTGCTCATGCGGAGTTCCTCTCGTCATCGGGTGGAGCTGTTCGGGGTGAGTTGAGTCGCGTGGACGGCGCAGGTACCCTCGGCAGTGTCGCCAGGTCCCGGTCCTGTCCGGTCATGACCAGTTCGTAGTGTCGATGACCGTGGACTGCATGTCAACCTGTGAGCGAACCCGTAACGAGGAGGAAACAGATGGCTGACATCAAGGCTGCCGACATCATCGCCGCACTCGGCGGAACCGACAACATCGACGAGGTCGAGGGCTGCATCACCCGCCTCCGCGTCGAGGTCGAGGACGGCGACCTCGTCGACAAGGACGCGCTGAAGGCCGCCGGCGCCCAGGCCGTCGTCGGTGGCGGCACCGGCTGGCAGGTCATCGTCGGGCCGATCGCGGACAACCTGGCGCAGGACATCCAGGACGAGCTGTGACGGTCGTCCGCACGCCGTTCGCCGGCCCGGTCGTCGGACTCTCCGACGTTCCCGACCCGGTGTTCGCCGAGCAGCTCGTCGGTGCCGGTGTCGCGGTCGACCCGACCGGCGCCGAGGGTCCGGTCACCGCGGTCGCCCCGGTCGACGGCACCATCGTCAAGCTGCACCCCCACGCGTTCGCGCTGCAGGGCGCCGCGGGCACCGACGTCCTGGTGCACGTCGGCATCGACACCGTGAAGCTCAAGGGCGAGGGCTTCACGCTCCTCGCAGCGGAGGGCGACACCGTCGCCGCCGGCGACCCCGTCGTGCGCTTCACCCCCGCGGCCATCACCGCGGCCGGGTACTCCCCCGTCGTCCCCGTGGTCGTGCTCGGGTCGACGCCGGACTCCGTCCCGCAGGGCACGGTCGGCACCACCGTGGCCGAGGGCGACGCGCTCTTCGAGGTCTGACCGACCCCGACGACCGGACGGGCCGGGAGTGAGCACCCGCTCGCTCCCGGCCCGTCCCGCGTCAGACCCCTGCCCGGGAGGCCGTGACCTCCATCTGCACGCGGTAGCGGTCGGAGCGGTACCAGCTCCGTGCGTGTTCGACCGCCCGCGGCCCCGAGTACGACACCCGGTCGAACTCGAGCAGGGGCGCCCCGGTCTTCGTGCCGAGCAGGGTCGCGACGTCGTCGGTCGCCGGGTTGGCCGCCACGGTCTGTTGCGCCCGGTCGATCGGGTGCCCGTACGCCTCGGCCGCGATCGAGTACACCGAGCCGGACAGGTCGTGGTCGAGCAGACCGGGGAACACGTCCGCGGCGAGCCAGGCGTCGTCGACCGAGACCGGTGCCCCGTCGGCCATCCGCAGTCGCTTGAGGTGGTGCGCGGTCTCGCCCTCGCCGAGGTGCAGGGCCGCGACCGTCGCGGCGGGCGGGACGCGTTCCTCCCGGATCAGCACGACCGTCGTCGGCACGTGCCCCATCGCGCGCATCTCCTCGGTGAAGGAGGCCAGGTGCAGGGTCGACTGCATCGGGCGGTTCGCGACGAAGGTGCCCTTGCCGCGGACGCGCTCGAGGTGTCCCTCGTTCACCAGCTGGCCCAGGGCCTCCCGCACGGTGATGCGCGAGACGCCGTACTCGGCAATGAGCTGCCGCTCCGAGGGGATCGCGGCCCCCGGTGCCAGGCGGGTCGTGATCTGGTCGAGCAGGATCCGCCGCAGCTGCTGGTGCTTCGGTTCAGCACCCTCGGTGATGCGGCTCGGCAAGCGGACTCCTCGTGTGGATCAAGTGGTCCTGTGCGGACATGACCAGTTCACCCACAGTACCGGCCGCACCCGCGCGTGCAACCGCCGCGGAGGCTCTGCACCGGGCCGGTCAGGCGTTCGCGACGAGCCAGTCCAGCTGCGCCGGCGTCAGCGTCCGGTCGCTCCACACCTGGCACTCGACACCCTCGGGCGCTGCCGTCCGTGTCGGCCCCTGCCAGACCTGGGTCAGCCCCACCCGGGCGAGCACACGAGACGAAGCCGGGTTGTTCGTGAGCACCCGGGCGGTCACCGGGACGTCCGGGCGCAGTTCGCGTGCGGCGTCCACCGCGGCGCGGGCGACCTCGGTCGCGTAGCCGTGGCCGTGGTGCTCCGGGGCCAGGCGGTACCCGAGGTTCCAGACGCCGCCGGCGGTGAGGTCCACACCGCCGATGCCGAGGAACACACCGGAGTCGGCCGCTCGGATCGCCCACGAGCCAAGCCCGTGCCGGACGCGCCCGCCGATCTTCCGCTGCACCAGGTCCTGCGTCGCGGCGCGGGAGGTGTGCCGCCCGGCCGGGAGGTGCGTCCAGGTCCGGGCGTCCGAGAAGAGCTCGTGGACCGCGTCGATGTCCGCGGGCGTCACGGGCGTGAGCACCAGGCGACCCGTCCGGATCTCCTGCTGCGGCACGAGCAGCTGGTGGACCATGTGCTGATCATCCCCCGCTCCGCCGACATCGGCGTGAACGGCACACCAAGACCGCGCGACCCGGACCGATCCGTCGGCGTCGCCCGGCCCGGTCGGGCAGCGCTCGTCGTCAGTCGAGCAGGAGCGCGGGCTCCTCGATGACCGAGGCGACGTCGTGCACGAAGCGCGACGCCACGTCACCGTCGACGACACGGTGGTCGAACGAGGCACCGATCGTGGTCACCATGCGCGAGCGCACGTCCCCGTCGACGACCCACGGCTTCGGCTTGATGGTGCCCATCGCGACGATGGCGACCTGACCCGGGTTGAGGATCGGGGTGCCGGTGTCCATCCCGAAGACGCCGATGTTCGTGACGGTGATCGTTCCGTCGGCCATGTCCGCCGGCGTCGTCTTGCCGTCGCGGGCGGTCAGCGTCATCTGCTCGAGCGCCTTCGCGAGCTCGAGCAGCGACATGTCCTGCGCGTCCTTGATGTTCGGCACGATGAGCCCCCGCGGGGTCGCCGCGGCGATGCCGAGGTTCACGAAGTGGTGGACGATGATCTCGCGGTCCGTCCAGGACGAGTTCACGGACCGGTTGCGGCGGACGGCCCAGATGACGGCGCGCGCCATGATGAGCAGCGGCGAGACCTTGACCCCGGCGAACGTCGGCGACTCCTTGAGCCGCTTGACGAACTCCATCGTGCGGGTCGCGTCGACGTCCACGAAGAGCGAGACGTGCGGCGCCGTGAAGGCCGAGGTCGTCATGGCGGTGGCGATGGCCTTGCGGACGCCCTTGACCGGGATGGCCTCCTGGCGGACGTCGCCCCACTCCGGCGTCTCGATGTTGCGGAACACGGTGGCCTGCGTGGCGTGCCGGATGACGTCGTCGCGCGTGACCTCGCCGGCGAGGCCGGTCGGCACGACGATCGTCAGGTCGACACCGAGGTCCTTCGCGAGCTTCCGGATCGGCGGCTTCGCCATCACCTGCAGCGCCGAGGCGCTCGGCATCGTGGGACGCGCGGGCCGGCTCCCCTGTGCCGCGACGGCGTCGGCCGTGGTCGCCTCGCCGTCGTCGGTGACGAACTCGAGTCCGACTTCCCGACTGGAGGCCCGGAACGCCTCCGCAGCGGCGGCCGCGGCCCGGCGGGCGCCCGGCTTCCGGCGGGAGGGTGCGGAGGTGGCGGAGCCGTAACCGACGAGCACGGCGCCCGAGCCCTCGTCGGTGCCGACGACACCGGCGTCCACGGCGACCTGGGCCGGGGCCGGGGCCGGGGCCGGGGCCGCGGCGGCGTGAGCCGGAGCGGCATGGATCGGAGCGGCCGGAGCGGGGACCGGAGCCTGCGCCACGGCCGCGGGGGCCACCGGCGCGGGCGCCAGCGGAGCGGACGCCACCGGAGCCGGCGCCGGGGCGGACGCGGCGGTGTCGGCGACGGGGGCCGAGTCCGCCGACTGCCCGGCGGCGGCCGCGTCGGACTCGACGCGGATGATCGGGCTGCCGACCTCGACCGTGTCGCCCTCGGCGACGAGCAGGCCGGTGACGGTGCCGGCGAACGGCGACGGCAGCTCGACCAGCGACTTCGCGGTCTCGATCTCGACGAGCACCTGGTCCACGGCGATCTCGTCACCGGGGGCGACGCGCCACTGGACGATCTCGGCCTCGGTCAGGCCCTCCCCCACGTCGGGCAGGGGGAATTCGGCGACGGCCACGTCGGCTCCTTCAGCAGGGTTCGTTCGTACGGGAGTGGTGCGGGTCAGTAGGCGAGGGCGCGGTCGACGGCCTCGAGGACGCGGTCGGCGTCGGGCAGGTGGAAGTGCTCGAGCTTCGACTGCGGGAAGGGGATGTCGAACCCGGACACCCGCAGCGGCGGGGCCTGCAGCGTGTAGAACGCCCGCTCGGCGACGGTCGCGGCGATCTCGCTGCCGACGCTGATGAAGCCCGAGTCCTCCTGCGCGATGACCAGGCGTCCGGTCTTGCGCACCGAGGCGAGCAGTGGCTCCCAGTCGATCGGCGAGATCGATCGGAGGTCGACGACCTCGCAGCTGGTGCCCTCGGCCTCCGCGATGTCGGCGGCCTGCATGAGCGTCGCGACCATCGCACCGTGGCCGACGAGGGTGACCTCGGTGCCGGTGCGGGCGACGCGGGTCGTGTGCATCGGCACGTGGCCGTCGACCAGGTCGACCTGGCCCTTCGGCCAGTAGCGCGACTTCGGCTCGAAGAAGACCACCGGGTCCTTCGACGCGATGGCCTCCTGGATCATCCAGTAGGCGTCGTTCGGGGTGCTCGGGCTGACCACGCGCAGCCCCGGGGTGTGCGCGAAGTACGTCTCCGGGCTCTCCTGGTGGTGCTCGATCGCGCCGATGTGCCCGCCGTAGGGGATCCGGATGACGATCGGCAGCGACATGTGCGCCGGCAGTCGGTTCGCCATCTTCGCCAGCTGCGAGGTGATCTGGTTGAAGGCGGGCCAGACGAAGCCGTCGAACTGGATCTCGATGACGGGACGGTAGCCACGCAGCGCCAGGCCGATCGCGGTGCCGACGATGCCGGACTCGGCGAGCGGGGTGTCCCGGACGCGGTCGGCGCCGAAGCGGTCCTGCAGACCTTCGGTGATGCGGAAGACGCCGCCGAGACGGCCGATGTCCTCGCCCATCAGCAGGACCTTGTCGTCCGCCTCCATCGCCTTCGCCAGGCCGGCGTTCAGCGCCTTGGCCATCGGGAGGGTCGGGGTCGGGTCCTCGGGGACCTCGCCCGCACCGGGGTGCGTACGCAACGTGTAGTCGAAGAGCTGCTCGGTGGTGCTCATGCGTGGGCTCCTGCGTCCTGGCCGGCCTCGTAGTCCCGGAGCCATGCGCGCTGCTCGTCGATGCGCGGGTGCGGCTCACGGTAGACGTTGTCGAACATCGCCTCCATCGGCGGGTCCTGGAGGGCACTCGTGCGGGTCCGGATGTCGGCGGCGATCTGCTCGCCCTCGGCGTCGAACTCGGCGAACTGGGCGTCAGTGGCGCCCTTGCTGCGCAGGTACGCCTCGGACCGGGTGATCGGGTCGCGGGCGACCCAGCCGGCGAGCTCGTCGTCGCCGCGGTACCGCGTCGGGTCGTCCGAGCTGGTGTGCGCACCGATGCGGTAGGTCTCGGCCTCGACGAACGCCGGGCCCTGACCGCTGCGGGCGTGGTCGGTCGCGACGAGACTCGCCGCGTACGAGGCCAGCACGTCGTTGCCGTCGACCTTGATGCTCGGGATGCCGAAGCCGCGCGGACGGTCGACGAGCGGGGTCGGGGACTGCACCGAGACCGGCACCGAGATCGCCCAGTGGTTGTTCTGCAGGAAGAAGACGACCGGCGCGGTGTGCGAGGCGGCGAACACGTACGCCTCGTTCACGTCGCCCTGGCTGGTCGCGCCGTCACCGAAGTAGACGATCGAGCACTCGTCGACGTCCGGGTCGCCGGTGCCGACGACGCCGTCGAGCGCCTGACCCATGGCGTAGCCGGTGGCGTGCAGGGTCTGCGCGCCGATGACGAGCGTGTAGATGTGCGTGTTGCCGCGGGCGTCCGGGTCCCAGTTGCCGTGGGCCTGGCCACGGAAGAGCGAGATGATCTCCATCGGCTCGACCCCGCGCTGCATCACGACGGCGTGCTCGCGGTACGAGGGGAAGAGGTGGTCCTGGGGGCGGAGCGCGAACGCGGAGCCGACCTGCGCAGCCTCTTGCCCGTGACTCGGCGCCCAGAGTCCGAGCTGACCGGTGCGCTGCAGGTTGCCGGCGGCGTGGTCGAAGCGTCGGGTGAGCACCATCTGGCGGTGCATGGCGAGCAGGGTCTCATCGGGGAGGGCCCGGGCGACGGCGGCGAGTTCGGCGTTCTCGTCGGTCTCCACGAACCGGCCCTCGGGATCGAGGAGCTGGACGGGGGTCGTCGCAGGAGCCGCGGCGCGGAACAACATGTCCGTCAGCGTACCGGCCGCTCAGGAGCCGTCGTTGTGAGACGTTCCACAACGGCACTCGCGGTTTCGAGGAGCTTTGCGACAGCCTCGTGCTCCCCGATCGAGATGCGGATGCCCTCGGGCGCGAAGGCCCGGACGATCAGCCCGGCGTGCTCGAAGGCCTCGGCGGCGAAGGCGGTGTGCTCACCCGTCGGCAGCCAGACGAAGTTGCCCTGCGCCGCCGGGACGTCCCACCCCTGTTCGAGCAGCCCCGCGCGGATCCGGTCCCGGCGCTCGGCCAGTTCGGCGACGCGGTCCAGCAGCTCGCCCTCGCGCTCGAGACTGGCCAGCGCGGCCGCCTGGCCCTGCGCCGTCACGGACAGCGGGATGGCGCAGGCACGGACGGCGTCGAGGACGTATGCCGGTCCGAGCGCGTACCCGACCCGGAGGCCCGCGAGTCCGTACGCCTTCGAGAAGGTCCGGAGCACCACGAGGTTCGGGTACCGCTCGAGCAGTGCCGGCCCGCGGACCGCGTCGACGTCGGTGACGAACTCGGCGTAGGCCTCGTCGAGGACCACGAGCACCGAGGTCGGCACCCGCTCCATGAACGCGCCGAACTCCGCGCCGGTGACGATCGGGCCGGTCGGGTTGTTCGGCGTGCACACGATGACCATGCGGGTGCGCTCGGTCACCGCCGCCGCCATCGCGTCGAGGTCGTGGCCGCCGTCGGGACGGTTCGGGACCTGCACGCTCGTGGCTCCGGCGACGGTGACGACACCCGGGTACGCCTCGAAGGACCGCCAGGCGTAGACGACCTCGTCGCCCGGGCCGGAGGTCGCCTTCGCCAACTCGTGCAGGATCGCGACGCTGCCCGGGGCGACGTGCACCTCGTCCACGGTGGTGCCGAACCGGTTCGCGAGCACCGCACGGACCGCGAGCGCGGTGGCGTCGGGGTAGCGGTTGAAGGCCGTCTGCGCCTGCACCGCCTCGACCACCCCGGCCAGCGGCGGGAAGGGGTTCTCGTTGCTCGAGAGCTTCAGGGCGTCCGGCGCGGCCTGACGTCCCTGCTTGTAGGGCGGCAGCACGGCGATCTCGGGGCGGATGTGCACGGTCGGCACGGACTGGTCGGTCACCGCCCCAGCGTACCGGCGGCCTGTTCGCGGGGAAGGCGGGCATCATGGGGCCATGCGGTTCCTCGTCCGGCTCATCGTCAACGCCGTCGCCCTCTGGCTCACCACGCTCCTCGTGAGTGGTGTCGCCGTCGACTCCTTCGGGGACGGTGGTCCCGTCGAGACCGTCCTGACGTACCTGCTCGTCGCGCTGGTGTTCGGCATCGTCAACGCGGTGATCGGCACGCTGATCCGGATCGTGGCGTTCCCCCTCTACGTCCTGACGCTCGGGCTGATCTCGTTCGTCGTCAACGCGGTCCTGCTGCTCATCGTCGCCGGGATCTCGACCGGGCTGGGCTTCGGCCTGTCGGTGGAGTCGTTCGGCTGGGGCATCGTCGGGGCCTTCGTGTTGGCGGTCTTCGCCTGGCTCGTCGGCCTGGTCGCCCGTCCGGTCCTGGGCGGCCGCGGTCGGGCCTGAGGCCGGTCGGCCATCGCGCCTGGTGGCCGGGCATCGCGTCCGGCGTCCGGCTGGGCCATGATGTGCACATGACCATGGACGCCGGCGCCCCGTCGCCCTTCCGTGTCTCCTTCGTCTGCAGCGGCAACATCTGCCGGTCCCCGATGGCCGAGATCGTCTTCGCGCAGGTGGCCGCCGACGCCGGCTTGGCGGACCGGTTCGTGGTCGAGTCCGCAGGCACCGGGGACTGGCACGTCGGCGAACCCGCCGACGAGCGCACGATCGCAGCCCTCGCGGCACGCGGATACGATGGCAGCAGGCATCGCGCCCGTCAGTTCGACCCGGACCGGTTCCCGGACCTCGACCTGGTGGTCGCACTCGACCGCTCCCACGAACGCATCCTGCGCTCGTGGGCCCCCACCATGGACGACGCCGCGAAGGTGACGCTCCTGTTGCGGTACGACGACGCCTGGCCTCAGCAGGCCGACGTGCCGGACCCGTACTACGCGGACCGACACGAGTTCGACCGGGTGCTCAGCACGGTCGAACGGGCCTGCCGGGCGCTCTTCCACCAGCTCGAGCCGGCAGTCCGCCAGGGAGCCCCATGACCCCCCTTCCCCCGCAGCCGATCAGCCCGCTCGACGGGCGCTACTACCCGATCGTGCACACGGTGGGCGAGCACCTGTCCGAAGCCGGCCTCAACCGTGCCCGGATCCGGGTCGAGGTCGAGTGGCTCGTGTTCCTCACCGACCACGCGATGTTCACCACCTCCCCGCTGTCCGTCGACGACAAGGCCGCGCTCCGCGCCCTGGTCGACGACTTCGGCCAGGAGCAGATCGCGGAGCTCGCCGAGATCGAGGCGACCACCCGCCACGACGTCAAGGCGGTCGAGTACTTCGTCCGTCGTCGCCTCAGCGACCTGGGCCTCGACGCCGTCGCCGAGCTGACGCACTTCGCCGCGACCAGCGAGGACGTCAACAACCTCTCCTACGCGCTGACCGTCCGTGACGCCGTCGAGCACGTCTGGCTGCCGTCCGCACGCGCGGTCGTGGAGCGCCTGCGGGAGATGGCCACGAGCCTCCGGGCCGTGCCGATGCTCTCGCACACCCACGGCCAGCCCGCGACGCCGACCACGCTCGGCAAGGAGATCGCGGTCGTCGTCTACCGACTCGAGCGGATCCTGTCGCAGGTCGAGCGGGGCGAGTACCTCGGCAAGTTCTCCGGTGCGACCGGCACGTTCTCGGCGCACCTCGCCGCGGACCCGGAGGCCGACTGGCCCGCGCTGTCCCGCGAGTTCGTCGAGGGCCTCGGTCTGACGTGGAACCCGCTGACGACGCAGATCGAGTCGCACGACTGGCAGGCCGAGCTGTACGACCGGGTGCGCCACGCGAACCGGGTCCTGCACAACCTGGCGACCGACGTGTGGACCTACGTCTCGATGGGGTACTTCACGCAGATCCCGATCGCCGGCGCGACCGGGTCGTCGACGATGCCGCACAAGATCAACCCGATCCGGTTCGAGAACGCCGAGGCCAACCTCGAGATCTCCTCGGCGCTGTTCTCCACGCTGTCCGAGACCCTCGTCACGAGCCGTCTGCAGCGCGACCTGACCGACTCCACCACCCAGCGCAACATCGGCGTCGCGTTCGGGCACTCGCTGCTCGCGCTCGACAACCTGCGCCGTGGTCTGGGCGAGATCGCGGTGAACGAGATCCGCTTGGCCGAGGACCTCGACCACAACTGGGAGGTCCTGGCCGAGGCCATCCAGACCGTCATCCGCGCCGAGGTCACGGCCGGACAGTCGGACATCGAGGACCCCTACGCGATGCTCAAGGAGCTCACCCGGGGCAAGCGCATCGGGCGGCAGGAGCTCGTGGCGTTCGTGAACGGACTCGACGTCTCCGATGCTGCGAAGGCCCGACTGACGAACCTCACCCCGGCGACCTACACCGGCCTGGCGGACGAACTCGTCGACCACCTCGAGGTCTGAGCCGGACCCGACCGGTCGGCCGCCTCGCCGGCCCGGCCGGCCGGCTGACCGGCCGGTCGGTGGGTCGGTGGTCAGCCGAGCCAGCCGGTGACCTTCCGCACCCAGCGGTGCCGGAAGGCCCGGGCGAGGGTCGTCTCGCCGCGGCAGAACCGGACGAAGTAGCCGCGGCCGAACGGCGTCTTCGAGATGAGGAAGTGGAAGCCGGCCGGGAACCGCGTGAAGACACGGAGCAGCTGTGCCCCGGCGTCGATCTCGGGGACCAGTTCCGCACGCACCTGCGACTCGTAGCGGTCGAGCGCCGCGCGGTCACCGGCGACGTGCGCGGCAGCGGCGGTCCCCGCCCACTCGCCCGACCGCAGGGCGAACGAGATCCCCTCGCGCGTCCACGGCTCCAGGAGGCCCGCGGTCTCGCCCGCGAGCAGGACGGTGCCGCTGCGGAGCGGTGAGTCGCCCGTGCGCCACTGGGTGAGGTGGCCGCTGCTGCGGTCCTGGTCGGTCGGGTGCAGGCCGAGGCGCTCGATCCAGTCGTCCAGGTACCGACGGGTCTGGTCGGCGTGGCCCTTCTGCTCGATGACCCCGACGGTCAGGGTCTCGGCCTTCGGGAAGACCCAGGCGTACGTGCCGGGGTTGGGGCCCCAGTCCAGGAGCACACCGGTGGCGGCGTCCTCGGGGCGACGCGGGACCTCGACCTCGAGTCCGAGGTCCGTGACGGCCATCACGGCGCCGACGTACCGTCCGACCCGACCGCCGGAGCCGTCGGCGCCGATCACGACGCGCGCGACCAGTTCGTCGCCGTCGGAGAGCGTCAGCCGGGTGCGGCCGTCCTCGTCGGCGAGCGCGCGGACGTTGGCGCCGTCGCGGAAGACGACCCCGGCCTCCTGCGCAGCGTCGACGTTCGCCTGGTCGAACCGCTCCCGGTCGACCATCGCGACGAACGGCGCCTCGGTGCGGACCCGGGTCACGCGGCCCATGCGGTGCGAGAAACCGACCTCGGGCAGGTCCGCTTCGATGGTCGCGAGGGCGCGGTCGTTGAGTCGCCGTCGGGACTGCCCGATGATGCCGCCGCCGCAGGTCTTGTACCGGGGGAAGACCGCCTTGTCGAGGAGCAGGACGCGGGCGCCGCCGAGCGCTGCGTGCCGGGCTGCGGTGGCACCGGCAGGGCCGGCTCCGACGACCACGACGTCCCAGGGCTGATCGGGTTCCGTGTCCTGCATGGGGCCAGAGCCTACCGGCGACCGCCGGCATGACCGCCCTCGCGGCGATGCGAGCGGCTACGCTGACTGCGTCGGGCGTGCAGGCTGCCCCGCCGGGGGCCAGGAGTGGGGAGCGGGATCCGTGTCGAGGGACGTGAGCCGCAACACCGCCGTGCAGATCGTCGACGACCACGGGCTGCCGGGCGCGGTCCCGATGTCCGCGATCCGCCGCCTCGTGCAGGAGGTCACCGGCCGGGAGGTCACCTACCGGTTGGTCCGCGGACTCGCGCACCAGGACGTGCACGGGCTCTGGGCCGGGTACGACGACGGGACCGCGGTCGTGTCCTACCCGCCGGCGCCCTCCGGCACGCAGCTCGTCGTCATCAACCACGAGCACGGCCACATGCTCATCAGCCCGGACGGACCGGCGGAGTCGCACGGCATCGACCCGCGGTTCGCGCGGTTCGTCCAGGACAAGGTCGACGGCATCGTGCCCGGTCGCCGGGTGGTCCGGTCCGGCGAGACCCTCGAGCAGGAGTACACACCGGACCTCCAGTTCCTCTACGGCCACACGGACTTCTCGGAGGACGAGGAACGCCTGGCGGAGCTCGTCGGCGTGGAGCTCAGTGTCCGCGTGATGCGGCACGCCCGCGCACGGGGCCGGGACGTGCGGTTCGGGCGGGTGTTCGGCGGATGAACGTCCTGGACGGCTGGGTCTTCGTGGCGAGCGTGGTGACGGTGGTGTCCGTCGGCCTCGCAGCACTGTCGATGCTGTCCCCGAACGTGCGCCAGCCGCTGCCGGCGCACCCGGACGCCGACGACCAGACCGGGCCCCGCTCGATGCTCGTCCCCGGGGTGCTCGTCTGGGCGCTGGGGTGCACGCTGCAGGCCCCGTTCGTCTACCTCTGGGTCGACGGTCTGCTCGGCGGGCACAACGTCACCAACCTGGTGTACCGGTCCGCGGTGGTCGTCGCGCTCGGCTGCCTCGAGGTCATGGTCATCCGCGCCGAGCACGGTGAGCGCCGACCCCTCGGGGAACGCCTGACGTGGGGACTGGTCCTGGTGGCGGTCGCCGTGCAGGTCGTCCTCTTCGCGATGAGCGACTGGGCCGTCTCGGACCCGTTCCTCGGCCGGTACACGGGCGAACCGACCCGCGAGCTGTTCGCCGCGGTGCTGCCGATCTGCGTCGGACTGTACGGCGTGCAGGTCGCCGCGGTGGCGTTCCGGGGGCTGCCCCTCTACGGCGAGTGGACGACGCGGTGGGGCGTCTGGCTGATCGGCATCGCCGCGCTCGTCGACCTCGCCTGGATCACCGAGAGCCTGGCTGCCGGCGCGGTGCGGCTGTTCGTCGACCGGCACTTCGCCATGGTCGGCACCGTCGACCCGCTCTGGGAACTGGCCGTGGTGTCGATGGCGAGCCTGACCGCGGTCGGGGTCGTGTTCGCGGCCGCCCGCCCGGTCGTGGTGCCGGTGTGGCGCCGCCTGCTGCTCCTGGTCAGCCTGCCGATCACCGATCGCGCGATGGAGGCGCACCCGGAGTTCAGCGTCTACCCGCGGAGCGTCCGTCGGGCCCACGCGTTCCGGAGCCGCGGAGAAGAGGCCGAGGTGGCGCTCTACCAGCGGTGGGCGGAACTCGAGGACAACATCCGCCTCCGCCAGTTCCGGCCCCGCTGGTACGAACGCGGGGTCATCCACCTGATGGGCGTCGCCGCCACGACCGGCGTGACGGACTCCCTGATCGACGAACTCAGCCTGCCCGACGACGACGTCCCGGCCGACGACGAGCACACCGAACGAGACCCGGAACGGATCGAGTCGACGCCATGAACCACGACAAGCTCACCGAGGCGCAGCAGACCCAGCGCGCCGAGCTCGCCCGCAAACTGCACCTGCTCTGCAGCACCATCACCGCTCCCGACGGCGGCCCGGTGACGTACCCGAAGATCCGCGACTGGCTGGCCGACCGGGACGTCAAGCTCAGCCGGTCGCGCTGGGAGTACATGCGCCTGGGCAACCGCTACGTGGTCGAGGACGAGCGGCTGCTGCAGGCGATCGCGGAGTACTTCGAGATCGACCCGTCGTACCTGACCGGTCCGGCGAGCCAGCTCACCGAGACGATCGACGCCGCACTCCGGTTCACCCTGGCGGAGCGCACCAGCCCGGTCAGCCTCTACGCGGCCCGGACGCTGAACCAGGACGTGACGGCCGAGCACCTGGACCGCCTGACGGCGCTCCTGCACGAGATCGAGGAGGCACGCGGCCGGTCGTGAGACGGGCCTCGGGACGGGACCGGCGGGACGGACCTGCGGAGACGCGGCCTGCCGAGACGCGGGCGGCCCGGGGTGAGGCCGAGGCGGGGCCGCCCGCGTCTCGGCAGGCC
>NZ_QKSF01000004.1:0-236010 GCF_003234045.1 Curtobacterium sp. MCPF17_047 | reverse complement strand
GCCCGGCACCCCCGCCGCCCCGCCCGAGGTGGACGCCACCACGGCCGACATCACCGCCGCGTACAAGGACGCCTTCCGCGGCCACCCGGCCGGAGTCGCCGTGATCACCGCCGAGGGCCCCGACGGACCGACCGGTCTCACCGCGTCGAGCGTCGCCTCGGTCGCGGTCGACCCGCCCGTCCTGGTGTTCTCGCTCTCGACCAACTCCGGGTCCGCCGGGGTCGTGCTCGGCGCGCCGCTGTTCGTCGTCCACCTGATGGACGCCCGCGGTGTCGCCCTCGCCAAGCGCTTCGCCTCCACCGGCAGCCCGGCAGCCGACGACCCCATCTGGGGCAGGCTCCCCTCGGGGGACCGCTACCTGCCCGACGCCGCCAGCGCACTGCGCTGCCGGCCGCTCTCGACCACGCCGATCGGCGGCTCGACCGTCGTCGTCGCCGAGGTGCTCGACATCGTCGTCGGGCTCGACCGCGGTGAGCCGCTGGTCTACCACAACCGGGAATTCCACTCCCTGACCGATCGTTCCCGGCTCTCGTGAGCCGCGGAGCCCCGCACCCCACACCACCGATCGAAAGGACCGCCCATGGCTGAGTACACCCTGCCCGAGCTCCCGTACGACTACGCCGCCCTCGAGCCGCACATCAGCGGCAAGATCATGCAGCTGCACCACGACAAGCACCACCAGGCCTACGTCACCGGTGCGAACACCGCCCTGCAGCAGCTCGGCGAAGCCCGCGAGTCCGGGAACTTCGGTGCGGTCAACAAGCTCGAGAAGGACCTGGCGTTCCACCTCGGTGGCCACGTCAACCACTCGATCTTCTGGACCAACCTCGGCCCGGACACCAAGGTCCCGGAGGGCGAGCTCGCCGCCGCCATCGACGAGTTCTTCGGCTCGTTCGAGAAGTTCCAGGCCCAGTTCGCCGCCGTCGCGAACGGCATCCAGGGCTCCGGCTGGTCCGTCCTCGCCTGGGACGTCGTGGGCCAGAAGCTCGCCACGTTCCAGCTGTTCGACCAGCAGGGCAACATCCCCTTCGGCCTCGTCCCGATCTTCATGCTCGACATGTGGGAGCACGCCTTCTACCTCGACTACCTCAACGTCAAGGCGGACTACGTCAAGGCCGTGTGGAACATCGTCGACTGGGAGAACGTCGCCGCGCGCTTCGAGAACGCCAAGTCGCAGAGCTTCGTCACGCTCTGAGCGTCCCCGACGCGGGTCGCTGAGGCGACCACCTGATGACGGGAGGCCCGGTACCAGCTGGTACCGGGCCTCCCGTCATGTGGTCGCCACCGGACGTCCTGACGGAGGGTCAGCGCACACCGACGCCGATCTCGGCCGCCAGCCGCCGAGCCACCCCACGGAGGGCGTCGTCCGTGTGATCGACGTCGCCGTCGAGGACCGCACCCCACTGCACGCCCCGGGCAGCGAGGACGGCACCGCGGGCCAGCCGGACCGCCTCGTCGTCGCATGCCCCGTGCTCCCGGCACCACGCGGTGAGCGTCTCGACGTGCGTCCGGTGCAGGCGCCGGTGCCGGTCATGACCCGACAGGTACTCGACCGCGCCGAGCTCGAAGGTCAGGCGTGCCGCCAGGAAGCGCTCCCTGACGTGCAGGGCGCCGAACACGTGGACGACGTACTCGGCCAGGGCGCGTTCGTCCGACGCGGGATCGAGGCAGACCGCGAGGACCGGGCCGCTCAGGTGCTCGACGACGGCGTCGATCAGGCCGTCTCGGGAGCCGAAGTGGTAGACGATCGGGTACGCGCTGGTCCCGAGGACCCGACCGAGGCTGCGGACGGAGACGTCCTCGATGCGGGTGCTTTGGAGGTGGTCCGTGACCTTGCAGACGATCGCGGGCTTGAGCGTCGGGTCCGGTTTGCGTGGCATGGTCTCTTCCGGGGCGGTGGACGGACGGCTGACCGCAACGGGAACCGCGCGGACATGTGTCATGTTACCGGACGGCACCGATCGCCGTGGTCCCGGTTCCGGGCCCGCCCCAGGACCCGAGGTCAGGCGGGCGTCGGCTCCGCCCGGACGGTCAGCGTCTGCACCAGTCCCGCGGCGAGCGGCGCGAGCCGGATCTCGACGCGCAGGCGACCACGCTCGCCGGGCAGCCACCACCGCAGGTGCGTCGGCGTGCTCGACTCCTCGGCGACGGGTGTCGCGCCGAGGTCGGCGCCGACCGCCTCGACCGCGGTGGCCAGCGCCGCACGTCGGCGGTCCCACGGCACGTCCATCGGGACGTTCGGCGTGCAGATCGACGCGGCCCGCTCGTCGTCCCAGTCGGCCAGGAGGCCCTGGACGGCTCCCTGCGCCGCTCGCGTCTCCGGGGACACCGTGGTCGTCGGCACCCGCGTCGCGGCCGCACCCTCGGCGGACCGGACGTCCGCGAGGACGAGGTCGTGCGCCTGGGTGGCCGCTGCCGACACCTTCGCCTGGGTGGCGTTCTCGAAGGCGACGACACCGATGCCGGTCGACACCGACCACCGCATGTGTGCCGAGAACCCCGGGTAGCCGCCGGAGTGCGACACGATCGACCCGACGACGGGGTCGTGCTCGACGAACAGGCCGGAGCCGTACCCGGTCGCCCGCGCCGAGCCGGGCAGGGCCTCGGCCGGGATCATCCGCATCGCCTGCTGCATCGCCCGGCGCTCGGCCCTCCCCAGCGGCCCGGCCAGGTCGCCGTCCGTGGCCGTGACCGCTGCCGCGGGGTCTCGCGGGAACGGCGGCGCCGTGCCCTCGAACGCGGCGGCGAGCCAGGAACCCCACCGAGCGAGGTCCCGGACGGTGGAGAACAGCCCACCGATGGGCGAGAACGCTCCCGGTCCCGGGGTCGTCAGGGCTTCCCACTCCGAGCTGTGCCGGCGGTACCCGGTGACCACGTGACCCCGGGCGTCCCGTGCGGCGAACACGGTGTCGTCGAGTCCGAGGGGCCGGAGGACCCGCTCGGTGGCGACGGCGGTGAACGGTGCTCCGGCGACGACGGCGACCACCCGGCCGAGCAGCGCGTACCCGAGGTTCGAGTAGGCGAAGCGCGTTCCCGGGACCGAGTCGAACAGCAGTCCGGCGCGCAGCACGTCGTCGAGGTCGTCGTCGGAGATGCTCTCCTGACGGTCACCCCACGGGTCGTCGGTCGGGAAGCCCGCCGACATCGTCAGGAGCATCCGGACCGTGGGGACGGGGGAGTCCGCCGTGGGCAGGACGACGGAGCGGAACGCCGGCACGAAGTCGGTGACCGGGTCGTCGAGGGAGAGCAGCCGCTCCCCGACGAGACCGAGGAGCGTCGTCGCGGTGACGCTCTTCGTGCACGACGCGATCCGGTACACGGTGTCGGCGTCCGGCGCCGTGCCGTCTCCGCGGTCACCGGCGCCACCGGAGGCGACGAGCCCGTTCCGGTCGAACACGCCCCAGGCGCTGCTCGGTGCGATGCCGTCCACCACGCGCTGCCGGTGCAGCGCGTCGACCACGTCGATCACCGCGGGTGACGGCCGGGTCATGCGCGCCGCATCTCGGCGTAGGCGTCGAGGGCACGCTGCCGTGTGGCCTTGAGGTCGACCATCGGCTCCGGGCGCTCCTCGTCGGCCGGCACCCATCGGCGGACGTACTCCCGGTGCGGGTCGAAGCGCTCCAGTTGCCGGTCCGGGTTGAACACGCGGAAGTACGGCGCGGCGTCGAAGCCGGAGCCCGCGACCCACTGCCAGTTCGCCGCGTTGTTGGCAGCGTCGGCGTCCACGAGGGTGTCCCAGAACCACTGCTCGCCCGTGCGCCAGTCGACGAGCATGTTCTTCACGAGGAAGCTCGCCGTGGCCAGGCGGACCCGGTTGTGCATGGCGCCGGTGTGCCAGAGCTCCCGCATGCCGGCGTCGACCAGGTCGAAGCCCGTGGTGCCGTGCCGCCAGCGGTCGAGCTCTGTCTGCGAGGCGTCGCGCCACGGGAACGCGTCGAACTCCCGCCGGACGTTGGTGCGCGCGATGTCGTCGCAGTGGAAGTACTCGTTCCAGTTGAACTCCCGCCACGCGAGCTGCCGGAGGAACGCGGGTGCGGCCCGGCGCTGGTCGGGCTCCAGCGTCTCGTGCATCCGGTGCCAGACCTGGTACGGGCTGATCTCGCCCCAGCGCAGGTGCGGGGACAGACTGCTCGTCGCGGCCTGCGCGGGTTCGTCCCGCTGGTCGTAGTCGGCGAGGGCCTCGTCGATGAACCGCTCGAGCCGGTCGGACGCGCCGTGTTCGCCCGGGGTCCAGGCGTCCCGCATGCCGCCGGCCCAGTCCGGTGCCGTCGGCAGCAGCGCCCAGTCGTCGAGGGCGTCGGACGCCACGTCCGGCGGCGCCGCGATGGTGTCCGGTTCGGCCCACGGGTGCCGGGGTTCGGGCATCGCCTGTGCCGCACGCCAGAACGGCGTGAAGACCTTGAACGGCTCACCCTTGCCGCTGAGGACCGTCCAGGGTTCCCAGAGCAGGTTGGCCGCCGCGCTGTGCGCTTCGACACCGCTGGCGATCAGGCCGGCCTTGATCCCGGCGTCGAGCTCTCGCTCCACCAGGCCGTACCGCCTGTTCCAGAACACGGCGTCCGCACCGGTCTCCGTCACGAGGGCGGGGACGACCTCGGCCGCCGGCCCGCGACGGAGCACGAGCCGCGAACCGTACTCGCGGAGGTCTGCAGCGAGCGCGCTCAGGGACTGGTGGAGCCACCACCGTGCCGCGGCACCGAACGGGCGGATGCCGTCGCTCTGCTCGTCGAGCACGTAGACGACCGTCACCGGTCCGTCGCGGTCGGTGGCGGAGCGGAGCGCCGGGTTGTCCGCCAGTCGCAGGTCGTCGCGCAGCCAGACGACGGAGCCGCTCATGCCGGGCTCCCGACCGAGCGACGGGTCGTCGTGGTCGCCGCTGCGCCCACGCGGAGCTTCGTGCAGAGCTCGGTGAGCGTCCGGAGCTCGGCGTCGTCGAGCCCGGCGCCGACCTGCGCCGCGATGGTGGAGGCGTGCTGCACCGCGACCGCGCGGTACACGTCGAACCCGTGCGGCGTGAGGGCGACGATCACCCCGCGGGCGTCCGTCGGGTCCGGCTGCTTCTCGACGATGCCCTTCGCGGCGAGTCGGTCGACCAGCCGGCTGACACTCGGCTGCGTGAGCAGGAGGTGACCGGTCAGGTCACGCATCCGGCAGCGACGGCCGGGCTGCGTCGACAGGTTGAAGCACACGTCGTACTCGTTGAACGAGATCTCGGCCGACGGGAACTCGGTGTTGAGGTTCCGCATGACGGTGACCTGGGCGCGGAACAACGACTCCCATGCCGCGACCGCTGTGGCCTTCTCGGTGCGGTGATCGCTCACGGGTCTTTCCCTCCGTCTGGTGGACCACCACCCTACCGACGGGGTCGGACACAGAACGCGGGCCGGCCGTCCTGGTGGACGACCGGCCCGCTCCCTTGCACCAAGAGATTCCTGCAATCACATTCCACAGCCGGTGCCACAGCAAACACCGTCTGCACGACCGACTGTATAACGGTGCGGTAACGCCGGGGAAGGGCGCCTCGCCGACGAATCCTGCGAGTTGTCCGATCGGCGCACGAGAGCAGGTTCAGAAGAGGTCGGGAGAGGGGGTGGAGGCGTAGCGGACCGAGACGTCGGCGTGGCGGTCGAACCGGTACCCGACACCGCGGACCGTGCGGACGATCTCCTCGAAGGCGCCGAGCTTCGACCGGAGGCGCCGGACGTGCACGTCGATGGTGCGCTCGTTCGGGGCCTCGTCCTCGCCGTCGGACCACAGGCCCTCGATGATGGCCGAGCGGTCCACCGTGCGGCCCTCACGGAGGACCAGGAACTGCAGCAGCTCGAACTCCTTGAAGGTGAGCGGAGCCGCTTCGCCGTCGAGGACGACGCGCTTCCGGGAGATGTCGATGACGACCCCGGTCTCCTCCGGCTCGGGCTTCTCGGTCTGCTTGCGCGCCGCGACCGCCGAACGGTCCTGCAGGGCCAGGCGGACCACGTCGACGTCACGCCCGCCGGACCCCTCGGCAGCGACGGCGACCGCCGCGTACGTCTCGGCGGTCGGGACGAGCTGGGCGGTCAACGCCTTCAGCTGCTCGACGACGGCGGCCAGGGTCGTGCCGGCGGCAGCGGCCGCGGCCTCGTCGAGTCCGACGTAGAGGGCGAACCCGCGGGCCTCCGTGCCCTCCGGCAGCGCACGGTTGCGGGCCGGGGCCACGACCGGGCTGGTCGGGACGGTGGCGCGGTCGGTGACCGGACGGGCAGGCTGCGCCGGCAGGGCCGCGGGGCGACGGCCGCGGATCGGGGTGACGCTGCCGAGGTCGGTCGTGGTCGACGCGGCGCTGTGGAGATCGGGGGTGGTGCGGGGCTGGGCGATGGTGAGCGACATGGTGCGGTCTCCGGGTGGTGCAGGGGCCGAGCGGTGTGGTGGTGCTTCGGCCGGTGTCGAATGCGTCGGCCCGGATCAGCCGTGGCCACGACGGCGGTCGCTGCAGCAGCGTTCACCGAGTGGCCCTGCGGTCCGTGAGGACCGGGGCGGTTCCGGGGGAGCGGGGTCCGACCTCGTGACGGTGGTGCGCGTCGTCGACGGGGTCGTCACCGGGGGATCACGCGCGCGCGACGGGGGTGGTGTCGCGGGGGATCCGGCTGGAACGGGTACCGATCAGGCACACATTCGACAACGCATGACCGCCGTGGTCGGCATCATGATGCCGACGGTCCCCGAGGCCTCGTGGAGGGCGCGAGTGGACACGGTTGCAGTCATGGCATGAGTATCGGCGGTATACCAACGCCGTGTCAACCGTCCGCGCGGACGGTGACGATTGCGGACAGTCGCGGAGACGACGGACGGGAGGCCCCCCACCGGTCCGGTGGGGGGCCTCCCGTCAATGGAGTGCGGTGGCTACTCGGCCAGGCCGTAGAGGCGGTCGCCGGCGTCGCCGAGACCGGGCACGATGTAGCCGTTCTCGTCGAGACGCTCGTCGAGCGCACCCAGGACGATGGTCACGTCACGGTCGCCGACGGCCTTCTCGAGCGCGGCGAGGCCCTCGGGCGCGCCGAGGATGCAGACGCAGGTCACGTCGACGGCACCGCGTTCGAACAGGAAGTCGATCGCCGCGGCGAGTGTCCCACCGGTCGCGAGCATCGGGTCGAGCACGAAGCACTGCCGGTTCGACAGGTCGTCGGGCAGGCGCTCGGCGTACGTCTGCGGCTCGAAGGTGACCTCGTTCCGGGCCATGCCGAGGAACCCGACCTCGGCCGTGGGGACGAGCTTGACCATGCCCTCGAGCATGCCGAGGCCGGCGCGGAGGATCGGGACGACGAGCGGACGCGGCTTCGCGATCGCGACGCCCATCGTCTGCGCGACCGGGGTGGTGATCGGCGTGGCCGTCACCCGGACGTTGCGCGTGGCCTCGTACGCCAGGAGCGTGACGAGCTCCTCCGTCAGGGCCCGGAAGGTGGGGGAGGGAGTGGTCCGGTCGCGGAGCACCGAGAGCTTGTGGGTGATGAGCGGGTGGTCGGCGACGTGGACTCGCATAGGGTCGAGCGTACCGTGCCGCACCACTCCCGGCGGTCGCGGTCCCACCGGACGATCGGAGCACCCGTGGAGCACCCGGCGCACCGGCCCTTCGTCCCCGCGATGGAACGTGCACTGGACGAGGCCCGCGCCTGTCTCACGACCGACGACGTCCCGGTCGGTGCCGTCGTCCTCGACGCCGACGGTGCGGTGGTCGCGGTCGGACGGAACGAGCGGGAGGCCCGCCAGGACCCGACCGCGCACGCCGAGGTCCTCGCGCTCCGCGCCGCCGCGGCGGTCACCGGTGACTGGCACCTGGCCGGGCACACCCTCGTCGTGACGCTCGAGCCGTGCCCGATGTGCGCGGGCGCGGCCCTCGCGGCGCGGGTGCCCCGGATCGTCTTCGGCGCCTGGGACCCGAAGGCCGGCGCGAGCGGCAGCGTCTACGACATCGCGCGGGACCGTCGGCTGCCGCACCGGGCCGAGGTGGTCGCGGGCGTGCTCGAGGACGAGTGCGCCGCGGTGCTCGACGCGTTCTTCGCCGAGCGACGCTGAGCCCGGCCGTGTCGCGCCGTCAGTCGGCTGCGCGCAGGACGATCGCCTCGGTCGACGGGTGCGGGCCGTCTCGGCGGACGTCCGGCTCGATGTAGATCACCCGGGCGATCGGGACGGCTGCACGGACCCGCTGCTCCACCGTGTCGATGCCGGCGGCGACGTCACCGAGACGGCGGTCCCCGTCGACGGCGACCTTCACGCCGACCATCAGCTCCTCCGGCCCGAGGTAGAGGGTCTTGAGGTGGATGATCGAGTCGACCTCCGGGCCGTCGAGCACGGCCTGCTTGATGCGGGCGACGTCGCCGGGACCGGCACCCTCGCCGACCAGCAGGCTCTTCGTCTCGACGCCGAGCACGAGCGCCACGGCGATGAGCAGCACGGCGATGAGGACCGTGCCGATCGCGTCGAACACCCCGTTGCCGGTGATCGCCGTCAGACCGACGCCGAACAGCGCGAAGACCAGGCCGATCAGGGCCGCGGTGTCCTCGAGCATGACGACCGGCAGTTCCGGGGCCTTGGCGCGGCGGACGAACTGGATCCAGGACTGTCCGCCCTTGTGCGGTGCGGCTTCCTTGAGGGCGGTCCGGAGCGAGAAGCCCTCGAGCCCGATCGCGATGACGAGCACCACCATCGGCAGCCACCAGTTCTCGAGCGGGTGCGGGTGGGCGAACTTCTCGATGCCCTCGTAGAGCGAGAACACCCCGCCCACCGAGAACAGCACGATCGAGACGACGAAGGCGTACACGTAGCGCTCACGGCCGTGGCCGAACGGGTGCTCCTCGTCCGCGGCCTTCTTCGCCTTCCGGCCGCCGAGCAGCAGGAGCAGCTGGTTCGCGGAGTCCGCGAGGGAGTGCACCCCTTCCGCGAGCATCGACGCGGATCCACTGATCGCCGCGGCGATGAACTTCACGATCGCGATCCCGATGTTCGCACCGAGTGCGGCGAAGATCGCCTTCGTCCCTCCGGAAGCGCTCATGTGGCTGTCCGACCCCTTCTCTCACCCGACCTGGACCACGATCCTAGGCTGCCGGTCCTCGCTAGGTTGGGGACCATGACCATCGAACTGCCCCGCGTCGCCATGCTCGGCGTCGGTTCCATGTCCGGCGCGGTCCTGCAGGGCCTCCTGGCCGCCGGCGTGGCGCCCGACACCGTCGTGGTGACCACCCGCTCGGAGTCCTCGGCCGCCGCACACCGTGCCGCCGGGCTCGACGCCACCGCGACCGAGACCGAACCCGACGCCAACCGGGCGGCGGTCCGCGGCGCCGGACTCGTCGTGCTCGGGGTGAAGCCCTTCGGCATCGTGGACCTGCTCGACGAGGTCGCAGCGGACCTGGCGCCCGACGCGGTCGTCGTCAGCGTCGCCGTCGGCGTGACCACCACCACGATGGAGGCCCACGTGCCCGCCGGTGTCCGGGTGGTGCGCGCGCTGCCGAACACCCCGATCGGCGTCGGCCTCGGGGTGACCGGCATCAGCGCCGGAGCGTCGGCGGACGTGGCCGCGACGGCGCTGGCCGCGCACGTGTTCGCCGTCTCGGGCGAGGTCATCGAGGTCCCCGAGGCGCAGCTGGATGCGCTGTCCGCGGTGTCCGGCTCCGGACCCGCCTACGTCTTCCTGCTCGTCGAGCAGTGGCAGCAGGCCGCCGAGGCGCTCGGGTTCACCCACGAGCAGGCGCGCACCATGGTGCAGGGCACCGTCCGGGGAGCCGTCGAGCTCCTCGCCCGCTCCGGCAGCGAGCCGGCGGACCTGCGCCGGGCGGTGACGAGCCCGAAGGGCACCACGGAGCGGGCGATCGCCGTGCTGCAGGACGCAGACCTGGCCGGGACGCTCGAGCACGCTGCCCGCGCGGCCGTCGCCCGGGCAGAGGAACTGTCCCGGCTCTGACGGCGGGGCGGCCAGCCGAGGGGGCTACTCGAGCGCGGCGAACCGTTCGAGGTCGGTCTCGGTGCCGGAGACGATGATGAGGTCGTCCTCGCCGATGACGCTGTCCGGTGTCGCCGGCACGAAGGCCTGCCCGGGCGGCTTGATCCCGAGCACCGTCAGGCCGAAGCGTGTGCGGATCACCGTCGTCGCCAGGTCCCGGCCCCGGACGGCTCGCGGCGGGAACATCTTGACCACGGCGAAGTCGTCGTCGAACTCGATGAAGTCGAGCATCCGGCCGGACACCAGGTGCGCCGTCCGCTCGCCGGCCTCGCGCTCCGGGTAGACCACGTGGTTCGCGCCGATGCGGCTGAGGATCGTGCCGTGCGACCGGCTGATCGCCTTCGCCCAGATCTGCGGCACCCCGAGGTCCACGAGGTTCGCCGTGATGAGCACGCTCGATTCGAGGTCCGATCCGGTCCCGACGACGGCGATCGCGAAGTCCTGCGCGCCGATCTGCCGGAGCGCGTCCATGTCGGTCGCGTCCGCCTGCACCGCGTGGGTGACCCGGTCCGACCACTTCTGCACCAGGGCAGCGTCGGTGTCGACGACCAGGACGTCCCGGCCCTGGCGCTCGAGCTGCCCGGCGGTGGCGGCGCCGAAGCGGCCGAGGCCGATGACCAGCACGGGCGCGTCGTGGCTGACGGGACCCTGCTGGTGGTGCGTGCGGTTTCGGTCAGCCAACGATCGGCCTCTCCTCGGGACGACTGAACAGCTGCCGGCTCTGACTCGCTGCGAGCGCGGCGGCGATGGTCACTGTACCGACCCGCCCGAGGAACATCGTCGCGGCGAGCACGTACTTGCCGGAGTCCGGCAGGTCGCCGGACACCCCGGAGGACAGCCCGCACGTCGCGAACGCGGAGATCACCTCGAACAGGACCCGGTCGAGCGGCTCGTGCGTGATCTGCAGCAGCACGACGGTGGCGACCGCGACGATGGTGGCCCCCCACAGGACGATCGCCACGGCGACGCGGAGGACGTCACTGGGGATCCGGCGGCCGAACGCCTCCATGCTCTGCCGGCCACGGGCCTCCGCGACGGCCGCCAGGAAGAGCACCGCGAGCGTCGTGACCTTGATGCCGCCGGCGGTGGAGGCGGAGCCGCCGCCGATGAACATGAGCATGTCCGTGACCAGGAGGCTCGACCCGTGCAGCTCGTCGAAGTCGACGAGCGAGAACCCACCGGACCGGGTCATCGTCGACAGGAACAGCGCCTGGAAGGCCGTGCGCCCCGCACCCTCACGACCGAAGGTGGCGGGGTTCGAGGCCTCGAGTGCGATGTACGTGACGGCACCGCCGAGCAGCAGGATGCCGCTCGTCACCAGTGTCAGCTTCACGTGGATCGGCCAGCGTCTGGGGGAGCGCAGCTGCTTGGTCAGCGTGCGGATCACCGGGAAGCCGATCGAGCCGGCCACGACGCCGACCATGAGCAGGCTGAGGAACCAGTAGTCGTGCGCGAACGGGTCGAGGCCGTCGGCGTTCGGCGCGAAGCCGGTGTTCGTGAACGCCATCGCTGCGTAGTAGAACGAGTCGCCGACCGCCGACCAGAACGGGATGCCGGTCACCAGGACGCTCGGCAGGAGCAGGAGGCCCAGGACGATCTCGATCGACAGGGTGCTCACCGCGACGGTGAGCAGCAGCGTGCCGACGTCGCCGAGCCGCACCGCCTGTCCTTCCGGGACGGCGCCGTGGTGCGTCCGCAGCGGGTTCGAGTCACCGGCGGCGATGAGCTTCGCGCGGAGGCCCAGCCGACGTGTGACGACCAGGCCGAGGATCGACGCGAAGGTGAGCACCCCGAGCGCACCGATCTGGGTCCCGATGACGACCAGGACCTTGCCGAACACCGACCAGTGCGTCGCCATGTCGACCGTCGCGAGCCCGGTGACGCAGACGACGCTGGCCGCGGTGAACAGGGCGTCGGAGAAGTGCGTCGTCGTGCCGTCCGCCGCGGCCATCGGCGTCATGAAGAGCACCGTGAACAGGAAGATGAGCACGATGAAGACGAGGATCGCCAGGCGGGAGGGCGACGATCGGAGCGCGGTGGTGATCCGGCCGGGGCGTCGCCGGGCCGACGCGGTGCCCAGGGCGGGGACCGGCTCGGAGCGATCGAGCATCGTATGCCTCCGGGGACATGGGCGGGACAGAGCGTCATGGTACATCCGCACCGCGGCGGTTAGCCTCTCCCCATGGCCGACATCTTCAGCGTCGTCGCGGACCCGACCCGGCGTGCACTGCTGGGCGAACTGCTCACCGCGTACGGGGCGGACGCGACCGGCGGCGAGCTCAGTGTCGGACAGCTCGTGCTGCGGCTCGGCGTGACGCAGCCCACCGTGTCCAAGCACCTCCGGGTGCTCCGGGACATCGGGCTCGTCACCAGCCGCGAAGAGGGTCAGCACCGCTACTACCGACTGGACCCGGAACCGCTGCTCGGCATCGAGGAGTGGGTTGTCCCGTTCACGAACGCGGTGGACGCCGACGGCACACCGGCGACGACGTCGTGGACGCTCGACGGCCAGCCGGTGTCCTTCCGACGGAGCGGTCCGGCCGGCAAGGCGACCGTCGAGGTGGGCACCGAACTCGGCCGCGTGATGGCCGAGGCGTCGCACCGCGCCACCGTCGCGTTCACCGGCGCGCAGCAGGGCTGGGAGCGTGTCGTCGACCGCAGCCGGCGCCGGTTCACGAAGCGGCCCGAGGACGACTGAGCAGCTGCTGGACAGCGAGGCTCACGCGCCTCTACAGTGTCCAGAGACCACACAGGTCACAACAAGCAAGCCACCCGAAGGCGGATCATGACCGGCAGTTTCGACGACGTGCGATTCCTCACCGTCGCGGAGGTCGCCGAGATGATGCGGGTCTCCAAGATGACCGTCTACCGCATGGTGCACGCCGGTGAGCTCCCCGCGATCCGGTTCGGTCGGTCCTTCCGGGTCCCCGAGTCGGCGGTCGCGGAACTCCTCCGCGGCGGCATCGCCGACGTCGGCTGACCCCGACCCCTCCGCCCCGGGCGTCCATCGTCCGTCCCGGCGCCGTTCGACATCGCGACAGCCCTCCGGTAGACTCGGGCAGGTTGATTTTCCGCGGCTTCATCGGCCCGGTGTCCGTACATCACCATCAGTCCGAGCGAGGTCCACATGGGTTCTGTCATCAAGAAGCGTCGCAAGCGCATGGCGAAGAAGAAGCACCGCAAGCTCCTTCGCAAGACGCGTCACCAGCGTCGCAACAAGAAGTAAGTCGCAAGACTTGCCGCAGAAGCCCCGGTTCGCCGGGGCTTTCGCATTTCCCGGGCCCGGTCGTCGCCGGCCGGACCGGCCTCGATGCCTGCCGTTCCGCGGATGACGGGCTGCTCGGCAGCCGGAGGTCCCGCCGGACTACCCTGGTGCCATGCCCGCTGTGACGCTCCTGACCAAGCCCGGATGCCACCTCTGTGACGACGCGCGACCCGTCGTGGAACAGGTCGTGTCCGCCCACCCCGGCACGACCCTCCAGGAGCGGTCGATCCTCGATGACGACGCACTCCGGGAGGAGTACGCGGAGGACATCCCCGTCGTGCTCGTCGACGGCCGCGTGCACAGCAACTGGCACGTCGACGCCGAGCGACTCGCCCGGGCGATCGAACTCGCGGGGGCCCACGCATGATCCGTCACGTCGTCTCCTGGACCCTGCGTGAGGACCTGGACCGTGCGGTGGCCGTCGCACGCGTCCGTGAGCTGCTGACCGGTCTGGTCGGCGTCATCGGGTCGGTCCGGTCGCTCGAGGTCGTCGAGAACGTCGCCTACCCGGGGAAGAACCAGGACCTGGCGGTCGTCGCGACCTTCGACGACCTCGCCGGGCTCGACGAGTACCAGTTCCACCCCGAGCACCAGGCCGCCGCTGCCGAGATCCGGGCGATGGTGACGAGCCGCGCGGCCATCGACTGGCAGGACTGACTCCGGCCCTGACGGTTCGGCGCCGACGCCCCCGCGCAGACGCCCCCGCGCGGTGCGCCGTGGCACCGCACAACGGAAACCGGCTCGAACCACGGATGTCCGTGGTTCGAGCCGGTTCCTGTTGTGCGAAGGCGGTTCGCGCCGCCGAAGCGCCTAGGGCGTGAGACGGGTCGGGCCGCGGAACAGGTAGGTGACCTCGCGGATGGACGGCTCGCCGAGCATGAGCATCAGCACACGGGCCAGACCCATGCCGAAGCCACCGTGCGGCGGGACGCCGTAGCGGAAGAAGTCGAGGTACCAGCCGAGCTCGGCGGGGTCCAGGCCCTTCTCCTCCGCCTGGGCGGTGAGGACGTCGACCCGGTGCTCACGCTGGGCGCCTGTCGAGATCTCGGCGCCGTTGAAGAGCAGGTCGTAGCTGTTCGTGAGCGTCGGGTCGTCAGCGTGACGCATGTGGTAGTACGGGCGGATCGAGGCGTCGTAGTCGGTGACGAAGACGAACTCCGAGCCGTGGTGCTCCTTCGCCCAGGCCGACACGCGACGCTCGCCCTCGGGGTCCAGGTCGCCGTCGGCGCGGACGACCTCGTAGCCGCTGTCGGCGACGATCGTCCGGGCCTCGGCCAGGGTGACGCGGGGGAACGGCGTCGACGGGACCTGCAGCTCGAAGCCGAAGACCTCCTGGATGGCGTCGCCGTACTTCTCCTTGACGGCGGTGATGCCGGCCACCAGGACCTCTTCGTGCATCGCCATGACGTCCTCGTGGGACTCGATCCACGAGAACTCGGCGTCGACGCTGGTGAACTCGGTCGCGTGCCGGGAGGTGAAGGACGGGTCCGCGCGGAAGGCGTCCGCGATCTCGAACACGGCACCGAAGCCGGCGGGCTGTGCCATCTGCTTGAAGTTCTGCGGCGACTGCGCCAGGTACGCGGTGGTCTCGAAGTACTCGAGCTGGAAGAGCTCGGCACGGGACTCCGACGCCGACGCCATCAGCTTCGGCGTGTGGATCTCGATGTAGTCGCGCTCGACCCAGTACGTGCGGAACGCGTGCTCCAGCGTGGTCTGGATGCGGAAGATCAGGTTCTGCTTGCGGTTGCGCAGGTCGAGGAAGCGCCAGTCGAGGCGCTTGTCGAGCGAGGAGTCGTCGGCGATCGGCGTCTCCGGGATCGCGGCGCTCACCACGGTCAGGGTGCCGACCTTGACCTCGAGCCCGCCGAGCTTGACGCGCTCGTCGTGCTTGAGGGTGCCGGTCACGTAGATGAACGACCCGTGCGCCAGGCCCGAGACGGACTCGGTGGTGGCGAGGGCCGCGGCGGAGGTGTCGTCCCCCTCGACGGCTTCACGGGTGGCGGGGTTGACCAGCTGGACGGCGCCGCTCTCGTCGCGGAGGACGACGAACTGCACCTTCTTCTGATCGCGGACGGTCTCGACCCATCCGGCCACGGAGACGGGGCCGTCGGGGAGGCTTGCGAGGTCGGCGATGCGGGTGCGTTCGATCACGGTCGTCGAGTCTACCGGCCGGGCGCGCCCGTGGGGTGACGGGGAGTGCTGCGGTTCGTCGGTGCCCTCTCCTGCACGGCAGGACGGGTCGCAGCACTCATCCACAAGGACGGACGGGAGGCCCGTCCCGGCTCTGCCAGCCTCCTACCGTCGTCGTCGTGGCCAGGTCGCGGAACGACACGGGGAGGGACCCATGACGGAGGGTCCCGGGTGCTGCGGCCTGGCCACCTCGCACCGGCAGCGGTCGCCGACGGGACGGATCAGCCCGAGGAGCGCTGGCCAGCCCGAGGAGCGCAGGTCAGACCGAGGAGCGCAGGTCAGACCGAGGAGCGCAGTCGTCCGAGGGTGCCGATGAACTCCTCGGCCATCGCGGCCCGCTCCAGCAACCTGGCGTGCCGGGCTCGGGCGTCGGCCAGGAACTCGTCGAGCCGTGCTGCCAGTGCCGGTGCCTCGGTGGGGTCCGCCGTGGCCAGTCCGTCGACGACCCTGAGCAGTCCGGCCATCTCCTCGAGCGTGAACCCGAGGGGCTTCATGCGGCGGATGACGAGCAGGCGCTCGAGGTCCCCGGCGGTGTACACCCGGAACCCGCCGGACGTCCGACCGCTCGGCACCAGGAGCCCGACCTCGTCGTAGTGCCGGATCGACCGGAGCGACATCCCGGTGCGTTCGGCGAGTTCGCCGATGTGCATGGTGGCGGGGGCGTCGGGGGCGGTCATGTCGACATCGTGGCAGAGCCGGTGGAGTGCGTGCCCGGGTCGCGGCAACCCTCACGTGGCGGTAGAGTCGCCGCCGATGTCGATGACCAGCACCGTCCCCGGCGCGACGAGCGTCCTGTCCGCCCTGCGTTCGCCGCGCCTCCTGACCCGCGAGGTCCTGGCCGGGATCGTCACCGCGCTCGCCCTCATCCCCGAGGCGATCTCGTTCTCGGTCGTCGCGGGTGTCGATCCGGCCGTCGGGCTCTTCTCGAGCGTGGTCTTCGCGATCGTCATCTCGATCGTGGGTGGGCGTCCGGCGATGATCTCCGCCGCCGCGGGGTCCGTCGCGCTGGTCATCGCCCCGCTCGTGCGCGACCACGGCGTCGCCTACCTGGTCCCGACGATCGTGCTCGGCGGCGTCTTCCAGCTCGTGCTCGGGTTCCTCGGGGTCGCCCGGCTGATGCGCTTCATCCCGCGGAGCGTGAACGTCGCCTTCGTGAACGCGCTCGCGATCCTGATCTTCACCGCGCAGCTGCCCAACCTGTTCGGTGACGACGTCCCGTTCGTCGTCTGGCCGCTGACCGCGCTCGGCATCGGGCTCATCATCGGTGTCCCGTTCCTCACCAGGGCGGTCCCGGCACCGCTCATCGCCGTGATCGTGATCACCGGCATCACGATCCTGTTCGGTGTCGCGGTCCCGACCGTCGGTGACGAGGGCGCGCTGCCGACCGCGCTGCCCGGGTTCAACGGTGTGACGGTGCCGTTCACGCTCGACACCCTGCGGCTCATCGCGCCGTACGCGTTCGGCGTCGCGATCGTCGGGCTCATCGAGACCCTGCTCACCGCCCAGCTCGTCGACGCCGTCACCGAGACCCGGTCGAGCGCCTGGCGGGAGTCGTGGGGCCAGGGCATCGCGAACATCGCCTCGGCCTTCTTCGGCGGCACCGGCGGGTGCGCGATGATCGGCCAGACCGTCGTCAACGTGAAGACCGCCGGCGCCCGGACGCGGGTGTCGACCTTCACCGCGGGGGCCGCGATCCTGGTGCTCACGATCGTGCTGCACGACGTGGTCGCCGAGATCCCGATGGCCGCGCTGACCGCCGTCATGCTCATGGTCTGCGTCGCGACCTTCGACTGGCACAGCGTCCGCCCCCGCACGCTCCGCCGGATGCCCCTGGGGGAGACCGCCGTGATGGTCATCACCGTGCTGGTGGTCCTGGCGACGAACAACCTGGCGACCGGGGTCCTGGCCGGTGTGGTCGTCGCGGCGCTCGTCTTCGCACGCCGGGTCGCGTACGTGGTCGAGGTCGTCCGCGAGCCGGTCGACGAGCACACGGTCCGCTACCGGGTCCGCGGTGCCCTGTTCTTCGCGTCGTCGAACGACCTGGTCACGCGGTTCTCGTACGCCGAGGACCCGGAACACGTGGTCATCGACATGACCGACGCGCACGTCTTCGACGCCAGCACCGTGGCCGCCCTCGACGGGGTCGAGCAGCGGTTCGCCAAGCACGGTTCGAGCGTCGAGGTCGTCAACCTGGACACCGCGTCGATCGCCCTGCACGGACGGCTCTCCGGCCACCTCGGGTGACGGCCCGCTGAACGGTCGTGCAGCCGTGGATCTGCTGTGCGGCGGGTGGGTGAGCCGGACCGACCTACACTGGAACCCATGCCCGCGAACACGATCCACCTCGTGCGCCACGGCGAGGTCCACAACCCCGACCGTGTGCTCTACGGGCGGCTCCCGGGCTTCGGTCTGAGCGAGCTCGGCACCCGGATGGCCGGGGCGTCCGCCGCCGCCTGGAAGGACGCCGGGGTCGACGTCCGCGCGATCGTCGCCTCGCCGCTGCAGCGCACGCAGGAGTCCGCCGCTCCCTGGGCAGCCGCGTACGGACTGGACGTCCGTCTCGACGAACGCCTGATCGAGCCGACGAACCGGTACGAGGGTCAGCCCCCCGGGTTCACCAAGCGCTCCGTCCGCCGCCCGGCGGAGTGGCCGTGGATCGCGAACCCCTGGCGACCGAGCTGGGGGGAGGCGTACGAGTCGATCGCGAACCGCATGCTCGCCGCCGTCGCCACCGCGTGGGAGAGCGTCGACGGCGGGGACGTCGTCCTCGTCAGCCACCAACTGCCGATCTGGATGGTGCACCGACGCCTGGCGGGGGAGCCGCTCTGGCACGACCCGCGCAAGCGCCGCTGCGACCTGTCCAGCATCACGAGCCTCCAGCGGGTACCCGACACCGCCGCCGGTCGCTTCACCGAGGTCGGGTACGCGGACCCGGCGGCCGACCTCCGCGGGTCAGCCGTCGACGAAGGAGCAGTGTGACCCGCACAACCCGATCGAGCCGTGTCCGCACCACACGTCTCCGGACCACCGGGGCCGCCGCGATCGCCCTCGCCGCCGCACTCGTGCTGGTCGGGTGCACCTCGGCCGACGGTTCACTCGCCCAGCAGTACGGCAAGGGCAGCACCCAGAACTACATCTCCGGCACCGGAGCGGTGACCGAGGTCGCGGTCGACAAGCGGACCGACCCGATCGACTTCACCGCGAAGTCGATGGACGGTGACGAACTCTCGGCGAAGGCCATGCGCGGCGACGTCGTGGTCATCAACTTCTGGTACGCCGGCTGCCCGCCCTGCCGCGCCGAAGCCGGGCACCTCAACACGGTCCAGGACGAGTTCGCCGACGACGACGTCCACTTCATCGGCGTCAACGTCCGCGACGAGGCCGGCACCGCGAAGGCGTTCGAGCGGAAGTTCGGCGTCCACTACCCGACCGTGCTCGACGCCCGCACCGGCACCATGCAGCTCGCGCTCTCCGGCGAGATCGCCCCGAACGCCGTGCCGACCACGATCGTCCTCGACAAGCGGGGCCGGGTCGCGGCCCGCGTGCTCGGAGCCGTCGACGGGCCGAGCATCCTGAAGACCCTGGTGGACGACGAGCTCACCGGCAAGGCGTCCTGACCCGTGTCCAGCGGGAACCCCTTCGCCGACGCGATCTTCAGCGGGCAGCTCCTCGTCGGCCTGCCGGTGGCGGCGCTCGCCGGGCTGGTGTCCTTCCTGTCGCCGTGCGTCCTTCCCCTCGTGCCGGGCTACCTCGGTTACGTCAGCGGCATCGCGGACGGCAGCCGCCACTCCCGCGGACGGGTGCTGCTCGGTGTGCTCCTCTTCGTGCTCGGCTTCACGGTCATCTTCGTCCTCGGGTCCGCGGCCGCCGGCGCCGTCGGCTTCTGGCTGGTGCGCTGGCGTGACCTCATCGTCCAGCTCATGGGCATCGTCGTGATCGCGATGGGGCTGGTGTTCATCGGCCGGTTCACGTTCCTGCAGCGGACCGTCAAGACGAACTTCACCCCCCGCACCGGTCTGCTCGGCGCACCGCTGCTCGGCATCGTCTTCGCACTCGGGTGGACGCCCTGCATCGGTCCGACCCTGGCGGCCATCAACCTCATCAGCTTCCAGTCCGGCAGCGCGTGGCAGGGCGTCGTGCTCGGCATCGCGTACTGCATCGGACTCGGCGTCCCGTTCCTGCTCGTCGCCCTCGGCGCCGGCTGGGCCTCGGGCGCGATCGGTGTCGTCAAGCGGCACATGCGCACCGTCAACATCATCGGAGGAGCGATCCTGATCGTCATCGGTCTGCTCATGGTCACCGGCATCTGGTCGGCCGTCATGTCGAGCGTCGGGGCGGTGATCCAGAGCTATGTCCCCGCGGTCTGACATCGACGAAGACGGCCGGACGGACGCCGGCACCACCGGCGCCGACAGCTCGTCCGACCCGCAGCGCCCGTCCGACCACGTCGACGGCACGCCCGTCGTGGTCGACGAGTCCGACGGCGTCACGCAGCCGAAGCTCGGTCTGGTCGGCTCCCTCCGGTTCGCCTGGCGGCAGCTGACGAGCATGCGGACGGCGCTCTTCCTGCTCATGCTCCTCGCCCTCGCGGCGATCCCGGGTTCCCTCGTGCCGCAGACCCAGGCGGACCCCAACGGCGTCGTGCAGTACAAGAACAGCCACCCGCAACTGTCCCCGGTGCTCGAGAAACTGCAGGTCTTCGACACCTACACCTCGGTGTGGTTCTCGGCGATCTACCTGCTCCTCTTCATCTCGCTCATCGGCTGCATCGTGCCGCGCACCCGGCACCACTGGCAGGCGCTCCGCACCCGGCCGCCGAGGACCCCGGCGCGACTCGGCCGCCTGGCCGGCTACCGGTCCGTGACGATCAGTCCCGAGACCGTCGACGGCGATGCGGGCGCGACCACGGGCCTCCCGACCGTCGACCACGCGGTCACGACGGCCATGACGCAGCTGCGGAAGTCGGGCTACCGCGTCGAGCGGTTCGGTGACTCGGTCAGCGCCGAACGCGGGTACCTGCGCGAGACCGGCAACCTGGTGTTCCACGCGGCGCTCGTCGGCGTGCTGCTCGCGGTCGGCCTGGGCGGCGGGTTCAGCTACACCGGGCAGCGGCTGCTGGTCGAGGGGCAGACGTTCACCAACGTCCTCGGCTCGTACGACTCGTTCAACCCCGGACGCTGGTTCTCGCAGTCGGACCTCAAGGGCTACAACCTGACCCTCGACCGGTTCACGACGAAGTACGAGGAGACGAACCTCGACGCCCTCGGCCAGGCGACCGACTACTCGGCCACCGTCACGGCACGCACGAAGGACGGCACCGCGAAGACGAGCCGCCTCGGCGTGAACGAGCCGCTGGCGATCGGCGGGACGAACGTCTACCTGCTCGGCAACGGGTACGCGATGCAGGTCACCGTCCGCGACGGCAAGGGCAACGTGGCGTTCCAGGACGTCGTGCCGTTCCTGCCCGAGGACGGGAACTACACCTCCACCGGTGTCATCAAGGTGCCGGACGCGTCGCCCGACCAGCTCGGCATGATCGGGTTCTTCTACCCGACCGCCGTGCAGCAGACCAGCGGCACCAACGCCGGCGCCTTCACCTCGAACTACCCGGACGTCAAGAACCCGATGCTGTCGTTGCAGGTGTACACCGGCGACCTCGGCCTCGACGACGGCGTGCCGCAGAGCGTCTACCAGCTCTCGACCAAGGGCCTGCAGCAGATCGCGGGCCGGCAGTCCGACACGGCGAGCATCGCGATGAAGCCCGGTCAGACGAAGCAGCTGCCGGACGGCGCCGGTTCGATCACGTTCGACGGGGTCAAGCGGTACGTGTCCCTCGACGTGCACCACGACCCGTCACAGCTCTGGGTCGCCTTCTTCGCGATCCTGTCGGTCCTCGGCCTGCTCACCTCGCTGTTCGTCCCGCGCCGTCGCGTGTGGGTCAAGGCGGTGCGCCGGACCGGGGCCGAGGACGGCGGGTTCGACCTCGAGTACGCCGGGCTCGCCCGCGGCGAGGACCCCAACCTCGAACGCGCGGTCGCGGACATCGCCCAGAAGCACATGTCGGACCTCGGCGTTAGGATCAGCAAGTGAACACGACGACCCTTGCGACCTACTCGGTCGTGCTGACGTACTCCGCGATGGCGGTCTACGTCATCGCGTTCATCTCCTTCGCGCTCGACATGGCGAAGCGTGCCGGCGACGTCGGGCTCGAGACCACCCGCGGTGGTTCGTCCTCGGACCGTGACGACGCGACCGCCACCACGGTCGCGACCGTCCAGGGCGGCACCGTCGTCCTCGAACGTGTCCAGCAGAAGCGTGACGGTGACGACGTCGGCGGCGGTGGCCAGCGTGGCTCGAAGTTCGAGCGCGTCGGCATGGCGATGACGATCCTGGCCCTCGTCGTCCACATCGGCGCGATCGTGCTCCGCGGCATCGCGGCCGACCGTGTGCCGTGGGGCAACATGTTCGAGTTCTCGCTGACGGGCACGGGCCTGATCATCGCCGTGTTCCTGCTCGTGCAGTTCTGGCAGGACCTCAAGTTCCTCGGGGTGTTCATCACCGGCCTGGTGATCATCCTGCTCGGCATCGCGACCGTGAACTACTACGTGCCGGTGCGCCCGCTGGTGCCCGCGCTCGAGTCCTACTGGCTCGTCATCCACGTCTTCGTCGCCATCGCCGGCACCGGGTTCTTCGCCCTCGGCGCCGGCCTGGCGGTGTCCCAGCTGGTCCAGACGTATCGCCAGGGCCGTCCGGTCTCGCGCGGTCTCCGTTTCATGGAGACGCTGCCCGACGCCGACCGGCTCGAGGTGCTCAGCTACCGCGTGATCCTCGTCGGCTTCGTGCTCTGGACCTTCACGCTCATCGCCGGTGCCATCTGGGCCGAGCGGGCCTGGGGTCGCTACTGGGGGTGGGACACGAAGGAGGTCTGGACGTTCATCATCTGGGTCCTCTACGCCGGCTACATCCACGCGCGGGCGACCCGCGGCTGGCGTGGCGCCCGGTCGTCGTGGCTCGCGCTCATCGGCTTCGCCGCTGTGATGTTCAACTTCTCGGTCGTCAACGTCTTCTTCAAGGGGCTGCACAGCTACTCCGGTCTGTGACCGGACGGCCCGGCTCCCCAGACGGGTCGCAGGCGGACGGGAGGCCCGACACCAGCTGGTGTCGGGCCTCCCGTCCGTCCGTGCGGCGGGCCTACGGACGAGCCACGAGCAGCGCGTGCACGCGCCGGAGCCGCGCCAGCCACCACCCGGTCCGCTCGGGGGAGGCTGCCCACTGGTCGAGGAGGTCGGGATCCGGCTCGACCCGACGCACGGCGACGCGGCCCCCGACCGGCAGCAGCGGCTCGGCGGTGAGGTCTCCCGTGAACATCGCCGCGGTGCCCAGTCCGGCCGCGTAGCCGGGGGCCATCGCCCGCGACGCCAGGAACGCCCCCATGCCCAGGCCGACCGAGGTGTCGATCGCGCTGGAGACCACGCAGGGCAGTCCGGCCTCGGCCATCACGGCCTGCGCCGCGGTGATCCCGCCGAGGGGCTGCGCCTTGACGATCAGTACGTCCGCGGCGCCGGCACGGGCGACGGCGAGCGGGTCGGACGCCTTCCGGACGCTCTCGTCCGCGGCGATCCGGACTCCGAGACCGGCGACCCGGGTGCGCAGCGCGGCGAGGTCCGCGACGGCGGCGACGGGCTGCTCGGCGTACTGCAGTCGGAACGGTGCCAGCTGCTCGAGGGCGGTGGTCGCCTGGTCGAGGGACCACAGGCCGTTCGCGTCGATCCGCACGTCGGCGTCGTCGCCCATCACGCGGCGGACCGCGGCGACCCGGGCGACGTCGTCCTCGATCGTCGTGCCGGGTTCGGCGACCTTCACCTTCGCGGTGGTGCAGCCGGGGTAGCGACGGAGCAGGTCCGCGACGTCCGCGGCGGCGATCGCGGGCACCGTGGCGTTGACGGGGACGCTGTCGGCGCCGGGCTCGTGCCGGGTCCAACCGAAGTCGACCGCGGCGCGGAGCCAGGCGGCCGACTCGGTGTCGTCGTACTCGACGAAGGGGGAGAACTCGGTCCAGCCCTCGGGACCGCGGAACACGAGCGCCTCGCGGACGGTGATGCCGCGGAACCGGACCCGCATCGGCAGGGCGACGACCCGGGCGGTCGGAAGCAGGTCGCGGAGCTCGGGCACGTCGGCGGGGACGAACGGGTCCTGCGGGGTCACATCGGGCACCCGGCCATCTTCGCAGGGGCGTCCAGGGCGCCTCACGGTTCCTCCGAGGGGACCGCCAGGGCAGCGCACTAGCATCGCTGCGGTCGACCACCGGTCGGCGGTGCCGGTGCCGATCAGGATCGCCGGCCAGGACGGACGAGGAGGCTCGGTGGCGACGGACGAGTTCGCGCGACTGATGCGTCAGGGCACCGTCGACGTCACCCGGCAGCCTGCAGCTCGTCGTCGGAAGAACCCGATCACCGGCAAGATCGCCCTCGGCCTCGCGGTGGTCGCCGCCGCGGTGGACGCCAGCGCCTTCGCGGTGTTCGTGGGCGGTGACACGACCTTCGCGTTCGGCATCTGCTTCGTCGTGGTGTTCCTCACCCTGGTCGCCGCGGTCCTGGGCTTCATCGCCGCGGTCGGGTCGTTCGGCCGCTGGTACGGCGTCATCGGCGTGGTCCTGGCGTTCTTCGCCAACCCGGTGATCCTCATCGTCCTGCTCGTCATCGTCGCTCCCGAGATGCTCTCCGGCATGGGCGGCGACTAGACAGCCGGCACGCGACGGCCCGGGCAGGAGCCCAGCGGTAGGTTCGGAGCATGCCCTCTGCCGTCTCCGACCTGTTCGACCCCGACGTCTGGACCACCGCTCCGATCGCCGAGCGGTTCACCGACATCACGTACCACAAGCACGTCTCCGGCGGCATGGTGCGCGTCGCCTTCGACCGCCCCGAGGTGCGCAACGCCTTCCGCCCGCGGACCGTCGACGAGCTGTACCGCGCCCTCGACGACGCCCGCCAGGACCCGCGCGTCGGGGTCGTGCTGCTGACCGGCAACGGACCGAGCCCGAAGGACGGCGGGTGGGCGTTCTGCTCCGGGGGCGACCAGCGCATCCGGGGACGGAGCGGCTACCAGTACGTCGGCGACGAGGGTGCTCCGCCCGAGGGCGTCGATCCCGCTGCCGCGCAGGCCTCGATGGGCCGCTTGCACATCCTCGAGGTCCAGCGGCTGATCCGGATGATGCCGAAGGTCGTCATCGCGGTCGTGCCCGGGTGGGCCGCCGGCGGTGGACACTCCCTCCACGCGATCTGCGACCTGACGATCGCCAGCGCCGAGCACGGCAGGTTCAAGCAGACGGACGCCGACGTCGGGTCGTTCGACGGCGGCTACGGCAGCGCCTACTACGCGAAGCAGATCGGCCAGAAGCTCGCGCGCGAGGTCTTCTTCCTCGCCGAGGAGTACTCCGCCCAGCGTGCGTACGAGATGGGTGCCGTCAACAGGGTGGTGCCGCACGAGGACCTGGAGCGCGAGGCGATCCGCTGGGGCGACACGATCCTCGGCAAGTCCCCGACGGCGATCCGGATGCTCAAGTACGCCTTCAACGCGGTGGACGACGGCATGGTCGGCCAGCAGGTCTTCGCCGGTGAGGCCACACGCCTCGCCTACGGCACCGACGAGGCCGTCGAGGGCCGCGACTCGTTCCTCGAGAAGCGCTCGCCCGACTGGACCGCGTTCCCCTGGCACTACTGATGGCCCGTCCGCTCGTCGCGCTGGGTGCGTCCGACCCGATGGCGGTGCTGCGCGGACTGGAGGCGGCACTCGCCGGCGGCCCCGCGCTGGCCCCGGTCGCCGAGGGGGCTCCGGCGCTGCCGACACCGCCACCGGCCGCCGTCCCGCAGCGGGTCGCCCTGGTCGTCGAGACGAGCGGCTCCACCGGGACCGGCAAGCGTGTCGCCCTCTCCGCGGACGCGCTGCTCGCCGGGGCCGCTGCCGCGGACGCCGCCCTCGGCGGACCGGGCGTCTGGGTCCTCGCGCTGCCGACGCACTACATCGCCGGGCTCAACGTCCTGACGCGGTCGATCGCCGCGGGGACGACCCCCGTCGTGCTGCCGTCCGGGCACTTCGACGCGGGCGCGTTCACGGACGCGGCCGACCGGCTCGTGGTCGGACCCGCGGCACCTCGGCGGTACACGTCGCTGGTGCCGGTGCAGCTCGCCCGGGTCCTCGACGACCCGCGGGCGACGGCGGCGCTCGGCCGGTTCGACGCGGTCCTGGTGGGCGGTCAGGCGACGCCGACGGCCCTGCGGGAGCGTGCCCGTGCCGCCGGTATCCGCGTGGTGACGACCTACGGCGCGAGCGAGACCAGCGGCGGCTGTGTGTACGACGGTGCGCCGCTGGGCACGGTCCACGCCGAGCTCGTCGACGGGGAACTGCAGCTGACCGGTCCGATGCTCGCCGAGGGGTACCTCGACGACCCGGCGCGGACGGCAGCGACCTTCACCGAACGCGACGGGCACCGCTGGTACCGCACCGGTGACGCCGCGACGATCGTCGACGGTCGGGTCCGGGTCACCGGCCGTCTCGACGACGTCGTCATCTCCGGGGGCGAGAAGGTGCCGCTCGGCGCGGTCGAGCGGATCGTGCGGGAGCTCCCCGGGCAGCACGGTGCCGTCGTCACCAGGCGGACGTCGGGGGAGTGGGGCGAAGTGCCGGTCGTCGTGACCGAGCAGCCCGTCGACCTCCAGCTCGTCCGCTCCCGCGTCGGAGACACCCTCGGACGGGCGGCCCGACCGGTCGAGGTGATCCTCGTGGACCGGATGCCGATGCTGGCGTCCGGCAAACCCGACCGGCGCGCGGTGCGGACGCTGGCCGACCCGCGAGGCTGAACCGGGCCTCCCGGCCCTGACACCCACCCGGCGGCCGGTCCGCACGGGCGGCACGTCACTCGCCGGTACGATTGGCGGTCGTGGCACGAGCGAAGAACACGACACGTCCGAAGGGCCGGTCCGGCAACCCGGCGAAGGCCGCTGCCCCGCAGCGCACCGTCCGGCGGGCGACCGCACGCGACTGGATCGGCGGGGCGCGTCTGCGGACCCTGACCCTCGGCGTCGTGCCCGTGGTGCTCGGCACCGCAGTGGCCTACGTCGACAGCAAGGCGACCGGTGACTTCGGCGCCTTCCTCGGTACGGACGCACACCTGGCGATCGCCCTGCTCGCGCTCGCCGTCGCGCTGTTCCTGCAGATCGGTGTGAACTACAGCAACGACTACTCCGACGGGGTGCGCGGCACGGACGAGTTCCGCGTCGGCCCCGCCCGGCTGACCGGAGCGGGCCTCGCGAAGCCCCGCACCGTGCTCACCGTCGCGCTGACGTTCTTCGGGCTGGCCGCCGTCGCCGGCATCATCATCGTGGCGCTCACCCAGCTCTGGTGGCTCCTGCTCGTGGGCGCGGCCGCGATCGTCGCCGCCTGGTTCTACACCGGCGGCAAGAAGCCCTACGGGTACAACGCCCTGGGCGAGGTCTTCGTCTTCGTGTTCTTCGGACTCGTCGCGGTCCTCGGCACCCAGCACGTGCTGATCGGGCAGGCGACCCTCAGCGGGTGGGCAGCGGCCGTGGCTGCCGGCCTGTTCGCGTGCGCGGTGCTCATGGTGAACAACATCCGCGACATCGACGAGGACACCGCGGCTGGCAAGCGCACGCTCGCCGTCGTGGTCGGCGGGCCGGTGGCGCGGGTGCTCTTCGCGCTCTTCCTGCTGCTGCCCTACGTCGTGCTGGTCTGGTTCGTGCTGCTGTACTTCCGGTCCGGCTTCACGTACTTCTCGCTGCTGCTCGCGCTGCCGGCGCTGCTGATCGGGGTGACGTCGCGGAAGCCGCGCGAGCTCATCACGGCCCTGCAGCTGTCGTCGTTCTCGGCGCTGGCGTACGGCGTGGTGCTCGGCGTCACGCTCGCCGTCCAGCCGTAGCTGCGGGCGGGCGCCGTCCGACGGGAACCGTCGGCCGGGTGCTGTCGGCCGGTCGCTGTCGGTCAGGCCTCGTCGGGGTGCTTCCGGAGCGTGACGTCGGTGTCGGTCGCGTCGGCGGTGTCGACGAAATCGTCCTCGAAGTCGCTGTCCGCATCGCGCTCGGGACGGGCACGGCGCTCGGCGATGGTGGTCGTCACGGCGCCGCGCAACCCCGGGAGTGCGATGTACGAGACGAGCAGGCCGATGAGTGCCGCCCCGATCGCCGCCCAGTACCAGGGCAGCCCGATCACGAGCAGCACGACGAGTGCGACGACGAAGATGCCGAGCCGAGCCAGGGTGTAGACGAGCCACGCTTTCACCCTGCAAGTGTACGGACGCCGGTCTCCACGGCGACCGGACGAAGGCCAGGGCGGTCACAGCCTCCCGACCTAGACTTCGAGGATGGTCAGGTTGTGGCTCGTCATCGTCGTCGCCGCCGTGGCGTTCACGGTGTTCGCCCTGATCGACTGCGCCACCATGCCGCGGACCCGCGTCCGCTCCCTGCGCAAGGGCATCTGGGTCCTGTTGGTCGTCGTCCTGCCCGTCCTCGGCGGCGTGCTGTGGTTCCTGCTCGGCCGGACCCCCGCCGCGGGACAGCGAGGCAACGGTGGCGGTGGTGCCGGGTACCGTGGTCCCGAAGACGACCCTGACTTCCTCGGTGGCACGACGCCTCCCGGGCGGAAGAGCGATGACAAGGACCAGGACGACGCGACCCTCCGATCCCTCGAAGAACAGTTCCACGACGGCGACGACGACGGCCGCCCCGATCGCTGACGGCGCTGCCGCTGATGGCGCTGTCGCTGACGGCGCTGCCGCTGACGGCGCTGCCGCTGACGGGCAGCCGGGCTCGGGCAGTTCCGGCAGCCCCGCGACGGACTTCGCCCTCGCCTTCCTGCAGGAACTCGCCCGCGCCGGTGTGACCGACGTCGTGGTCAGTCCGGGGTCGCGGTCGCAGGCCCTGGCCCTCGCCGCGGTCGCCCTCGAGCGCGCCGGTGGCATCACGGTGCACGTGCGCCTCGACGAGCGGACCGCCGGGTTCTTCGCGCTCGGTCTGGCCGTCGAGTCCGGTCGCCCCGCCGCGGTCGTCACGACCTCGGGGACAGCGGTCGTGAACCTCCACCCCGCCGTGCTCGAGGCGCACCACTCGGGTGTGCCGATGATCGTCGTCTCCGCCGACCGCCCGGCCGAACTGCGCGGCATCGGCAGCAACCAGACCACCGTGCAGCCCGGGGTCTTCGGGCCGGCCGTGTCGTTCGTCCGCGACGTCCAGGCACCGAGCGCGCACGGTGTCGACGACGACGTCCGCGCCACCGTCCGCGGTCTGGTGCGCGAAGCCGTCGCCGCCGCTGCGGGGCACACCGGGCAACCCGGTCCGGTGCAGCTCGACCTCGCCTTCCGCGAGCCCCTCAGCGCCGGTCTCGACCGGGTCGACGGCGTGCCCGACGACCAGGTGGACCGCGCGTACGCGACCCGGCGGACGACCACCCCGCTGCCGGTCGCGGAGCTCGCCCCCGACGACGACCCCGCGACCGTGGTGATCGCCGGACACGACGCCGGCGCAGACGCCGAGCGGATCGCGTGGGAACTCGGTGCGCCGCTCCTGGCCGAGGTGTCGAGCGGTGCCCGGTTCGGCCGGAACCTGGCGGCCGCCTACCGCGAGTTGCTCCGGGACGACGACTTCGGCGGCCGGGTGCGGCGCGCGGTCGTCCTCGGCCACCCGACCCTCAGTCGCGAGGTCCCGGCGCTCCTGCAGCGCGCCGACGTCGAGACGGTCGTGGTCCGCGGTGCCGGAGCCGACGTGTACGACCCGGCACGGGCCTCCCGGCCGGACGCCGCGACGCAGGTCGTCTCGGACGTCCGCGTCACCGGGCGGACCGGGCCGGCGCACCGGGCGTGGGTCGGCCGCTGGGTCGCGGCGAGCCGCTCGCTGCTCGGCGAGGGCGACGCCGGACCGGACCTCGACGCGAAGCGGTCCGAGGACCGCGCCGAGCGGAACCGGTTCCTGAAGGACGAGGTCGCGCTCCGCCGTCGGCCCGTCGACCGTGCGATGCTCGCCGAGGCGGTGTGGGGTGCCACCTGGCCGCACGACCGTCTGGTGTTCGGTGCCTCGCAGATCATCCGGGTCGCGGACACGACCGTCGCGGGCAAGAAGATCCGCGTGCACGCCAACCGCGGGCTGGCGGGCATCGACGGCACGATCTCGACCGCCCTCGGCATCGCGACGGCGCTCGAGGCCGGGTCCGGCGCCGTCGGCACGACCCGGGTGGTGGTGGGGGACCTCACCTTCCTGCACGACCTCGGCGGACTCGTCACCGGGACCGAGGAGGCGCGCCCGCGGCTGCAGGTCGTCGTCGGCAACGACGGTGGCGGTGCGATCTTCCGCGGACTCGAGGTGGCGGCGACGACCGCACCCGAGGACATGCGGCGGATGATGACGACGCCGCAGCACGTCGACGTCGAACGCGTCGTGACCGGCCTCGGCTGGGAGTACCGCCGCGCCGAGACCTGGGGCGACCTGGAACGGGTCCTCACCGACCCCGCCGAGCGCGTGGTCATCGAGGTGCCGCTGGCCGATTGACCGGCGACGGCTCCGGCCGGTGCCGGTACCGGTGCCGCTGTCAGGCCAGGGCGTCGACGATCGGTCGGAACTTCAGCCGCGTCTCCGCGACCTCCCGAGCCGGCTCAGAGCCCGCGACGATCCCGGCGCCGGCCCACGCGCGGACCGTGCCGTCGTCCTCGATCTGTGCGCTGCGGAGTGCGAGCATCCACTCACCGTCCCCGGAGGCGCCGAGCCAGCCGACGGGACCGGCGTAGCGTCCGCGGTCCACACCCTCCAGCTCGGCGACGAGCCGCACCGCGACGTCGGTGGGGGTCCCGGCGACGGCCGCGGTCGGGTGCAGCACGTCGGCGACGTCGAGTGCGGTCACACCGGCGGGCAGGACGGCCTCGACGTCGCTGGCGAGGTGCCAGACGTTCGGCAGCTGCAGGCGGAACGGCTCGGGGTCCACCCGGAGGTCGGCTGCGATCGGCCGCAGCGAGGCGACCAGGCTCGAGATCGCGAACGCGTGCTCCTCGAGGTCCTTCGTGCTCGCGGCGAGGGTCTCGGCGGCGACCCGGTCGCTCTCGGCGTCCGTCCCCCGGGCGGCACTGCCGGCGAGGACCCGGGCGGTGAGGGTGCGTCCCTCGGTGCGGGCGAGTGTCTCCGGGGTCGCCCCGATGAGCCCGTCGACGGCGAAGGTCACGCACGTCGGGTAGGCGGCGGCCAGGTCGAGCAGCAGGGCACGGCGGTCGGCGCCGGGCGGCAGGGTGCCGACCAGGTCGCGGGCCAGGACGACCTTCTGCGCGCGTCCGGCCGTGATCGCGGTGACCGCGGCGGCGACCGACGCGGCGTAGGCGTCCTCGTCGACCGCACCGGGCCGGAGTGCGACGGAGACGTGCGGGCCGACGCGGGGGACCGGGACCGAGGTGCTCGTGAACGGCAGGGGAGCCGGGGCGTCGGTGGTGTCGACCGCGGTGATCCACGCCCGACCACGCCGCCGGCCGACCACGACCCGCGGCACGATGAGGACACTCGTCGCGCTCGAGTCGTCGGCGAACGCGAACGTCCCGAACGCCACCAGTCCGCTGCCACGGAGCCGCACCGGGTCGTCGACCACCGCGGCGGCGACGATCTGCCGCCACCGGGCGGAGGCGTCGCGCATCCGGGTCGGGCCGGAGAACTCGAAGCGCATGGCCTCGCCGATCCCGACGATCCCGTCACCGCCCCGCACGAAGGCCAACGGCGCTCCGGCGAGGGTGTGGCGGAGCACGGCGCCCGGGTCGTCGAGGATGCGGGTCGAGACCGTGAGCGGCCGGACCGCTGTGGTGGGACGGGTCACGGACCGATGTTACGCGTCAGGGCGCGCCCGGGGTGTCGCGCTCCTGCACGCCTACCGGGAAGCGTCGGGCCGCGGCCTCTAGGATGACCGGGTGAGCAGAGCGGACATGCAGAAGCGGCCGGACGAAGTGGCGGCCATGTTCGACGACGTCGCAGCGAAGTACGACCTGACCAACGACATCCTGTCGGCGGGCAACGCACCGCTGTGGCGCGTCGCGACGGTCAAGGCCGTCGACCCCCAGCCGGGCGAGCGTGTGCTCGACCTCGCTGCCGGCACCGGGACCAGTTCCGCGGCCCTGGCGAAGAAGGGCGCGGAGGTCACCGCCCTCGACCTGTCGTCCGGCATGATCGCGGTCGGCCGCGAACGCCACCCCGAGATCACCTTCGTCGAGGGCGACGCCGAGCACCTGCCCTTCTCGGACGAGTCGTTCGACGCGGTCACGATCTCGTTCGGACTGCGCAACGTCAACGACCCGATGCAGGCCCTGACCGAGATGCTGCGGGTCCTCAAGCCCGGCGGTCGTCTGGTCATCTGCGAGTTCTCCACGCCGCCGTTCGCCGCACTGCGCTTCGGCTACAACACGTACCTCAAGCGCGTCCTGCCGGGCATCGCCAGGCTCTCGAGCAGCAACCCGGCCGCCTACCGCTACCTCGCCGAGTCCATCGAGGCCTGGCCGGACCAGCAGGTCCTCAGCCAGTGGCTCCGCGGCGTCGGCTTCACGATGGTCGCGCACCGCAACCTGACCGCCGGCATCGTCGCCCTGCACCGCGGTCGCAAGCCCGTCGAGGGCAGCGTGCGCGAGTCCGCCGCCCGCCGTGCGAAGGCACGCCGCGAGCACCAGCCCACGGGTGAGCAGCCCCGCGTGGAGCCCGAGGCCTAGGCCCGCGGCCCAGGTCCCCACCGCCACCCCGCGAGTACGGAGCAGCAGTTGAACCCGAGTGTCCCGGTCGCCCGACGCGCACCGAGTCTCCGAGCGTCCCTGGGCATCGGCGAGCGTCTGTTCGCCACCCCGGCCGACCGTCGTTTCATCGCCGCCGTCGACGACGGGCTCGAACACGTCGAGCAGGGGCTCGAGGACGCCATGCGCTCCGCCGACACCCTGGCCGACACCACCAGCCGGTACCTGCTCGCCGCGGGTGGCAAGCGCATCCGTCCGACCCTGACGCTGCTCATCGCGCAGCTCGGCGACGGCGTGACCGACCACGTGGTCAAGGCCGCGGTCAGCGTCGAGATGACGCACCTGGCGTCGCTGTACCACGACGACGTGATGGACGAGGCGCCGGTTCGCCGCGGTGTCCCGGCCGCCCACGTCACCTACGGCAACAACATCGCGATCCTCACGGGGGACCTGCTCTTCGCCCGTGCCTCGCTCATCACCGCGGACCTGGGGCCCGAGGGCATCCGGATGCAGGCGGAGACCTTCCAGCGCCTCTGCATGGGCCAGCTCCACGAGACGACCGGCCCGCAGCCGGAGGACGACCCGGTCGAGCACTACATCCAGGTGCTCAGCGACAAGACCGGGTCCCTCATCGCGACCGCCGCCCGCGCCGGCGTCTTGTTCTCCGGCGCCGACCGGTCCCTGCTCGAGGCCGTCGGCACCTTCGGTGAGAAGGTCGGCGTCGCCTTCCAGCTCGTCGACGACGTCATCGACCTGGCACCGGCGAAGGACAAGACCGGCAAGATCGCCGGCAACGACCTCCGTGCCGGCGTGGACACGCTGCCCCTGCTGCAGCTCCGTCGTCGTGCCGCCACCGACGAGGGTGCCGCGGCCCTCCTCGCCCGCATCGAGCGCAACGTCCGGGACGCACCCGACGACGCCGTCCACTCGGACGCGTACCAGAGCGCCGTCGCCGAGCTCCGCGCGCACGATGCGACCCTGGCGACCCGTGCCCTCGCCGCGAGCTGGGCCGACGAAGCGGTCGCCGCCCTGGCGCCCCTGCCGGACGGCACCGTCAAACGAGCCCTCACCCGGTTCGCGGAGACGGTCGTCGACCGCAGCCGCTGACCCGAACGAAACTGGAGACCGATCAGTGCCCACCCTCCGACTCGCCATCGTCGGCGCCGGTCCGGCCGGCATCTACGCCGCGGACATCCTCCTGCGGGAGGCGCGCGGCTTCGACGTCTCGATCGACCTGTTCGAGCAGCTCCCGGCCCCGTACGGTCTGGTGCGCTACGGCGTCGCGCCCGACCACCCCCGCATCAAGGGGATCATCAACGCCCTCCGCGACGTCCTGGACCGCGGCGACATCCGGATCTTCGGCAACGTCCGCTTCGGCGAGGACATCACGCTCGAGGACCTGAAGCGTCACTACAACGCGGTCGTCTTCTCGACCGGCGCGATCAAGGACGCCGACCTGGACATCCCCGGCATCGACCTCGACGGGTCCTACGGCGCCGCCGACTTCGTCAGCTGGTTCGACGGGCACCCCGACGTCCCCCGCACCTGGCCGCTCACGGCCGAGAGCGTCGCGGTCATCGGCAACGGCAACGTCGCGCTCGACGTGTCCCGCATCCTGGCGAAGCACGCCGACGACCTGCTGCCGACCGAGATCCCGGCCAACGTGTACGAGGGCCTCAAGGCTTCGCCGGTCACCGACGTCCACGTCTTCGGACGTCGTGGACCGGCGCAGGTGAAGTTCACGCCGCTGGAGCTGCGTGAACTCGGCGAACTGCGCGACGTCGACATGGTCGTGTACGACGAGGACTTCGACCACGACGAGGCCTCGAAGCTCGCGATCGCGACGAACAAGCAGGTCACCGTCATCGACCGCGTGCTGCAGCAGTGGCGCACGCGCGAGGTCGGCACCGCCAGCCGTCGCCTGCACCTGCACTTCTACGCCAAGCCGCTCGAACTGCTCGGCGACGACGACGGTGCGCTCCGCGCCATCCGGTACGAGCGCACCCGTCCGGACGGCCAGGGCGGCGTCGAGGGAACGGGCGAGATCCGCGAGATCCCGATCCAGGCCCTCTACCGCGCGGTCGGTTACGTCGGGTCACCCCTGCCCGGCGTGCCGTTCGACGAGCGCTACGGGGTCATCCCGAACCACGAGGGTCAGGTCCTCGACACCGACGGCAACCGCCTCCCGGGCGTCTACGCCACCGGGTGGATCAAGCGCGGACCGGTCGGCCTGATCGGGCACACCAAGTCCGACGCGATGGAGACCGTGCAGCACGTGGTCACCGACCAGGGCACCTGGTGGAGCCCGGAGGACCCCTCGGAAGAGGCGATCCCGGCACTGCTCCGCGAACGCGGCGTCGACTTCACCGACCTGGACGGGTGGCATGCCCTCGACCAGCACGAGATCGCACTCGGCGAGCCCGAGGGCCGTGCGCGCGTCAAGGTCGTGCCCCGCGACGAGATGATCGACGTCTCGCTGCGCCGCTCCCGCGCCGACTCGCAAGCCTGAGCGCCTCGCAGGTCCGAGCATGACGACGCTGCGCCCGGTACCCCGACGTGGGGTGCCGGGCGTTGCGTCGTCCGGCCGGCTCGTCGGGGTCGACGTGGCCCGGTCCCTCGCCCTCTTCGGGATGATGGCCGCGCACGTCGGTGACGTCGCCGAGAACGTCGACTGGGCGGACCCGACGAGCTTCGGCGCCGTCGTGAACGGCCGGTCCGCCGCGCTCTTCGCGGTGCTCGCCGGGGTGTCGATCGGACTCGTCAGCGGCCGGGACCGACCGCCCGGGCCGCCCGACATCGGTCGGGTCCGGGCCCGCCTGGCACTCCGCGCGGTCGTGGTGGTCGTCGTCGGGCTGCTGCTGATGGCCCTGCAGACGCCGGTCTACGTGGTGCTGCCCACCTACGGCGCCCTGTTCCTGTTGGCCCTGCCCGTGCTCCGCTGGCGGCCGTGGGCACTGTTCCTGCTCGCCGTGGCCTGCGCGGTCGCAGCGGCACCGGTCGCGCTGGCGATCCTGCCGCTCTACGCCGAGGCGGGCATGTTCGGCGTCCAGCTCGGGCTGGTCTACCCCGTCGTCACCTTCGCCGCGTACGTGCTGGTCGGGCTCGCCGTCGCGCGGTCCCGACCCGGGTCCACACCGCCGGCTCCCGGGCGACACGCCGGCGGCGCCTGGGTTGTGCTGGTGGGGGGAGGCTCGATGCGGCAGGTCCTGCTCCTCGTGTCCGGCATCGTGGTCGCGGCCGCTGCGTACGTCGTCGGGAACGCCGCTGCGCCGATCCCGTTCGACACGACGTACGCCTTCCCCGGCGTGCCGTTCGTGCCGTCCGGCTCCGACGCCGGTCAGACGTTCGCGCAGGTGTTCCTCTCACCGCGTGACCATTCGTCGTCGATCGTGGACGTGGCCGGCACCGCTGCCGTCGCCGTCGCCGTGATCGCCCTGTGCCGGCTGCTCGTCGACGGACACGGGCCGCTCGTCACCCGGATCGCGTTCCCCCTGGCGGCGGTGGGGTCGATGCCGCTGACCGTCTACGCGCTGCACCTGGTCGTCATCGCCCTGTGGCCCGACATGCCGCAGGGACCCTCCACCTGGTGGGGGTTCGTGGTCGGCGCGGTGCTGTTCGCGATGGTGTGGCGACGGTTCCTCGGACGCGGGCCGCTCGAACGACTGACCGCGAGGATCGCCGCGGCGGTGCCCGCGCCCACCACCTGACCCGTGGCGACGGGGCGAGCGTGGGGCGGGCCTCCCGGCCGACCGCTACTGCAACGCTGCCGTCAACCGCGCCACGTTGTCGAACACCCGCGACCGACGCGGTCGGGTGAGCCACTCGTCGAGCGTCAGCTCGCGGCTGGCGGCGCGGTAGTCGTCCTGGACGTCCCGCAGCGCGTCCACGAAGGACTTCCCGCGCACCATCACCGAGATCTCGAGGTTCAGGGTGAACGAGCGCATGTCCATGTTGCTCGACCCGATCACCGCGACGTCGTCGTCGATCGTGAAGTGCTTGGCGTGCAGCACGGTCGGCGCACGGTACAGCCAGATCCGCACGCCCGCCCGGAGCAGCCCCTCGTAGTAGGAGCGCTGGGCGTGCCACGTCATCGCGTGGTCGCCGATCTCGCCGACGAACAGCTCGACCTCGACCCCGCGCTGCGCGGTCGTCGTGATCGCGTAGAGCATCGAGTCGTCGGGAACGAAGTACGGCGACGTGATCGACACCCGCTTCTGCGCCGAGTACAGCAGGGCGTTGAACAGCCGCAGGTTGTTCTCACCGTCGAAGCCCGGCCCGGACGGCACGACCTGGCAGTCCAGGGAGTCCTGCCGGTCCGCCCGGTGCACGGGGTCGCTCTCGCGGAGCAGCAGCTCGTCGGTCTCGCTGTACCAGTCGGTGACGAACAGGGCGTTGATGCCCGCGACGACGGGGCCCTCGAACCGGGCGAACAGGTCGCGCCACCGCAGCCCGCGCTCGATGTTGGCCTTGGTGTCGTACGAACGGTCGATGAGGTTCTGCGACCCCGTGAACGCCACCGACCCGTCGACCACCAGGATCTTCCGGTGGTTCCGGAGGTCCGGACGCTGGAACTTCCCCTCCAGCGGCAGCAGCGGCAGCATCAGGTGCCACTCGATGCCCGCCGCGTCGAGGAACGCCAGGGTGTCCTTGAAGTACGGGTAGCTCTTGCTCGCCCAGTGGTCCATGAGGAACCGGACCGTCACGCCACGTGCCTGCGCACGTGCCAGCGACTCGAAGAACGGCCGTGTGGTGTCGTCGAGGGACGCGATGTAGAACTCCACGTGCACGAACCGGCGCGCGGCGTCGACGGCGTGCGTCATCTCCGCGAAGGCGTCGTCGTAGTGGGGGTACAGCTCGGCCTGGTTGCCGCCGACCAGCGGCATCGACCCGAGCTGCCGGTTCAACTTCGTGATGCTCTCGAGCCACGTCGGCCACGGGTGGTCGCGGCGCACCCGCTCGATGCCCTCGGTCTGCTCGAGGATGTAACGGTTGATCTCGGTCTGCTTCTCGCGGCGGGCCCGGGGGAGCTTCGTGGACCCGAGCAGGAGGAACAGGACGAACCCGATGTAGGGGATGAGGAAGATCGCCAGCAACCAGCCCGTCGCCGTCTGCGGCTTCCGGTTGATCGGGACGATGACGAGTGAGAAGGCGCGGATCGCCAGGTCCAACAGGACCAGGACGATGATCAGCGCAACGACGAGCCAGTGCTCCACGGTGTCGGGCCTGTCTCTGCGCGGGGGAGCGCGGTCAGCGGAAGTTGATGAACTGCAGGGGGACGTCGAACTCCTGGCCCTTGAGCAGCTGGATGGTCTGTTGCAGGTCGTCGCGGCTCTTCGAGGAGACGCGCAGCTCGTCGCCCTGCACCTGGCTCTTCACGGTCTTCGGCGCCTCGGCACGGATCACCGCACCGATCTTCTTCGCGATGTCCTGCTCGATGCCGTTCTTGAACTTCACCTCGATGCGGAACTCCTTGCCCGAGGGGAACGGCTCGCCGGCGTCCAGGCTCTTCAGGCTGATGCCGCGCTTGATTGCCTTCGTCTGCAGCACGTCGAGGACGGCCAGGGCACGCTCCTCGGTCGAGGCCTTGATGAGGACGTCCTCGCCACTGAACGCGACGGACGCACCGACACCCTTGAAGTCGTACCGCTGCTCGATCTCCTTCGCCGCCTGGTTGAGGGCGTTCTCCGCCTCCATCTTGTCGACCTTGCTGACCACGTCGAAGGAGCTGTCTGCCATACCGGCCAGCCTATCGGGCGCCACGCCGCCCCGTACCGGAGGCCCGACCCGGCCCGGTGCGAGGACCTCCCGTCCGGCCGTGGTCGCGACCACCTCCGAACATCGGCTATGCTCTTCACCGCGCCTTCGGTCGGTGACGACACGGGCCGGGTGCGCACATGGCGAGTTACCCAAGCGGCCAAAGGGATCTGACTGTAAATCAGCCGGCGTATGCCTCCGGGGGTTCGAATCCCTCACTCGCCACGTGTCAGCCGCAGTCCTCTGTCGGCTCGTCGGAATGGCCCCGTCTCCGGACGGGGCCATTCGCGTTGCTGCCGGTGCTCCCGCGGAGCCGGGGCTGCGGCAGAGCTGCGGTGGGGCAGGATCGGGGTATGTCGAACCCCTCGGTCGTGTCCGCTGCTCCTGATGCCCTCGCCGACCTGGCGGAGGCGATCGCCCGCGAAGCCGCCACGCTCGCCGCGCAGCGCCGCGCCGAAGGGGTCGAGGTCGCGGACCGCAAGTCGAGCATCGCGGACGTCGTGACCGCTGCCGACCGCGAGGTCGAGGCGCTGATCCGCCGACGCATCGTCGAAGCACGCCCCGACGACGCCTTCTTCGGCGAGGAGTCCGGCGCCGCCTCCGGCACCTCCGGCCTCACCTGGGTGGTCGACCCCATCGACGGCACCGTCAACTACCTCTACGGCAGCCCCGTCTACGCGGTGAGCATCGGCGTCGTCCGCGGCGTGCCCGACCCGGCGATGTGGGAGCCCGTCGCCGGTGTCGTCATCGCCCCGGCCACCGGGCAGGTGTACCGCGCGGTCGCCGGGGGAGCGGCGAGCCTGGACGGGCGGCCGATCGCGGTCGCCACGCCGGAGTCCCTGGCCGAGACGCTCGTCGCCACGGGCTTCGGCTACACGGCCGAGCGTCGGTGGGAGCAGGCGGCCGTCCTCGCCGGACTCATCACCGAGGTGCGGGACGTGCGCCGCGCCGGAGCAGCCGCGCTGGACTGCTGCGCCGTGGCGTCCGGCACGGTCGACGCCTACTACGAGCGGGGCATCAACCCGTGGGACATGGCAGCCGGTTCGATCGTGGCGGCCGCTGCCGGGGCGGACGTCCGAACGTGGGAGGTCGGCGACACGCGGTCCTTCCTCTTCGCCGCGCCGAGCATCGTCGAGGACCTCGCCACCCTCGTCCGCACGCTCGAGGACGACGTCCTGGGGTCCTGAGTCCGGCCACGCGCTGACGCTCCCGCGGACGTCCCCGTGCTCGACACCCGCTCTGGGGGGCGTGCACAGGCGTGCAGGCGACTGGCGAGGACCGGGGTCCTTTGCTAGCGTTCATGAGTCCCGTTACCTGCTCGTTACCGACGAGCGCCCGTGCCTCGAACTCAGGATCATCACCGAACGCATGCTCGACTCCTCGCAGACGCCCACGACCATCGACCGCACCGCCCCCGGGGCGGTGCCGTCCGTGCACCTGACGAGACGAGCTCGGATCGAAGCCGAACGTGCCGCCGCGAAGACGTCCCGCCGTCGGTCCGCCGTGGACCGCTCGGCTGCCGGGACCTCCCGTGACGCGGCTCGTCCGGCGCCCGTCGGCTCCGGCCCCGCGACGCCGCCGGCCCCCTCGTCGCCGGTCCTCCCCGCCTCGAGCGCCGCACCGCTGACGCCGCCGGCACCGTCGTCGCCGGTCGTCGCGCCGCTCGCCGAGACCACTCCGGCGCCGGCTGCCACTCGTCCCGCCGCTGCACGACGGGCCCCTTCGACGAAGCGGGCCACACGCACCGCGACCCCGAAGGCCGCCCGCGCCGCCGCCCCGACCGTTCCGATGATCGCCGACGGCCCTCGGGTGGACCGTGCCACGCGGCACATCGCGCGCACCGTTCCCGCTCCCGGTCGTGCGACCCGGGCCTCCGGGGCGTCCTTCCGTCGGACGGCGTCCCGCGTCACGGTCGTCGGCGCGCTGCTCTTCACCGCTGGTCTCGTGGTCTCGACCTCGCTGCCGGCACAGGCCCTCTACGTCCCACAGCCGGGCGCCGCGACCGTCCGTGCCTCGGTGCAGGACGCGCAGTCGCTGTCCGTCGGTGACGCCGTCGAGGGTCCCGTGGACCGCGACGCGTACACCGTGTCCGAAGCACAGCGGAGCGTCACCCCGGCCGCCGGTACGGCGACCGATTCCTCGACGTTCACGAATGACGCGAACGGCACGATCCAGTGGCCGTTCCCGGTCGGCGTGCCGATCTCCTCGGGCTTCGGTGGACGGCAGGTCGCCGGGTGCTCGTTCTGCTCGACGTTCCACCAGGGCGTCGACTTCGCCCCCGGCGCCGGCACCGCGATCGGAGCCGTGGCCGACGGGACCGTCATCAAGGTGCAGGCGAACGACGGCGGCTTCGGCAACGACGTCTGGATCGAGCACGACGTCGACGGCAAGCAGTTCGTCAGCGTCTACGGGCACATGCTCGACAACTCGTTCCAGGTCGTGCAGGGCGAGCAGGTGAAGGTCGGCCAGACCCTCGGCCTGGTCGGCAGCACTGGCAACTCGACCGGCCCGCACCTGCACCTCGAGATCCGCATCGACGGCGTCCCGGTGGACCCGCTGGCGTGGCTCCAGGCCAACGCGAACTAGCCCGCACGGACGGCACGCCCGGGCGTCACGGTCGGTTCCGGACCACCGTCGCGGGTCTGCTATCCTCGTGTGGTGCCGCTCGCGGTACTCGCCCCGATAGCTCAGTGGTAGAGCACTTCCATGGTAAGGAAGGGGTCGTCAGTTCAATCCTGACTCGGGGCTCTGACTCGCAGTGTCGTCACTTCGCGGTGATCACTGCGGATCCATGGCGGGGTAGCTCAGTTGGTTAGAGCACACGGCTCATAATCGTGGTGTCGCGGGTTCAAGTCCCGCCCTCGCTACCGTGCTGGTCGAACAGTTTCGCCAGCGGGAACGACGTGAAGACGGCAAGGCCCGGCGCATCAGCGCCGGGCCTTCGTCGTTCCCGGCCGGTCCTGCGGGGTCGGTCGCTCCCCGAACACCCGTCCCGCGCCTCCCGTCCGGCCGCTGTCTGCTGAGCCGACGCCGAACCCGGGCCGGCGCCGGGGGCGACCGGGACCGGCGCCGGGGAACGACCGTAACCGGGACGCGAAACCGACAGGTACGCGCCGTCCGGCCCCGCACATCTGTCGCTCTTGCGCCCGCGTCCGCGTGCGCGTCTGGGCGGCGCCGCCACCGGCCATCGGCGGGGAGCCCGGCCACGGTCGGGTGGGATCGGGGCGCCAAACCGACAGATCTGCCCCGGACGACCGCGCACATCTGTCGCTTTCGCGTCTGCGCACAGCGCCGAGCGGCTCCGTACGGCTCGGCGCGGCTCGAGGCGCGGCTCGCCTCAGCGCAGCGAGGTGCCCGGCACGTCGACGCGGTCCGTCCGGTGCAGCAGGACCCCTCCGCCGTGCAGGGTCGTCTCGACGAGGGCCGTGACGTGGTGCCAGGCCTCCCGACGCCGCTTCGCGCCGATCATGCCGCCCGCGACGGCGGCTCCGTGGCCCGCGTGGCGCAGCGTGAGCACCGCGTGGCCCGGCGTCGCGGACAGGGCGACCTCGTACCGCCGGTACTGCCGTGCGGGACGGACGAACGCGCCGAACAACGCCGTCGCGATCCGGTCGCCGGCGACGACGACGAGGCGTCCGCTCTCGGTGACGACGTGGTGCCCGTGCGCGCGCAGGGCGGCGTCGACCAGTTCCACCGCGGTGCACCGGTGGTGTTCGAGCACCGTGTACTCGGTCGTCGTCTCCATCGCCACTCCCCGCGGGCCCGCTCGGTCGTCCCCCGACCAACGCCTCGTCAGCCTAACCGATGCAAACTCATGTATGTCCGGGCGTCCGAGGGCCTCGGTAGACTGCTGCGGTGTCAGTGAACCCCGAGCTCGTCGGCAGGACGTTCCCGCCGGCCCCGCCGTACCTGGTCGGTCGCGAGAAGGTGCGCGAGTTCTCCCGCGCCGTGTTCGCGACGAACCCGATCCACTCCGACCCCGCGGCCGCCCGAGCCGCCGGGCACGCCGACGTCGTCGCACCGGCGACCTTCGCGGTCGTCGTGCAGGAAGCCACGCTCGCGCAGCTCCTCGCCGAGCCGGACGCCGGCATCGACTTCTCCCGCGTCGTGCACGGCGAGCAGCGGTTCGCCTACGCGCGCCCGATCGTCGCCGGTGACGAGCTGATCGCCACCCTGGCCGTGACGAGCGTCAAGACCCTCGGCGGCAACGCGATGGTCACCGCCGAGTCGACGGTCGTCGACGCCGACGGTGAGCACGTCGTCACCGCCACGTCCACCCTCGTCGTCCGAGGAGATGACGCATGACCGACACCGCCTCCGACCTGCAGGTCGGCACCGTCGTCGCGGAGCGACAGGTGCACCTCACGCGCGACTCGCTCGTCCGGTACGCCGGCGCCTCCGGCGACTTCAACCCGATCCACTACCGAGACGACGTCGCCGCGTCGGTCGGCCTGCCCGGTGTCCTGGCGCACGGCATGCTCACGATGGGTCTGGCTGTCCAGCCGGTCGCCGAGTGGCTCGGCGACCGCGGCTGGGTCGCATCGTACGGCGTCCGCTTCACCCGTCCCGTCGTCGTCGACCCGATCGACGGGGCCGACGTCGGTGTCGTCGCCAAGGTCGGCACACTCGACGAGCAGGGCCGACCGCTGCGCATCGACCTCACCGTGACCGCCGCCGGGCAGACCGTGCTCGGCAAGGCACAGGTCACGGTGGCGTTCCACTGACCGTGACGGACACGACGCTCGCCGAGCTCACCACCCTCCGCGTCGGCGGCCCGGCCGGCCGCCTCCTGGTCGCGGACACGACCGACGACCTCGTCGCCCACGTCGTCGAGGCGTGGTCGGACGAGGACGACTGGCTGGTCCTCGGCGGCGGCAGCAACCTGCTGGTCGCCGACCAGGGCTTCCCCGGCACCGTCGTCGTGGTCCGCACCCGCGGGGTCAGCGCCGAGTCCGACGACGACGGGGTCACCGTCCGCGTCGCGGCGGGAGAGCCGTGGGACGCGTTCATCGCGACGACCGTCGAGCGCGGGTGGACCGGCCTGGAGGCCCTCAGCGGCATCCCGGGCACGGTCGGCGCCGCCCCCGTGCAGAACATCGGCGCCTACGGGGTCGAGCTGTCCGACGTGCTCACCGCGGTCGACTTCCTGGACGCCGAGACCGGGGAGCGTTCCTGGGTCCCTGCGTCCGAGCTGGCGCTCGGCTACCGCACGAGCACGTTGAAGCACGGGCGCCGCGGCGTCGTCCTGACGGTCGAGTTCCGGCTCGGCACGGCGACCGACGACGGCGTGCCCGTGCGGTACGCCCAGCTCGCCGGGTCCCTGGGCGTCGAGCTCGGCACCCGCGTCGCCCCCGCCGAGGTCCGCGCCGAGGTGTTGCGGCTCCGCGGGTCGAAGGGCATGGTGCTCGACGACGCCGACCCGGACACCTGGAGCGCCGGGTCCTTCTTCACCAACCCGATCGTGTCGGCCGGGTTCGCCGAGACGATGCCCGCCGACGCACCGCGCTGGCCGGCCGGCGACGACGTGAAGCTCAGCGCAGCGTGGCTCATCGAGCACGCCGGGATCCACCGTGGGTACGGCGTGCCGGGGTCACGAGCGGCGATCTCCTCGAAGCACACCCTGGCGCTGACGAACCGTGGGGGAGCGACGGCCGCCCAGGTCGCCGAGCTCGCGCGGTACGTGCAGCTGACCGTGGCGAACCGCTTCGGGGTGACGCTCGTCCCGGAGCCGGTCGTGGTCGGCGACCTGTCCGGCTGACGTCCGGCGCGCCGAGGTCGCACCGCGTCCGGTGATCGCGCCCCGTCGTACCCGACGACCGCGCACCACGCTCGGTGGTCTCGTTCCGTGGACGACACCGCGCCCCGCTCCGTGCATCGCGCCCCGTCTCGACGGGGAGCGATGCGCGGAGCGGGGCGCGGTGTGCGGGGTGTGATCGCGCCGAGGTCAGCCGAAGAAGCGACCCAGCCGCGCGACGCCCTCGGCGATGTCGTCGTCGCCCAGTGCGTAGGACAGCCGCAGGTAGCCGGAGGGTCCGAACGCCTCACCGGGGACGACCGCGACCTCGGCGTGCTCGAGGATCAGGTCGGCGAGTTCGAGGGTCGTGGTCGGCGTGCTGCCGGCCCACTCGCGACCGAGGAGCGCGGTGACGTCGGGGTAGACGTAGAAGGCGCCCTGCGGTTCCGGCGTCACGAAGCCCGGGATCGCGTTGAGACCCGCGACGATCGCCTTCCGCCGTCGGTCGAAGGCGTCGCGCATCGCGATGACGGGCTCCTGCGGGCCGTTCAACGCCGCGATCGCGGCCCGCTGCGAGACGTTCGAGACGTTCGACGACAGGTGGGACTGGAGGTTCGACGCGGCCTTGATCGCGTCAGCCGGGCCGATCATCCACCCGACCCGCCAGCCGGTCATGGCGTACGTCTTGGCGACGCCGTTGACCAGGATGGTCGTGTCCGCGAGGGCCGGGACCTCCTCGAGCACCCCGGAGAACGTGATGCCGTCGTAGACGAGGTCCTGGTAGATCTCGTCGCTGATCACCCAGATGCCGTGCTCCAGCGCCCACTCGCCGATGGCGCGGGTCTGCTCGGCCGAGTAGACGGCGCCGGTCGGGTTCGAGGGGGAGCAGAAGAGCAGCGCCTTGGTGCGCGGGGTCCGCGCCGCCTCGAGCTGCTCGACGGTCACCAGGTAGCCCTGCTCGCTGCCGGCGAAGACGTCGACCGGGACACCGCCGGCGAGCCGCACGGCCTCGGGGTAGGTGGTCCAGTACGGCGCCGGCAGCAGGACCTCGTCGCCGGCGTCGACCACGGTCTGGAACGCCTGGTAGACGGCCTGCTTGCCGCCGTTCGTCACGATGACCTGCGACGGTTCGACGGCGATGCCGGACTCCCGCGCGGTCTTGTCGGCGACGGCGCGCTTGAGGTCCGGGAGGCCCGTGGCCGGCGTGTACCGGTGGTTCGCCGGGTCCTGCGCCGCCACGACGGCCGCGTCGACGACGTGTGCCGGGGTGGCGAAGTCGGGCTCGCCGGCGGCGAAGGAGATCACCGGACGACCGGAGGCCTTCAGTGCCTTGGCCTTGGCATCGACCTTGAGGGTGGCGGACTCGGCGATGGCGGCGATCCGGGAGGCGATGCGGGGCCGTGTACTGGTGTCGGGGCTGTCGGTGGGCTGAGGGCTGGCGGCGTCGGTGCTCACGGGGTCAGCCTACCGACGCGCCGCGCCGGAGCATCCGTCAAGTGGACACCGCCGTCGGGACTCCCGTACACTGTTCTGCGGCGGTTGAAGTCTGTCGGAATCAGACTTCTTCTCCCTGGAACGACCGGATCCCGTACGGGTGGACGTTCCGAAGGGCGGTGGCTCAATTGGTAGAGCAGCGGTCTCCAAAACCGCAGGTTGCAGGTTCAAGTCCTGTCCGCCCTGCACATCGGGAAGGGTTGAAGTGGCGAGCAAAGACGTGGAGACGACTGACGACGTCGTCGCCCAGGCAAAGGTCGACCGCGCACAGCGCCGCGGCCCGTTCGCCGCGATCGCACTGTTCATCCGCCAGGTCTTCGGCGAACTGCGCAAGGTCGTCACACCGACCCGCAAGGAACTCTTCAGCTACACGGGCGTCGTGCTCGTGTTCGTCGTCGTGATGATGATCCTCGTGTCGGTCCTCGACTTCGTGTTCGGTCTCGGCGTCGGCTACGTGTTCGGCAACGGCCCCACGGCCTGACCCAGCCGGCATGAACCCCGGCGCGCTGCACTCCTGGCGCGCCCGGCCTGACCGCAGGTCCGACCGCTCCGGTCCTCCTCGGGGTACGGTCTCCCGGAGACGGCGACCCGTTCCCCGCCCGGGACGCGAGCGCCAACCCGATCCGCACCATCGAACGGAAAGAACCGACTGTGTCTGACTACTCCCGCGACGACATCGACCTCGCGACCGCTGCCGAGCAGTCTTCCGAGGTCGAGGAGAACCAGGAAGGCGACGTCGAGACGAGCGAACTCCGTTCGACCGACTCCGCCGAGGAGCGCGCGATCTCCGTCGAGGACGAGGACGACGAGTCCCTCGGTCTGAGTGACGAGCCGGACGACGGCACGGTAGCCGCCGAGCTCGACGAGACGCTCGCCGCCCTCGCCGAGTCGCGTGACCCCGAGGCCGACGCGGTCGTCGACGACGCGCTCGAGATCGACACCGCCGACGAGGCCGAAGCCGCCGTCGAGGCCGTCGAGGACGAAGAAGAGTCCGAGCTCGAGGACGAGACCGCCGCCGAGGCGAACGAGACCATCGCTGCCGAGGAGTCCGCGGACGCCCTCGGAGCGATCGCCCCGGAGTCCGAGGTCGACCTCGCCCCCGACACCGAGGTCACGATCACGGCCGAGGACGACGAAGAAGAGTCCGAGGTCGACCCGTACGAGGCGTTCAAGGCCGAACTGCGGATGAAGCCGGGCAAGTGGTACGTCATCCACTCCTACGCGGGCTTCGAGCGCCGCGTGAAGGCGAACATCGAGAACCGCATGGTCTCGATGTCCATGGAGGACTACATCTACCAGGCCGAGGTCCCGATGGAGGACGTCGTCGAGATCAAGAACGGGCAGCGCAAGCTGGTCACCCGCGTCCGGATCCCCGGCTACGTGCTGGTCCGCATGGACCTCGACGAGGACTCGTGGTCGGTCGTCCGTCACACCCCCGGTGTGACCGGCTTCGTGGGCAACGCGCACAACCCGACCCCGCTCCGCTTCGACGAGGCCTTCGGCATGCTGAAGTCCCTCGTCCAGGTCGCGGAGACCGCCCCGACCAAGGGTGGCGCGAAGGGTGGCGGCGCCGCACAGGCGCAGCCCCAGGCCGAGGTCGACTTCGAGGTCGGCGAGACGATCACCATCAAGGAGGGCTCGTTCGCGGGTCTGCCGGGGTCGATCTCCGAGATCAAGCCGGAGAGCGGCAAGCTCACCGTGCTCGTCTCGCTCTTCGAGCGCGAGACGCCGGTCGAGCTCAGCTTCGACCAGGTGACCAAGCTCTAGAGCTGGACGCCATCCACTAGACTGTTCGAGTTTGGGTCCGCGCGCCTCGTGCGCTGCGGGTCCGTCACCGCGATCCGGAACCGCCGGAGACGCGGGAGAGTGCACGGATCCCCGTGCGTTCGATCCCAGGAGGAAAGCGAAACATGGCACCGAAGAAGAAGGTCACGGGCCTGATCAAGCTGCAGATCAACGCGGGCGCCGCCAACCCGGCACCGCCGATCGGTCCGGCGCTCGGTCAGCACGGCGTGAACATCATGGAGTTCTGCAAGGCGTACAACGCCCAGACCGAGTCGCAGCGCGGCAACGTCATCCCGGTGGAGATCACCGTCTACGAGGACCGTTCGTTCACGTTCATCCTCAAGACCCCGCCGGCCGCCGAGCTCATCAAGAAGGCTGCGGGTGTGAACAAGGGTTCCGCGACGCCGCACACGGTGAAGGCCGGACGCATCACGGCGGACCAGATCCGTCAGATCGCCGAGACCAAGCAGGCCGACCTGAACGCCAACGACATCGAGCAGGCGACGAAGATCATCGCCGGTACCGCTCGTTCGATGGGCATCACGGTCGAGGCCTGAGCCTCACCCTCCACACCCCAGTACTCACCGTGGGAGAGCCGCGCCGGCTCGCCAACCACGTATCTCGCAAGGAGACCACCATGGCGAAGAAGTCCAAGGCGTACCGCGCCGCGGCCGCGAAGATCGAGGCCGACAAGTTCTACACCCCGACCGAGGCAGTCGCCCTGGCGAAGGAGACCGGCTCTGCGAAGACCGACTCCACCGTCGAGGTCGCACTGAAGCTCGGCGTGGACCCCCGCAAGGCGGACCAGATGGTGCGTGGCACCGTCATCCTCCCGCACGGCACCGGCAAGACCGCCCGCGTCATCGTCTTCGCGACGGGTGCAGCCGCTGAGGCTGCCATCGCCGCCGGCGCCGACGAGGTCGGTGGCGACGAGCTCATCGCGAAGGTCGCCGAGGGCTACACCTCGTTCGACTCCGCGGTCTCCACCCCGGAGCTCATGGGCAAGGTCGGTCGTCTCGGCAAGGTGCTCGGCCCGCGTGGTCTCATGCCGAACCCGAAGACCGGTACCGTGACGCCGAACGTGGCCCAGGCCGTGAACGACATCAAGGGCGGCAAGATCGAGTTCCGCGTCGACAAGCACTCCAACGTGCACTTCGTCGTCGGCAAGGCCTCGTTCACGCCGGAGCAGCTCGACGAGAACATCAGCACCGCGCTCGACGAGATCGTCCGTCTCAAGCCGAGCGCCGCGAAGGGCCGTTACATCATGAAGGGCGCCGTCTCGACGACCTTCGGCCCGGGCATCCCGCTGGACGTCAACGTCTTCTGATCCTGATCAGCGGCGGATCGTCCTGATCCGCAGCAGAACAGCAGAACAGCACCACACGAACGGCCCGCACTCCGGTGCGGGCCGTTCCTCGTTCCCGGACGAGTCGGCGGACCAGTACCGTGGGCCCGTGCGGATCCTCGTGAACACCCTGCGGCTCGCTGCGGCGATCGCCATCGTCGCCGCCGTCGTGGACGACCTGCAGCGGGCGCTCCAGAACGGGTTCGTGTTCTGGAACTTCTTCGGGTACTTCACGAACCAGTCGAACATCCTGGTCGCCGTCGTCCTGGTCCTCACCGTCGTCGCAGCGTTGCGCCGCCGCGAGTCAGGCCGCCGCCTGGACCTCTTCCGGGGTGCGGCCACGGTGTACATCGCGACGACGGGCCTGGTCTACAACACCCTGCTGGTGCAGGTCGGACAGGCCGTGGGGGAGTCCTGGTCGAACGACGTCCTGCACCGGTGGATCCCGCTGTACGTCGTGCTGGACTGGCTGCTGTTCTCCGACCGCAGCCGCCTGGCCTTCCGCGACGTCTGGTGGTTCCTGGTCTACCCGGCGGTCTGGCTGGTCGTGGTCGTCGTCCGCGGTGCGACCGACGGCTGGGTGCCGTACCCGTTCCTCGACCCGGAGTCCGGCTACGGCGTGGTCGCGCTGTACTGCCTGGGTGTCGCGGTGTTCATCGGCCTGATGGGACTGATCGTCGTCGCGCTGTCCCGACTGCGGCTGATCCCGGTCAGCGAGCGTCCCGCAGTCGGTCGAGCACCAGGTCCGCGAGGGCGATGAGACCCCGGATCGCGTCGTCGTCGCGGTCGATCCACCGGCACTCGGGCTCGTCGGCGACGGGCACGAAGTCGTCGTGCTTCTCCCACACGAACAGCGTCCGGTCCGCGCCGAGCACGTACTGCTGCCACCAGACCTGCCGCATGTAGTGCCGGGGGACCCGGGTGAACCCGTTCGCGGTCGTCTTGATCTCGGCGAGGAGCAGGCGTCCGTCGCGGTCCAGACCGACGCCGTCCGGCGTCGCCAGGTGTGCTCGGTTCGTCGCCGCGTGGAACAGGTGTGCGGAGGGCTGGATGCCGTGCGTCGCGGCCACCCACGAGGCGATCACGGGTTCGCGTTCCTTGCCGTGCTCGGTGTAGACGTTGCCGGCGAACCGGGAGCCGTACCGCTTGTCGGCGACGACCGCGTCGACGGCACGGAGCGAGGCGAGGCGGGCGACGTCGGTCGCCGTGATGCCCATCGCGCGGGCGCGGAGCCAGGCGACCCGGTCCGAGGAGTGCGCGACGATCCGCTCGGTGTGTCCGCGGAGGGCCGTGAAGGTGTCGTGCGCGCGGGCGGCTCGAACAGCGCCGGTGGACCGCCCGCCGGTCGACGTGCCGGGGCCGGACGACGTGCCGGACGCTGCCGACGTGCCGGACGCTGCCGACGTGCCGGAGCCGGGCTGGGCCTCCCACCCGTCATCCAGGTCGCCCCAGAGAGTGGGCTGCACGATCGTCACCCCACGATTGTCCACCCGACCACCGGCAGGGACGAAACCGGCACGCGGCCGGACGGTGCCGGTCAGGAGACCAGCTGCCGCCCCTCGGTGAGGTGCCGACCTTCGGTCAGTTGCTGTCGCCCCTCGGCCAGGGTGACCAACTCGTCGACGCCCGCGGGGGAGAGCGCGTACGCGATGGCGAGGGCGGCGGCGCCCTGCAGCGCGGCGATCGACCCGGCGCGGGACTGTGCGATCACGAGGTGTTCGGTGGCGAGCGGCATCGAGCGGGAGTAGACGACCTCCCGGACGCCGGCGAGCAGGTGCTCCCCGGCCTGGGTGATCGAGCCGCCGAGGGCGATGACGGACGGGTTGATCAGCGAGACGCAGGTGGCGAGGACCTCGCCGATGTCACGGCCGGCCTGGCGGACCGCCCCGATCGCGTCGAGGTCGGACCGCGCGACGAGGTCGACGACGTCCGCGCTGGTGTGGACGTCGTGCCCCTTCGCGCGGAGTGACCGGGCGATCGCCGGGCCGGAGGCGACGGCCTCCAGGCAACCGGTGTTGCCGCAGTGGCACGGGACGTCACCCGCACGGGAGACACGGACGTGCCCGATGTCACCTGCGGTGCCCTGTGCGCCACGCTGGAGCCGACCCTCCGACACGATGCCGGAGCCGATGCCGGTGGCGACCTTGACGAAGAGCAGGTGGTCGAGGTCCGGCCAGCCGTGCGCGCGTTCCCCGAGCGCGGCGATGTTCACGTCGTTGTCGACGAGCACGTGGGCACGGACGTGCTGACGGAGCCATCCGGGGACGTCGAACCCGTCCCAGCCGGGCATGATCGGCGGGTTCGCGGGACGTCCGGTGGAGAACTCGACGGGGCCGGGCAGGCCGATGCCGAACGCGATGACGTCGTCGCGGACGCGGCCGACCGAGTCGAGGAGCTCGTCCACGACGCCGACCAGCCACTCGAGGGTGGGGACGGGACCGGCGGCGATGTCGATCCGAGCGTCACGGCTGGCGAGCTGCGTGCCGACGAGGTCGGTCACGGCGACGCGACCGTGCGAGGCGCCGAGGTCCGCGGCCACGACGAGCCGGGCGGCGGGGCGCAGGGCGATCTGTGCGGGGGGACGTCCGCCGGTGGAGGCGGCGGTGTCGACGGCGCCGACGAGTCCGACGTCGACGAGGGCGTCGATGCGCACGCCGATGGTCGAGCGCGCCATCCCGGTGAGGGCAGCGAGTTCACCGCGGGTCCGCGGGACGCCGTCTCGCAGGATCTGGAAGAGCTCACTGGCCCCGACCGGCGGCGTCGTTGCCGTCCGAGTCAAGTCGACCATGCTCGGAGTGAACCACACATCCTCCGAGCCACGCAACGAAGGTCGTCGAACTTCTCCGAACTTTTGCTTGACCGCCGACAAAAGCGCCCATAGTGTGACGAGCGGTCAGCGAAGACCACATCTCGATGAGGAGAACACCTGGTGCCCCAACCGCTCTCGGTCCAGCTCTACACGGTGCGCGACGCACTGACGACGGACCTCCCCGGAACCCTGGCGACGATCGCCGACATCGGTTTCACGAACGTCGAACTCTTCGGCTTCGTCGACCGTGCCGACGAGTACGCGGCCGCTCTGCAGCAGGCCGGTCTGACCGCGCCCAGCGGGCACGCACGTCTGGTGGACGCAGACGAGCAGGAACTCGAGCGCATCCTCGGCGCGAGTGTCACCGTCGGGCTCGGCACCCTGATCGACCCGCACGTCGACGAAGCCCGCTGGACCACCCGCGAGGACGTCGAAGCCATCGCTCGACAGTTCAACGACCTCGCCCCGCGCGCCGCCGACCACGGCCTGGCGCTCGGGTACCACAACCACGCGTTCGAGTTCTCGAACCGCATCGACGGCACGAGCGCCTTCGAGGTATTCGCCGGGGCACTCTCCGACGCCGTCGTCCTCGAGCTCGACACCTACTGGGCGAAGGTCGGCGGTGACGACCCCGTGGCCGTCCTCGGCCGGCTCGGCGACCAGGTCCGCTTCCTGCACGTCAAGGACGGCGACGGCTCGCACGACGACAAGCAGCAGGTGGCGGTCGGCAAGGGGATCATGCCGGTGCGCGACATCGTCGCCGCCGCACCCGACGCCCAGCAGGTCATCGAGCTCGACGACCACGACGGCGACGTCGTGCAGGCCGTCCGCGACTCGTACGCCTTCCTCGCCGGAGCACACGCATGAGCGCCGCGGGACGCGTCGGCGTCGGCGTGATCGGTGCCGGCGTCATCTCGGACCAGTACCTGTCCAACCTGACGGTCTTCCCCGACGTCGAGGTCCTCTTCATCGCCGACATCGACCTGCCCCGCGCAGCGTCGCAGGCCGAGAAGTGGGGCGTGGCGGGCTCCGGCACGGTCGACGAGTTGCTGGCGATCGACGACATCGAGATCGTCGTGAACCTCACGATCCCGGCCGCGCACGTCGAGGTCGCCCTGCAGGCCCTGGCAGCCGGCAAGCACGTGTGGGGCGAGAAGCCCTACGCGCTCGACCGACAGAGCGCGGCGCAGCTCCGCGACGCCGCGGTCGCCGCCGGCAAGACGGTGAGCGTCGCCCCCGACACGTTCCTCGGTGCCGGACTGCAGACCGCGCTCCGGACCATCCGGGACGGTCGCATCGGGAAGCCGCTGAACGGGCTCACCCTCTTCCAGAGCCCCGGCCCGGAGTCCTGGCACCCGAGCCCCGAGTTCCTCTTCGCCTACGGCGCCGGCCCGCTGTTCGACATCGGCCCGTACTACATCACGACCCTCGTGCAGGCGTTCGGACCCGTCGCGAAGGTCACCGCCACCGCGTCGAAATCCCGCGCGACCCGCACGATCGGCTCGGGCCCGAAGGCCGGCACCGAGTTCCCGGTCGACGTCCCGACGAACCACTCGGCACTGATCCAGTTCGAGAACGGCGGCAGCGCCCAGAGCGTCTTCTCGTTCGAGTCCGACCGCGGCCGCACCGGCTTCGTCGAGATCGCGGGCGAGACCGGCACGGTCGTGTTCCCCGACCCGAACAACTTCGACGGCGACACCGAGCTGTACGCGCTCGGCGCCGACGAGCCCGAGACGATCCCCGCCGTCGGGTCCACCTACTCGCGGGGGACGGGCGTGGTCGACCTGGCCCGCTCCCTCCGCGCGGGTGAGGAGAACCGGGTCCCCGGTGCCCTCGCCTTCCACGTCCTCGACGTGATGGTCTCCATCGCCGAGGCCGCCGAACGTGGTGAGACCGTGCTCGTCGAGAGCACGGTCGCACCCTCCCCGACCCTCCCCGAGGGTTGGGACCCCGCGGAGCAGACCCTGGCCTGACCAGGTCCAGCCGACCGGACCCTGGTCCGACCCGGCCCTGCCCCGTCCCACACAGCAGCACCCAGCACCACCACCGAGCACCACCCTCCTGCACCATCTCAACGACGAGAAAGTAGAGAGTCATGCGCACTGCCATCCGCGCACTGGCCATCACCGCGGCCGCGGCACTCACCGTGTCCGGCCTCGCAGCCTGCTCCTCCGGGTCGTCCGGTTCCGCCGGCGACTCGAAGACGCTCACCTACTGGGCGTCGAACCAGGGCACCTCCCTGCAGAACGACAAGGAGGTGCTGACCCCCGTCCTGAAGAAGTTCACCAAGGAGACCGGGATCAAGGTCGACCTCCAGGTCATCGGCTGGAACGACCTCCAGACGAAGATCCAGACCGCCGTCACCTCGGGCCAGGGCCCGGACGTGGTGAACATCGGCAACACCTGGGCGACCTCGCTCCAGGCCACCGGCGCCTTCCAGGAGTTCGGTGACTCGGAGATGAAGTCGATCGGCGGTGCCGACAAGTTCGGCAAGGTCGCGCTCTCCACGGGTGGTGCCCCCGGCAAGACCGTCACGAGCGTCCCGCTCTACGGCCTCGCCTACGGCCTGTTCTACAACAAGCAGATGCTCGCCGACGCCGGCGTCGAAGCCCCCACCACCTGGGAGGAGCTGACCGCCGCGGCGAAGAAGCTCACCACCGGTGGCAAGTACGGCTTCAGCCTCGCCGGTGGCTCCTACACCGAGAACGCGCACTTCGCGTTCATCAACTCGGCGCAGAACGGCGGCGAGTGGTTCGACAAGGACGGCAAGCCGACCTTCGCGTCGGCCGAGAACGTCGACGGCATCAAGCGCTACATCGACCTGATGCAGGAGACCAAGGCGGCGAACCCGTCGAACGCGCAGTACGACAACGCGAACCAGTCGGTCGCGGACTTCGCGAACAAGAAGGCCGCGATGATCCTCAACCAGAACAACGCGAACACCACGATCGAATCGCTCGGCATGAAGTCCGACGAGTTCGGTGTGGTGCCGCTGCCGGCACCGAGCGGCGGCGAGCAGATCGCCAGCTTCCCGGCCGGCATCAACCTCTCGATCTTCAAGAACACGAAGAACAAGGAGGGCGCGCTGAAGTTTGTCAAGTACATGACGAGCCCCGACACGCAGACCACGCTCGACAAGCCGTACGCGGCGCTGCCGGTGCTCGCTGCCGCGGCCGACTCCGTCACGGACGAGCAGACGAAGACGTTCCTCGACATCTACAACAACAAGGCGAAGCCGCTCCCGCTGGTGCCCGCCGAGGACCAGTTCGAGTCCACGGTCGGCAAGGCGATGAACGACATGTTCGCCAAGATCGCAACGGGTTCGAAGGTGTCCGACAAGGACATCAAGGAAGCGCTGCAGACGGCCCAGGACCAGGTCTCCCAGGCCGCAGGTTGATCTGACGGGAGGCCCGGATCGCGTCCGCAAGGTCGCCTTCCGGGCCTCCCGCCCCACCTCTCGAACCACCTCCACCCCAGCCGGAAGGCCTGCCCATGTCCACGACGGTCCTGCCAGACTCCGAGGCCATCGACCTGACGCACACGAAGGCGCCGACCCTGTCGGGTCCGCCCCGTGGGAAGCGCCGCGTCCCGTGGCTCCCGTACGCGCTCGTCGGTCCCGCGATCCTCTTCGAACTGCTCATCCACATCGTGCCGATGCTCGTCGGCATCTGGATCAGCTTCGTCCAGCTCACCAAGTACTTCATCGCGAACTGGGGCGCCGCCCCGTTCGCCGGGCTGCGCAACTACTCCGTCGCGGTTGACTTCGACCAGGCCATCGGTCGTGGGTTGCTCAACTCGTTCCTCATCACCTGCGCGTTCACGATCCTCGTGGTCGGGCTCTCCTGGGGCTTCGGCATGGCCGCCGCCGTCGCGCTGCAGAAGCCGTTCCTCGGCCGAGGCCTGTTCCGCACGCTCTTCCTGATCCCCTACGCGCTGCCGATGTACGCCGGTGTCATCACCTGGAAGTTCATGTTCCAGCGTGACTCCGGAGCCCTGAACCACATCCTCGTGGACCAGTTGCACCTGTTCGGTGCCAACCCGCCGTTCTGGCTGATCGGCAACAACGCCTTCGTGGCCGTCGTGGTCGTCGCCATCTGGAAGACCTGGCCGTTCGCGTTCCTCATGCTCATGGCGGGTCTGCAGTCCGTGCCGGCCGACGTGTACGAGGCGGCGTCGGTCGACGGCGCCAAGCCCTTCCGCCAGTGGCGCTCCATCACCCTGCCGATGGTCCGCCCGGTGAACGTCACCCTGGTGCTCGTGATGTTCCTCTGGACGTTCAACGACTTCAACACACCGTTCGTGTTGTTCGGTTCGACCGCACAGCCCCCGGCCGCCGACCTGTTGAGCTTCCACATCTACAACGCGTCGTTCATCACCTGGAACTTCGGCTCCGGGGCCGCGATGAGCGTGCTGCTCCTCCTCTTCCTGCTCGTCGTCACCGGCATCTACCTGGCCGTCACCAACCGGAGGTCCGTCCGTGCGTGAAACAGTGGGCGCAAAGTCCTTCAAGGTCATCGTCCTCGTCCTGCTCACCGTCTTCACAGTGGTACCGCTCTACGTGATGGTCACCACGGCGATCAAGCCGCTCGGTGACGTGCAGAACGACTTCACGTGGATCCCGTCGAACATCACCTTCCAGCCGTTCATCGACATGTGGTCGACGGTCCCGCTGGCGCGGTACTTCGTCAACTCGCTCGTGGTCTGCACGGTCGCGACGGTGTTCTCGCTGATCATCGCCACGTTCGCCGCCTACGCGGTGTCGCGGTGGAACTTCAAGGGCAAGAGCGCCTTCACCACGACGGTGCTCTCGACCCAGATGTTCCCCGGCGTGCTGTTCCTGCTGCCGCTCTTCCTGATCTTCACGAACCTCGGCAACTCGCTCGGCATCCAGCTCGTCGGCAGCTGGCTCGGTCTGATCATCACGTACCTGACGTTCACGCTGCCGTTCTCGATCTGGATGCTCGCGGGCTACTTCGAGACGATCCCGCGGGAGCTCGACGAGGCCGCGATGGTCGACGGGTCCGGCCCGATGGGCGCGCTGTTCCGCATCATCCTGCCGTCGGCCCGCCCGGGTCTCGTGGCGGTCGGCATCTACTCGTTCATGACGGCCTGGGGTGAGGTGCTCTTCGCCTCCGTCATGACGAACGGTCTCGGCTCCACGCTCGCGGTCGGTCTGCAGCAGTACTCGACGCAGACGAACGTGTACTGGAACCAGATCATGGCCGCGTCGCTGGTCGTGTCGATCCCGGTCGTCATCGCGTTCCTCGTGGTGCAGCGCCAGTTCGTCGCCGGTCTGACCGCCGGTGCGGTGAAGTAGCCGTACCCCACTGACGGGAGGCGCGGTGCGGGTCCGTCCCACACCGCGCCTCCCGTCCGTCATGCGGCCCCAGCCGCCGCTCGACCGACGACGCACGACAGGATGGACCCATGACCGAGACCCGTGGGCGGCAGCTGCTGCCCGGCCAGACCAGCCGCGTGCACGTGTACGACGTCGAGACGCGGACCGCGCGGCTGGTGTTCGCCTCGGACACGGTGCTCGTCGAGGCGCCGAACGTCCTGGACGCCGACACGCTCGTCCTGAACGGCGACGGGGACCTCTGGCTGCTGCCGCTGCCGGAGGCCGGGATCGTCCTCGACGAGACCGCCCTCGTGCCGGTGCCGATGGACGGCGTGCCCGAGATCAACAACGACCACGTGCTCGACCCGTCGGGGGAGTCCGTCGTCGTGAGCGCCCGCGACGGCGAGCTGTACCGTGTGCCGATGCCCGCCGGGGGAGCGGGCGTCCGGATCACGGACACCGCGCGCGCCCTGCCCGTGGTGCGGAAGTACTACCTGCACGGCATCGCCCCGGACGGATCGGCGCTGGCCGCCATCGTCGGCGACCTGTCCGAGGACGGCGTCTGGACGACCGACGTCGCGCTCGTCGACCCCGTCACCGGGGAGCCGACGTTCCTCACCCGGGACGAGCACCCGACGGACGGATGCTCGTACGCCGGGAACGTGCTGCTGTTCAACACCGAGCGGTTCACCCCCGGCACCGCACAGCTCGCCGCGCTGCGGGACGGGTCGACCGAGCCCGTGCAGATCACCGGCGACGAGCGGGTGAACTGGTTCCCGCACGTCTCCCCGGACGGCACACACCTGCTGTACCTGTCGTACGAGCCGGGCGTGCAGGGGCACCCGGCCGACCAGCGCGTGGAGCTCCGGCTGCTGCCCGGGGTCCTGGCACGCGGTGCGCGGATCGCGGTGGTGCCCGAGACCCTGGTCACCCTCGACGGCGGGCAGGGGACCGTGAACGTCCCGCCGTGGGCGCCGGACTCGTCGTGGTTCGCGTACTGCGACTACCCGGTCGCGACGGCGGGCTGACTCGGGAGCGCCGGCGTTCGTGCGCCGCGCCGCGGCATTCCGCGGTGTGACGCACGAACGCCGGTGTCCCGCCGCTGATCGGTCCTCCCCGGCCGATCAGCCGTGATCACACGTCGCGCACCTGCCCCTGCTTGATGTGCAGCCGGCGCTCCGCCCGCCGCGCAACCCACGAGTCGTGCGTCACGATGACGACCGTCAGCCCGCGGTCCTGCCACTGCCGTTCGATGAGGCCCATGATCTCGTCACGGGTGCCCTCGTCCAGCGCACCGGTCGGCTCGTCCGCCAGCAGGACGGTCGGGTCCTTCACCAGTGCGCGGGCGATCGCGACGCGCTGCTGCTGGCCGCCGGAGAGCTCGGCGGGCAGGTGGTCGAGGCGTTCCTCGAGGCCGACCTCACGCAGCGCGGTCGTGGCACGTCCCCGGACCTCGGCACGGGACCGGTTGGCCAGGCTGCCCGCGAACGCCGTCTCGACGTTCTCCAGCGCGGTCAGGGTCGGGATGAGGTTGAAGCTCTGGAACACGAAGCCGATCTCGGTGGCCCGGACGTCGGTGAGGGCACGGTCGCCGAGGGAGGCGACGTCCCGGTCGCCCAGGTGCACCGAGCCACTGCTCGGCCGGTCGAGCGCACCGAGCATCTGCAGCAGCGTCGACTTGCCGCCGCCGGTCGGCCCCTGGACGGCGACGAGCTGCCCCTGCGGGATCTCGAGGTCCACCCCGGCCAGCGCGGTGACGGTGCGGTTCTTCTGCCGGTACGTCTTCGTCACGCCCGACAGTCGGTACGCGGGCCGGGAGGCGGTGGGCACGCCACCGGTTACGGCTGCGGTCTCGGTGGTGGTCACGATGGCTCCTGGATCGGTCGTCTGGGTGGTGGGTACTGTCGGGTGTTCGCGGTTCGTCGCCCGCATCACGCCACGCTCCGCAGCGCTTCCGCGGGGCGGAGACGGGAGGCCCGCCACCCGCCGAGCGCACCGGCGAGCAGTCCGCCGAGGACCGCGAGCCCGATCGCGAGCAGGATCACCTCGACCGTGACCGGGGCGTGCAGGACGACGTCCGTGGTCGCCGCCGTCTGCCCGCCGCCGCCGAAGCCGCCAGCGGGGGCGCCGCCGGTCGTGCCGCTGCCGGCCGCTGCCGTCGCGGCCGCTCCGGGCACGGCACCGCCCGCGCCGGGCCCGGTCCGGGTGCTGGTGGCGGCGCTCGCCGAGACCGTGGGGGCGATCACGTTCACGACGAGGATGCCGACGAGTCCGGCCGCGGCGCCGATCACGCCGCCGATCAGGCCCTGCACGAGTGACTCGCCCGCGACCTGCCGGGTGATGCGGCCGTTCGACCAGCCGATGGCCTTCAGCGTGCCGAACTCACGGGTCCGTCGGGTGACGCCCGAGATGGTGAACAGGATCGCGATGAGGAACGCCGCCGCCAGGACGACGATCGACAGCCACCGGCCGAGGTTCGACACGAGCGTCGAGGCCGTCGCGAGGGAGCCGGACACGCTCGAGGCGAGGTCGGACTCGGTGGAGACGGTCGCGCTCGACAACGCCTTCTGCAGCGCGGTCTTGATCGTCGCGACGTCCGAGGACGACTCCGCGGACACGTAGATCGAGGTCACCTTCCCGGACAGGTCGGCGAGCGTCTGCGCGGTGTCGAGCGGGATGTACGTGTTCGATCCGGTGGTGGACGCGGACCCGGTCGAGGCGACGATCCCGATCACGTCGAACGTCTTCCCGCCGACCGAGACGGTGTCGCCGACGGCCTTCGACTCGCTCTTCGCGTACGCGGAGTCGAGCACGACGACGTCCTTGCCGGCGTCCGCCGTGGTGAAGGTCCGGCCCTTCGTGGTCTCGGTGCTGGTGAGCGGGCCGACCGTGTCGCCGGACACCGGGATGCCGGTCACGGTGAACGAGTCGACGCTGAACGAGCCGCCGCCGAAGCCGCCGCCGCCCTGGTCGGTGCCGCTCGGCGGCCCGCCCTGTGCTGCGCTGTCGCTGCTGCTGCTGCTGCTGCCGTCGCTCTGCTCGACCTGCCCCGAGAACGTGCTGTTCTCGAGCGTCAGGACCCCGGTCGCGGCCTTGACCCCGTCCGTGCCGGTGACCGTCGCCACGTCCGCCGCGCTCAGGGTGCTCGACCCGCGGGACACCGCGAGGCGGGACTGGGACAGGTCCGTCGACCCGCTGCTGCTGTCCGACGAGCCCTGGTCGCCGAAGTCGAACGACGGACGACCGGTGCTGCTCGACGACGGGGTCTCGGTCTTCGTGACCGTGATGTCGGTGCCGACGCCGTACACGGACTGCAGGACGCTGGACTGGGCGGACTGCACGCCGCTCGCGATCGACGACACGATGACGACGAGCGCGATGGCCAGTGCCATCCCGACGGCGATGATCACCGTCTGCTTCTTGCGGTTCGTCAGTTCGCGCCTGAGGTAGGTCAGGAACATGGTTCTCCTCGGTGGGGGCCGGCTCGGGGAGCACCGGTCGCGCGGATCGCGCGGCGGGGGCCGACGAGGAGAACCTAGGAAGCGCCGCCAAGGGCACCCCTTCGGTCCGCTATGAGGACGCCATGGAGGTCAGGACGCGTCGCCGTAGGTCCGCCGGAGGTGCTCCGCGTACCCGCCGGGCGTCCGGCCGTCGAACCGACCGCTCGTGCTCGCGCCGTGCGCTGGCTGATCACGACCCCTCTCACTGCGAGTTCGATGCACAGGGCGCACTGGGGCCGGCCACAGACCGCTCATAGGAATCTTTCGATACTCGAAGACGTGACCATCTCCCAGCCCTCCGCACCCCCGCGTCTCACGCGTGCCGACGGTTCCCCGTTGCGCATCCTGGTCGTCGACGACGAAGCCAGCCTGACCGACCTGCTCTCGATGGCGCTCCGCTACGAGGGCTGGGACGTCCGCAGTGCGAACGGTGGTCAGGACGCCCTCGCCAAGGCCCGGGAGTTCCACCCCGACGCGATGGTGCTCGACGTGATGATGCCGGACCTCGACGGGCTGCAGGTCCTCAGCCGACTCCGGCAGAACAACGACGACACCCCGGTGCTGTTCCTCACCGCCAAGGACTCCGTCGAGGACCGCGTCACCGGGCTCACCGCCGGCGGCGACGACTACGTCACCAAGCCCTTCTCCCTCGAAGAGGTCGTCGCGCGCCTCCGAGGGCTCATCCGTCGCTCGCAGATCTCCGTCAGCGAGGCCGGGGACTCGCGTATCGTCGTCGGCGACCTGGTGCTCGACGAGGAGTCGTACGAGGTGACCCGCGCCGGCCGCGCCGTCGAGCTGACCGCCACCGAGTTCGAGCTGCTCCGCTTCCTCATGCGGAACCCTCGCCGCGTCCTGTCGAAGGCGCAGATCCTCGACCGGGTGTGGTCGTACGACTTCGGTGGCAAGTCCTCCGTCGTCGAGATCTACATCTCGTACCTGCGCAAGAAGATCGACGTCGGCGAGGAGCCGATGATCCACACCGTGCGTGGCGTCGGCTACGTCATCAAGCCCACCGCCTGACGCCGGGCGCCCTCATGACCCTCCGTCGCCGGCTCGTCCTGAGCATCGTCGCCCTGGTCGTCGCCGTCAGTGCGGTGATCGGGGGCGGCAGCATCGTCGCGCTGTTCTCCATCCAACGCTCGGCGATCGACGAGCAGCTGCAGTACGCGACGAACCGAGCGCAGCGGTCGGTCGAGCAGCAGGGGCCGAACGGGCCGGAGTTCGGCCGTCCGTCCGCGCAGTCGGCCGGCACCCTGACCGTGTACGTCCTCGACGGGAACGCCGTCGTCGGCAGCCTGCTCGACAACTCGGGGCAGGCCGAACGCCTGTCGTCCGCCGTGGTGCGGCCCCTCAGCGGACTGGCCGTGGACGGTGCGCCGCACACCGTCGACCTCGGTTCCGACCTCGGGCGCTACCGGGTCACGGCCGCGAACGTCGGACCCGCGGTGCTCGTCGTCGGGTTGCCGCTCGCCCCGGTCTACGAGAGCGTGTGGAAGCTGCTCGGAGTCGTGCTCGTGGTCACCGTCCTCGCACTCCTCGTCGCCTCGGCAGTCGCCACCGCCGCCGTCCGACGCGCCCTGCGGCCACTCGACCGCGTCGCCGAGACCGCCTCGACCGTCGCTCGGATGCCGCTCGACCGCAGCGACGCCCTGGACGGCGTCCGTGTCCCCGACGCCGACCCCGCGACCGAGGTCGGCCGGGTCGGCACCGCGTTCAACCGGATGCTCGGGCACATCGGCAACGCCATGCAGGCCCGGGAGCGCTCCGAGCAGAAGGTCCGGCAGTTCGTCGCGGATGCCTCCCACGAGCTCCGGACGCCCCTGGCATCGATCCGCGGGTACGCCGAACTCACCCGACGGATGGGTGCCGACCTGCCGCCGGACGTCGTCTACGCGATGAGCCGGGTCGAGTCGGAGTCCGTGCGGATGACCTCGATGGTCGAGGACCTGCTGCTGCTCGCCCGCCTCGACGAGGGTCGCGAGATCCAGTTCGCGGACGTCGACCTGACCGGTCTCGTGCTCGACGCCGTGAACGACGCGCACGCTGCCTCACCGGACCACCCGATCGAGGTCGACCTGCCGTCCGAGCCCGTCGAGGTCGTCGGCGACGCCGCACGCCTGCACCAGGTGATCGTCAACCTCGTCACCAACGCCCGGACCCACACGCCCGACGGCACGCGCATCACGGTGGGCATCGCGGCGGCGCCGGACGGCGGTGTCGACCTCACCGTCCGCGACGACGGGCAGGGGATCGACCCCGGGTTCCTGCCGAAGCTCTTCGAGCGGTTCGCCCGCGCCGACAGTTCGCGCTCGCGGACCGCGGGGTCGACGGGACTCGGACTCGCGATCGTCGACGCCGTCGTGCAGGCGCACGGCGGGCGGGTCAGTGTGGCGAGCGAGCCGGGGGAGACGGTGTTCACGGTGCACCTGCCGGAGCGCGGCGGGGAGACGGCTGGTGCTGGTGCTGGTGCTGGCGCGGGTGTGGCCGATGCGGGTACGGCCGGTGCAGCGGTCGACTCCGCGACGTCGGACGGATCGGACTCCGCGGCGTCGGGGGCGCCGGGCGCGTCGGACGCGTCGGGCGCGTCGGACGCGTGGGCCGAGGTGCCGGGGCGTTCCTGACCGGACCGGCGGGGCGGAGGGGGGTCGGGCCTCCAGGCCGGATCCGAGGTTCCGGAACGCGCCCGGGCTGTGGTACCGTTCTGTTCAGCCAAAGACCGCTGGTCGTCGCTGCCGTGTTCACGCATGGACAGTGACCGAAGGTCCTCGTCACGAGGCAACCCGCGCAGGTGTTCAGAACCACTCCCACACATCGTGTTGGAGCAGCTCCGAGCCTCTGCGCCGGAGCTTTTTTCGTGTGCGGGTTGTGTTCACCACAGCCATGGGACCCGGGGCTGCCAGCAAGAACCCCAAGGAGAACCATGGCGAACAAGGAAGCTGCGGTCGCCGAGCTCACGGAGTCCTTCCGTAGCTCGAACGCCGTTCTGCTCACCGAGTACCGCGGTCTCACGGTCGCGCAGCTCAAGGAGCTCCGCAACTCGATCCGTGAGCACGCCACGTACGCCGTGGTGAAGAACACGCTGACCAAGATCGCGGCCAACGAGGCAGGCATCACGTCGTTCGACGACGAGCTCGCCGGTCCGTCCGCTCTCGCCTTCGTCCACGGTGACACCGTCGCCGTCGCGAAGTCGCTGCGTGCATTCGCCAAGGCGAACCCCGAGCTCGTGGTGAAGGGTGGTTACTTCGACGGTAACCCGCTCTCCGCGACCGAGGTGGACAAGCTCGCCGACCTCGAGTCCCGCGAAGTGCTGCTCGGCAAGCTCGCCGGCGCCTTCAAGGCCTCGCTGTTCGGTGCTGCGTACCTGTTCAACGCACCCCTCTCGCAGGCCGTCCGCACGGTGGACGCCCTCCGCGAGAAGCAGGAGTCCGCGGCCTGACCAGGCACGCGTTCCACAACCACATCACGTACTGAGTAGTAGGAGAAAATCATGGCGAAGCTTTCGCAGGACGAGCTCATCGAGGCCTTCAAGGAGCTCACGCTCATCGAGCTCTCGGACTTCGTGAAGAAGTTCGAAGAGGTCTTCGAGGTCACCGCTGCTGCCCCCGTCGCGGTCGCCGCGGCCGGTGGCGCTGCTGCCCCCGCCGAGGAGGTCGAGGAGAAGACCGAGTTCGACGTCGTGCTCAAGTCGGCCGGTGACAAGAAGATCCAGGTCATCAAGGAGGTCCGTGGCCTCACGTCGCTCGGCCTGGGCGAGGCCAAGGCGCTCGTCGAGACCGCTGACGCGAAGATCCTCGAAGGTGCGAACAAGGAAGCTGCCGACAAGGCGAAGGCTGCCCTCGAGGCCGTCGGCGCCACCGTCGAGCTCGTCTGAGTCTGACCTTCTGGTCACGAAGGCCGCTGCCCCTCGGGGCGGCGGCCTTCGTCGTGTGCGGGCGCGGTGCGGCCGGGGGCGGCGGCTTTTCGCGCTGAGCGACACGATTCGCGGCCGGACCCGCGAACCGTGTCGCTGAGCGCGAAACGTCCCACCGCTCACAGCCGGACACCGTGCGCCCGGAAGAGTGCTCGCAGGCGGTCTGGCTCGACGAGATGCCACCAGGTCACGCGGATGACCGCTCGGACCTCCGGCCGAGACCGGATCCGGTCTTCCCGGACTTTCTCGCGCCAGAGCACCTCCGCCGGGTCCGACGTGCCGATCATCGTCGGATCGCGGTACTTCTGCTTCCCGTCGAACTCGACCACGACTCCCCGGCTCGGGAGCCAGAAGTCAACGCGATCACGTCGCCCGTCAGGCAGGACGAACTCGTGCTGCGGGATCGTCTCCGGCGCTCCGATCTCGACCAGACGGATCGCCGTGAACGACTCCCCGGGTGACTCGTGTCGCTCGTCGAGCGCGGACAGGACGAGCTGAGCACGGGCTGAGCCGCGGGCCGGACCGAGGGGGAGCTCCTCGGCGAGACGGGATGGCTCGATCAGCCGTGCTCGGACCGCGGCGTCGACGGCGACTGCTGCGACGTGCACCGGCGCACTGACGATGAGCGCGACAGCCGTGGGGACCGGAGCCGTCACCGGCACGCCGTCGAGTCGCACGGGGTCCACTGCGGGGAGCGGACCCGCGTGCCGCACCAGGCCGGCTCGGTGCACGGTCGTGGTGCGGCGGTCATCGATGACGTGCACGCGTTCTGGCGCTGGCCCGATCAACGGCCAGCCAAGAGCGAGGGCAGCCGTGACGTGCGAGAAACCCGTTCCCTCCTCCAGCTCGGGAGCCACCGCACGAGCCCGGGCGAGGTGCCGTCCGGTCTCCTCGAGCGCCTCCCACTCTCCGCGAGGCATGTACACGCCCTGCCGGATCAGGACGAGGTCGCCAGACCGGTGCGCGCTCGCTGCGTTGCTCTCGCGGCACTGCGATCGGCCATGTCGGTTCGGAGGAGGTGCGGTCGCTTCCGGTGGTGCTCCATGGCCCATCGTGTGGCTCCGGATCGCTCCGTCGGTCTCGCCATGCTCGCGCTGTGGACGGCGGCCCGTGGTGACGCCACTGTGGAGGACGAGTACGTTTCGCGCCCAGCGACACCGTTCGGGCTCCTGAGCGCGAGTGGTGTCGCTGGGCGCGAAACTCGGGCCAGGGCGGCCGCGGGCCAGGGCCGGCCTACGCGAGCGTGCTGTGGCGGCGGCCGTAGGCCAGGTAGAGCACGGCGCCGGCGACCATCCAGATGCCGAACGCGATCCACGTCCCCGCGCCGAGCGTCACCGCCAGGAACAGGCAGAACAGGACGCCGAGCACCGGCACCACGGGGAAGAACGGCACGCGGTACGACCGTTCCAGATCCGGTTGGGTCCCGCGGAGCACGATCACCGAGACGTTCACGAGGGCGAACGCGACGAGGGTGCCGATGCTCGTCGCGTCGGCGAGCTCCCCGAGGGGGACGAGTGCCGACACGATCGTCACCACGATGCCGACGATGAGCGTGTTCGCGATCGGGGTCCCGGTGCGCGGGGACACCCGGCCGAACACCTTCGGCACGAGACCGTCACGCGCCATCGTGAGCAGGATGCGGGTCTGGCCGTAGAGCACGGTGAGGACGACACTGGCGATCGCGATGACGGCACCGACCGAGAACACGAGCGCGACGACAGGCAGCCCGGTGACGTCGACGACGATGCGGACGAGCGAGGCCTCGTCGGCCGAGAACGACGTCCACGACCGCGCGCCGATCGCCGCGACGGCCACCAGGATGTACAGCGTGGTGATGAGCGCGATCGACCCGATGATGGCGCGCGGCAGGTCGCGGCGGGGGTCCTTCGCCTCTTCGCCGGCGGTCGAGGCGGCGTCGAACCCGATGTACGAGAAGAACAGCCGAGAGGCCGCCGCGCTCACGCCCGCCGCGCCCATCGGGGCGAGCGGTTCGAAGTTCCCGACCCGGAACGCCGAGAACGCCACGATGACGAAGAACACCAGCAGCGCGATCTTCACGAGCACCATCAGCGTGTTCACCCAGGCGCTCTCCTTCGCCCCGGGCAGCAGGATCAGCATCGCGACGAGAACGAGCGCGGCCGCCGGCAGGTTGACCACCCCACCGTCACCCGGAGGCGCGGACAGCGCGGTCGGCAGGTGCAGGCCGAAGACGCGCAGGGTCTCGTCGACGTACTCGCTGGCACCGACGGCGACGGCGGCGACGGACACCGCGTACTCGAGGACCAGGCACCACCCGCAGACCCAGGCGATGCCCTCGCCCATCGTCGCGTACGTGTAGGAGTAGCTCGACCCGGAGGTGGGGACGGCACCGGCCATCTCCGCGTAGGACAGTGCCGAGAGCAGCGCAGCGACGCCGGCGAGGACGAAGGAGATCCAGACGGCGGGCCCGGCGAGTGGCACGGCGGTGCCGAGGACGACCAGGATGCCGGTGCCGAGGGTCGCACCGACGCTGATCATGGTCAGGTGCCACACCCCCAGGGTCCGGCGGAGTGGCTGTCCGTCGACCCCCTCTGCCGCCTCTGCGCGGAGCTGGTCCACGGGCTTCCGCCGGAGGAGCTGACGGGCGAGTGACGGCGCGGACGACATGGGACCTCACGGGAGCGCTGGCGGGGGACGGGTCATCGTCCCACGGCCCCCGGACGGGGTCCAAACCGGACGCGTCCGGTCCTCCACACGGGAGGCCCGGATCACCTCCGTCCACAGCCCTCGGCGAACGCGTCGGGCCGGGTCGGTGCGCGGGCGTACATTCATGCGAGGACGACGCCGCGAGGCGTGGAGAGGGTGTCGATGAGTCAGATGGGCTCCGTCGCCGGTGGCGGCGGGATGCGTGGTGGTGGGCCGGGCGGCGGGCACGGTCGCAGCCGGATCTCCAGTGGGGACCCGGACGCGCAGCGTGCCGCGAACGCGGAAGCGCCCCAGATCCCGCACCTGCTTCGACGCATCGCGGGGCTCTTCGTCCCGCACCGTCGCTCGATCAGCCTGACCGTCGTCCTCGTCCTCGTCGGGGCCGCGGTCTCGGTGATCCCGCCCCTCCTGACCCAGCAGGCCTTCGACCGGGGGCTGTTCCCGCCCGGCGGACGTCCGGACGTGCCGGTCCTCGCCGAACTGGTCGGCGGCATGATCGGGCTGTGGATCCTCAGCGCCGGCATCGGCGTCTGGCAGACCTACCTGACCGCGACGGTCGGCAACAAGGTCATGGGCGCCATGCGGATGCGGCTGTTCGGGCACCTGCAGCGTATGGAGCTGGCGTTCTTCACCCGGACCAAGACCGGCGTGATCCAGAGCCGGTTGCAGAACGACGTCGGCGGCGTCGCGAGCGTGCTGAACAACACGATCTCGTCGGTGCTCGGCAACACCGTCACGGTCATCGCGGCCGTCGTCGCGATGCTGCTTCTGAGCTGGCAGATGACCCTCGTGGCCGTCGTGCTCCTCCCGCTGCTCGTGATCGCGCAGCGCAAGGTGGGCAAGGTCCGTGCACGCATCGCCGCGCAGACCCAGGAGTCGCTGTCGGACATGACGGCGATCACGCAGGAGACCCTGAGCGTGTCGGGGATGCTGCTCGCGAAGAGCTTCAACCAGCAGCGCAGCGAGATCCACCGCTACGGCGACGAGAACCGCAACCAGATCGGGCTGCAGGTCCGCCAGCAGATGTCCGGTCAGTGGTTCTTCGCGATCGTGCAGATCTTCCTGTCCATCATCCCCGCGGTGATCTACCTCGTGGCCGCGTACCTCATCGAGGGCGGCATCCCGATCACCGCCGGCACGATCGTGGCGTTCACGACCGTGCAGTCCCGGCTGCTGTTCCCGACGGTCGGCCTGCTCCGGGTCGTCCTCGACCTGCAGACATCCGGCGCGCTGTTCGCCCGCATCTTCGAGTACTTCGACCTCGAGCCCGCGATCACGGACGCCCCCACGGCGAAGCCCGTCGACGAGCGTCGGGTCGGGCACGTGGCCTTCGACGACGTCTCGTTCGCCTACCCGGACGGCGAGCCGGACAAGCCGACCCTGCGCGGCGTCTCGTTCGAGTTGCAGCCGGGCCAGTTCGCGGCCTTCGTCGGACCCTCAGGCGCGGGCAAGACCACGATCTCGTACCTGGTCCCGCGGCTGTACGAGGCGACGGCGGGCTCCGTCCGGTTCGCCGGGCAGGACGTGCGGGACATCGTGCACGAGGACCTCATGGCGCACATCGGCATCGTCAGCCAGGAGACCTACCTGTTCCACTCCTCGATCGGCGACAACCTGCGGTACGCCAAGCCCGACGCGACGGACGCCGAGCTGGAGCGTGCGGCACGGGCGGCGAACATCCACGAGACGATCGCGTCGTTCCCGGACGGCTACGACACGATCGTCGGGGAGCGGGGGTACCGGCTCTCCGGCGGCGAGAAGCAGCGGATCGCGATCGCCCGTGTGCTGCTCAAGGACCCGCCGGTCCTCGTGCTCGACGAGGCGACGAGTGCGCTCGACTCGATCTCGGAGCGTGTCGTACAGGCGGCGCTGGACACCGCGGCCCGCGGGCGGACGACCATCTCGATCGCGCACCGGCTGTCGACCATCCGTGACGCCGACGTCGTCTTCGTCCTCGACCACGGCCAGATCATCGAGCAGGGGACGCACGACGAACTCCTCGCGCTCGGCGGCACGTACTCCACGCTGCACGAGCAGCAGAGCGACCCGGTCGTGACCGCCCGGAGCTGACGCGGCGGCCGACCGGCGACGGACCTGGCGTGCAGACCGCGTGCAGCCCGCGGGCAGACCTCGGGCGGACCGCCGGCAGACCACCGGTGCCCGGTCGAAGCGGCACCAGGTGTGCCCTGGCTGAGCATCCGTCGCCGGAGGACGCACAGCGGAACCGGCCGCCTAGACTCGTCGGGTGCGTTACGCGAACTCCGTCGTCGACCTCGTCGGCGACACCCCGCTGGTCAAGCTGAACCGGGTCACCGCCGGGCTCCGGGCGACCGTCCTGGTCAAGGTCGAGTACTTCAACCCGGGCGGCTCCGCGAAGGACCGCATCGCGACGCGGATCATCGACGCTGCCGAAGCGTCGGGTGACCTGCGCCCCGGCGGCACGATCGTCGAACCGACCTCGGGCAACACCGGTGTCGGCCTCGCCCTGGTCGCCCAGCAGCGCGGGTACCGCTGCGTGTTCGTGCTCCCCGACAAGGTCGGCGAGGACAAGCGGAACGTCCTGACCGCCTACGGCGCCGAGATCGTCGTCACCCCGACCGCCGTCGCTCCCGAGGACCCGGAGTCCTACTACTCCGTGTCCGATCGCCTGGTGCGTGAGATCCCCGGCGCCTACAAGCCGAACCAGTACGCCAACCCGAACGGCCCCCGCAGCCACTACGAGACCACGGGTCCGGAGATCTGGCGCGACACCGAGGGGCAGCTCACCCACTTCGTCGCGGGTGTCGGTACCGGTGGCACGATCTCCGGCACCGGTCGGTTCCTCAAGGAAGCCTCCGACGGTCGGGTCCGGATCGTCGGCGCCGACCCCGAGGGCTCCGTCTACTCCGGGGGCACCGGCCGTCCGTACCTCGTCGAGGGCGTCGGCGAGGACTTCTGGCCGCCCGCGTACGACGCCGGTGTGCCGGACGAGATCATCGCCGTCTCGGACGCAGACTCGTTCGCCATGACGCGGCGCCTCGCCCGTGAAGAGGGCCTGCTCGTCGGCGGGTCGAGCGGCATGGCCGTGGTCGCCGCGCTCCGTGCCGCCGAGTCGCTGTCCGAGGACGACGTGGTCGTGGTCCTGCTGCCCGACGGGGGACGCGGCTACCTCGGCAAGATCTTCAACGACCGGTGGATGCGCTCCTACGGCTTCGCCGAGACCGACGACGAACGCTCCGTCGGGGACCTCATCGCCGGCAAGGACGGCCGCCTGCCCGACCTGGTGCACGCGCACCCGTCAGACACCATCCGCGACGTGGTCGACATCATGACGAAGTACGGCGTCTCGCAGATGCCGGTCCTCAACGCCGAACCGCCCGTCGTGATGGGCGAGGTCGTCGGCGCGATCGAGGAGAAGGCCCTGCTCGAGCAGGTCTTCACCGGAGCCGCGGCCATGGCCGACGCCCTGTCCCCGTTCGTCGGCGACCCGCTGCCCCTGATCGGCATCGGCGAGTCCTTGTCCGCAGCCCGTCGCGCCCTCGAAGGGGCCGACGCCCTGCTCGTCGTCGGCGACGGCAAGCCGGTCACGGTCCTCACCCGCCACGACCTCCTCACCTACCTGTCCGAGTGACGGCCGCCGCCGCGAACGCCGCCCAGACGGCGACGGCATGACGGCAGCAAGGACGACGGCAGCCCGCGCGACAGCAGCAAGCACGACCGCAGCAAGCACGACCGCAGCCCGCACGACAGCCGCCCGCAGGGCCGCAGCACCGCACCACGCTGCCCACCCGCACCGCCCCACCCAGACCGCACCGAGCCTCCAGGAAGGGGCACCCACGACATGACCGAGTTCAGCACCCGCGCCATCCACGCCGGCCAGGAGCCCGACGGCCCCACCGGCGCCGTCATCCCGCCCCTGTACCTGACGTCGACCTACGTGCAGGACGGCATCGGCGGGCTGCGGGGCGGCTACGAGTACTCCCGCTCCGGCAACCCGACGCGGGACTCGCTGCAGACCCTGCTCGCCGACCTGGACGGCGGCGTCGCGGCGTACTCGTTCTCGTCCGGCCTGGCGGGGGAGGACGCCCTGCTCCGCGCCTACCTGGAGCCGGGCGCCCGGATCGTGATGGGCAACGACGTCTACGGCGGCACCCACCGTCTGGCGAACCGCCTGCACGTGCCGTGGGGCATCGACCTCGTCACGGTGGAGATGAGCGAGCCGGGCCGTGTCCGTGCCGCGCTCGCCGACAGCCCGGCGAAGACCGTGCTGTGGGTGGAGACCCCGACGAACCCGCTGATGAAGATCGCGGACATCGAGGTCCTCGCCGCCATCGGACACGAGGCCGGTGCACTCGTCGTCGTCGACAACACCTTCGCGTCGCCGGCCCTGCAGCAGCCGCTGTCGCTCGGCGCCGACGTCGTCGTGTACTCGACGACGAAGTACCTCGGCGGGCACTCCGACGTCGTCGGCGGGGCTGTCGTGCTGCGTGACCAGGAGCTCGCGGACAAGGTGCAGTTCGTGCAGTTCGGCGGCGGCGCGATCTCGTCCCCGTTCGACGCCTGGCTGACGATCCGGGGCATCAAGACCCTCAGCGTCCGCATGGAACGGCACTCCCAGAACGCCCAGACCGTGGCCGAGGCGCTGCTCGCCCACCCGGCCGTCGAGCACGTCTACTACCCGGGCCTGCCGGAGCACCCGGGACACGACGTCGCGGCCAAGCAGATGCGCGGCTTCGGCGGCATGCTGTCGGTGGCACTCGCCGGCGGTCCCGAGGCGGCGAAGCGGTTCGCCGAGTCGACCGAGCTGTTCGCGCTGGCGGAGTCGCTCGGCGGCGTGGAGTCGCTCATCGGGTACCCGAGCGAGATGACGCACGCCTCGGTCAAGGGCACCGAGCTCGCCGTCCCGGAGAACGTCGTCCGCCTGTCGGTCGGCATCGAGGACGCCGGCGACCTGGTCGCCGACGTGCAGCAGGCACTCGAGCGCTGACCCCGTCCTACGATGAACGGGTGACCTCCACGACGGCGACGCGGCCGAGCCTCTTCGAGCGCCGGCACCTCGTCGCCACCGTGGGCATGGTCGCGATCGTGGCGGTCTCGGCGTTCCAGAACCTGGCGATGACGACGATCATGCCGGTGATCGCCGCCGACCTGGACGGCGAGGCGCTGTACTCGCTGAGCTTCGCCGCACCGCTCGCGGCCGGCGTGCCGGGCATGGTCCTGGCGGGCAACTGGACCGACCGGGCCGGCGGCCGGGTCGTCGCATGGGTGTCCGCCGCGCTGTTCGCGCTCGGCACCGCGATCGTGATGCTCGCCCCGACGATGCCGGTGTTCCTCGCCGGACGTCTGGTCGAGGGCTTCGGTGCAGGCGCGATCGACGTCGTCCTCTACGTGCTGGTCGCGCGGGTCTTCCCCGCGGAACTGCACGGGGCGGTGTTCGCCGGGTTCGCGGCAGCGTGGGTCGTGCCGGCACTGATCGGTCCGGCGCTCGCGGGCATCGTCACCGACGCGTTCGGCTGGCACTGGGTCTTCGCGGGTGCCCTCGGCATCGCGGTGGTCGCGTTCGCGTGCCTGGTCCCGACGCTCCGGCGCCTGCACCCACCCGTCCTGGAGGCCCGCCCTCCTCGGCACCGCGGGCGCATCGGGTGGTCGGTCGCCGCCGCTGCCGCGGTGCTGCTGCTCAACCTGGCCCCGGACCTGCCCGTCCCGGTCCGGGTCGCGGCGGTGCTGGTCGGGCTCGTCGGCGCCTGGTCGGCGCTCCGCCCGCTGCTGCCCAGGGGCACCTTCACCGGTGGGCCCGGCCTGCCGTCGGTGGTCCTGCTCCGCGGGGTCCTGGCCGCCGGGTTCTTCGGCAGCGAGGCGTACGTCCCGTTCCTGCTCCAGGCGCAGCACGGGCTGAGCGCCTCGGCCGCCGGACTCGCCCTCACCGTGGCGGCACTGAGCTGGGCGTCGGCGAGTTGGGCGCACGGCCGTCTCGGCGAGGGCCGGCTGCCCGCCGCCCGTGCATTCGGCGCCGGTCTCGGGCTGGTCCTGGTCAGCCTGCTGTCGGCGCTCGCGGTGGCGCTGTTCGACCTGCCCACATGGGTGCTCGTCGCCGGGTGGTTCGTCGGCGGCGCGGGGATGGGCGTCGCCTATCCGCGGACCTCGATGCTCACGCTCCGGTTCTCGCGCGAGGGCGATGACGGTTTCGCGAGTTCCGCCCTGACGATCGCGGATGCCTCGGGGAGTGTCGTCGGACTCGCGGTGGCCGGGCTGCTGTTCACGGGCGCCGGCGGTCGGGACGAGCCCCTCGCGTTCACGCTGGTGTTCGTGGCGATGACCCTGATCGCCCTCGTGGGGCTCGTCGCCGTCCGACGACTCGGAGCGGTCCCGCCGCCGCCGGGGTCGGGCGGGTAGCGTGGCAGACCCGGAACGAGGAGGAACCGTGCGCCGCACCGCCGCTGCCGTCCTGACCGCCGCACTCGCGGCGACGACGGTCGTGCTCGCCGGCTGCACGGGCACGACCACTGCTGCACCGACCCCGGTCCGGAGCACCGACCTGACGAGTTCCGACGGCGGTTTCGCGAAGAACGCGGTGATCGGTGTGGTGCTGACCGCCGACGCGGCGACGCCCGGTGACTCGGAGGACGGTCGCTCGCTCGCGACCCGCTTCCGCGAGGAACTGACCGAGGCCGGGTTCCGGCCGGACGTCCGCGTCGCGGGAGCTGACCAGGCGGCGCGCCAACGTTCGGCCGTCCGTGACCTGGTGCGGACCGGGGCGAAGGCGCTGCTCGTCCGCGCCGCGGACCCGTCCTCGCTCCGGACCGAGCTCCGCACCGCGCACGACGCGGGCGTGGTCGTGGTCGCGCTGGACGGAGCGCTGCCGTCCTCCGGTGGCGGCAACGACGGACTGTCCTCGGACTACCGCGTCGACGGCGGCGACTCGGACGCGCAGCTGGTCAGCCGGACAGTGGACATGGTGACGTCACTGCAGCGCGGCGAGGAACCGACGACGAAGTAGGGGTCGTCAGCTCCACCAGGCCGGGAACGACCGGGTGATCGTCTCGACCAGCGCCTTCCGGGACCGCCGCGGGCCGCCGAGCCACGCTTCGATGGCGCCGACGAAGCCCTGCGCCACGAAGCCAGCGGCGACCTCGTCGATGATCTCCGGCTTCGCACGCGGGTCGAGCTCTCGGATGTGCATCGTGCTCGACACCGTGAAGTGGTCGACGAGCAGGCGGTGCAGCGAGGCGTCCGCGGGGTCGGGGAGCGCGAGCGCGTAGATGTCGCGATGTGCCGTCACGTGGTCGACGACGGCGTCGATGCCGCGACGGGTGATGGCGGCGAGGTCGTCCGGTCCGGCACCGTGCTCGACGGCGGCCCGACGGGCGGCGGCGTCGTCCGCGCGGATCCGGTCGAGTTCCGGGGTCAGGACGTCGGCGAGCAACGAGCCGGGGGAGACGGCGTGCGAGTAGAACGTCGCGCGGTTGATGCCGGCGGCGCGGGTGACGTCGGCGACCGTGATCTGCGAGACCGGACGGTCGGCGGCGAGGCGCAGGACGGCTTCGCGGAGCGCGGCCGTGGTGTGCAGGATCCGAGCGTCGACCATGACGCTCCTCCCATCTCGATCTGTCCCGCGACGGTGCGCGGTCGGGAGTCCGACGGTACCGCACCGTCCGGCCCGAGCACGCGTCCGCCGCACCGGCGTCGGGACGGAGGGCGGGCCTCCCGGCGGTGTCGGTGGGACCACGCGGAGCCGGTACGAGGAGCGCGGAGTGTCCGGCCGACGGTTGTCCGCCCTCCGCACCAACCCGTACCATGGTGGAACGGACCGAATCGATTCGAGCGGCCGATCCCACTCTCTCGTCCCCCTCGGAGGATCCCCTCGTGTCCGCGCCCGCGACCACCGGTTCCCACAAGACCATCCTGCATCCCGGCGATTCCCTGACCCGTGCCCAGCGCCTGGTCTACGTCTTCGTGCTCGGCGCGCTCACCGCGCTCGGGCCGTTCACCATCGACCTGTACCTGCCGGCGTTCCCGTCGCTCGAGCGTGACCTCGGCATCTCCGAGGGGGCCGTCCAACTCACCCTGACGGCGACGACCATCGGCTTCGCGATCGGGCAGCTGCTCGTCGGGCCCTGGAGTGACAAGGTCGGCCGCCGACTGCCGCTCATCATCGCGACCAGCGTGCACGTCGCCGCCTCGATCTGCGCCGCCCTCGCGCCGAACGTCGAGGTCCTCGCCGTGTTCCGCGTCCTGCAGGGCATGGGGGCCGCGGCCGGCGGTGTCGTCGCGATGGCGACCGTCCGCGACCTGTTCGGCGGCAAGCCGCTCGTCCGGATGCTCTCGCGCCTGGCGATGGTGAACGGTCTGGCCCCGATCCTGGCGCCGCTCATCGGGTCGCAGATGCTGCGGTTCGTCTCCTGGCGTGGCATCTTCGTGTTCCTCGCCTGCTACGGCACCGCCGTCGTGATCGCGTCGATCCTGCTCATCGTCGAGACCCTGCCGAAGGAGCGTCGCCAGGAGGCCGGGCACTCCACCATCGGGCAGCGGTACCGAGCGCTCTTCTCGGACCGGATCTTCGTCGGCGTCGCCCTGATCGGCGCCATGGTGTTCAGCGGGTTGTTCTCGTACCTCAGTGCGTCCCCGTTCCTGTTCCAGGGGGTGTTCGGGCTCGATCCGCAGCAGTACGGGCTGCTGTTCGCGGTGAACTCGGTCGGCGTCGTCTTGGGCGTGCAGATCTCGTCGCGGTTGGCGCAGCGGGTCGGCCCGCAGTGGATCCTGGCCTGCTCGACGGCGACGCTGTTCCTGGCTGCCGTGGCCATCGTCGTCCTGGACCAGCTCGGGGCCGGGCTCATCGGCGTCCTCATCCCGCTGTGGTTCTACATCGCCGCCTGCGGGTTCTCGTTCCCGCTCGTGCAGGTGATCGGTCTCGCGTCCCACGGGAAGGAGGCGGGGACCGCCGCCTCGCTGCTCGGCGCCCTGAACTTCGGCGTGGCCGGCATCATCTCCCCGGTCGTGGGGCTGCTCGGCATCGCGACCGCCACGCCGATGGCGCTGGTGATGGGGTGCACCGCGGCCGTCGCGATCCTGGTGCTGTGGTTCGTGGTGCGGCCGAGGACCGTGCCGGCGCTGACGCACTGACCCGGTCGTCCGCCGGGTCCGCGGTGGGTGGCGCGGAGACGCGGGCGCTCACGGCAGTGCTTCGCCCGGACGGGAGGCTCCGCCCGCCTCCGACGCGCCGCGTGCGGTCTCCGACAACCGTTCGTCCGACACCGGTTCGTCCGACACCGGTTCGTCCGACACCGGTTCTTCTGACGCCGTGCTGTTCAGCGGCGCGCGAGGCCCACGGCTTCGGCCACCAGCAGACCGCCGACCGCGAGCGCGGTCACACCCCCGACGAACACGTACGCGCGGGGCTGCTCGTACCAGGCGCGGATGCCGGGCCAGCGCCGGGTGAACTCCCGCGTCGACATCGGTCGGGCGAGCTGGGTCGTGCGGACGTCGAGGGTGTCGACCAGGCGGTCGATGCCGTCGTCGCCCCAGACCTCACCGCGCATCCGGAAGAGGGTGTCGCCGTTCGCGTCGAAGGCGACGAGTTCCCGGCTGGTGCGGTCGACCGCGGGTCCGTGGGTGGCGGCCAGCACCACCTCGTGCACCTGCGAGCGGAACCAGGAGCGCCGCGGGCTGAGGACGCCCCGGATCGCGACCCGCTCCGGGTCGACGGCCACGAACGACGACCGGAGGCGCAGGAACACGGTGAGGACGGCGACGGTGAAGATGCCGACCACCGCGCTGACGACGAGCCAGGGACCGTTCGGCACGGCCACCCAGACGACGGCGACGGCGATCGGGACGGCCGAGAACCCCATGCTCAGCGCCGTCGAGCGCACCAGCGCGGCGCGCGGTCGTATGACCACGTCTGCGGTGCTGGTGCCGAGCGGTGTCGCTCGCGCCGTCGTTGCCCCCACGGCAGGCCTCCTCGTCCCCGAACTGCGCCGGATCGCCCGGCGGCCGACCCCGGATGCCGGGGCTCGACTGCGCGAGCGACGATCGCGCCGGGCACGACTGGTCGCCGGTCCCGTGACGGCGCCTGTGCCGTCCGATGCTGGTGAGCCGACCGGGTCCCTCCGGCGTGCTCGGTCCGGTCAGCATAGGGGAGAGGCGGCCCTCGGAACAGGCCGGATGCCGCTTTGCGGACGGTGCCCAGCGGACGGGGTGCGTGGCGGTCCGTCGCCTGGGGGACCGGCGGTGGGCGCGCCTCCCGGCCGGACGGACGCGAGCGGATCAACGACGCGAGCGGATCGGTGCCGCGGCCCGGACGACGGCACTGCCCGGACGACAACACGGCCCGGACGACGGCACTGCCGGACGACGGCACGGCCCGGACGACGGAACCCCCACAGCTGATGCTGCGGGGGTTCCGGTATCGCTCTGCGGAGGATGGGGGATTCGAACCCCCGAGGGCTTGCACCCAACACGCTTTCCAAGCGTGCGCCATAGGCCACTAGGCGAATCCTCCGTGCCACCACCTCGCGGTGACGACACCCCATGGTACAGGTCCGAGGGGGTGCTCACGACCACCCGTCCGACCGCCCGTCGAGACCACGCGCCCGACCACTCGTCCGACCGCCCGTCCGACCACCCGCCGCGAGCGCCGCCGCTCACGGGCGCCCCGGAGGTCCGAGTCGACGCGAGGTCTACCCTGGGGAGGGTGTCGACCCGCATCTACATCACGTCAGCAGAAGGACACACCGGGAAGAGCACCGTCGCCCTCGGGGTGCTCGAGACGCTCGCCCGCACCGTCGGACGCGTCGGCGTCTTCCGACCGGTCGCGCGGTCCGTCGCCGAACCCGACTACGTCCTCGAGCTCCTGCTCCAGCACACCGCCGTCGAGATCCCGTACGACGACGCCGTCGGGGTGACCTACGACGACGTGCACGCCGACCCGGACGCGGCCCTGGCGACCATCATCACGCGCTTCGGCCAGGTCGAGCGACGCTGCGACGCTGTCGTCGTCCTCGGCTCGGACTACACCGACGTCGGCAGCCCGACCGAGCTGTCCTTCAACGCGAAGGTCGCCGCGAACCTCGGGGCCCCGGTGCTCCTGGTGCTCGGCGGCCGTGACTCGGCCGAGCGCGCGCCCCGCACCGCGGACGACATGGCCCAGGTCGCCGACGTCACCACGAGCGAACTCCGCGCCGAGCACGCCCAGCTCCTCGGTGTCGTGGTGAACCGAGCCGACCCGGATGCGCTCGGCCCGATCGTCGCGAGCGTCACCGCAGCGGTGCACGACCACCACCCCGACGCCCCGGTCTGGGCGATCCCGGAGGACGCGGTCCTCGTCGCCCCGACCGTCCGAGCACTCCTCGCGGCGACCGGGGCCACCCTGGTCCGCGGTGACGACGCGCTGTTGGACCGGGAGGCCCTGGGCACCGTGGTCGCCGGCATGAGCATGGAGAACGTCCTGCCGCGCCTCATCGAGGGCGGCATCGTCGTCGTCCCCGGCGACCGCAACGACGTCCTCATCGCCACGCTGCTCGCCAACGAGTCGGAGACGTTCCCGAGCATCGCCGGTGTCATCCTCAACGGCGGTTTCGAGACGGCGCCGCAGATCTCCCGCCTGCTCGAGGGGCTGTCGAGTTCCCTGCCGATCGCGCAGAGCGACCTCGGCACGTACGACACGGCGCTCCGCATCACCCAGACGCGCGGCCGCCTCGCCGCGGACTCGCCACGGAAGGCCGAGCTGGCGCTGGCACTGTTCGAACGGAACGTGGACGCCGAGGCGCTGCTCGCCCGACTCCAGCTGACGCCGTCCGGAGTGGTGACGCCGCTGATGTTCGAGCACGGCCTGATCGACCGGGCGCGTGAGCACCGGAAGCACATCGTCCTGCCCGAAGGTGACGACGACCGCATCCTCCGGGCAGCCGCCACGCTGCTGCAGCGGCAGGTGTGCGACCTGACGATCCTCGGGGACCCGGCCGCCATCCGGGCACGGGCGACCGAGCTCGGGCTCGACCTCGACGCGGCGCAGCTGCTCTCCCCGTTCGACCCCGACCTCCGGGAGCGCTTCGCGCAGGAGTACACGGCCCTCCGTGCCCACAAGGGCATGAGCGTCGAGCTCGCCCGCGACACCGTGACCGACGTGTCGTACTTCGGCACGCTCATGGTGCAGCTCGGCCTGGCCGACGGCATGGTGTCCGGGGCGAAGCACACCACCGCGCACACCATCCGGCCGTCGTTCGAGATCATCAAGACGCGGCCGGACACCTCCATCGTGTCGAGCGTGTTCTTGATGGCACTGGCCGACCGGGTCCTGGTCTACGGCGACTGCGCCGTGATCCCGGACCCCACCAGTGAGCAGCTCGCCGACATCGCGATCTCGTCCGCCGAGACCGCGACGCAGTTCGGCATCGAACCGCGGGTCGCGATGCTCAGTTACTCGACCGGCGACAGCGGCTCGGGTGCGGACGTCGAGAAGGTCCGCGCCGGCACCGCGTTCGTCCGCGAGCGCCGGCCGGACCTGCCCGTCGAGGGGCCGATCCAGTACGACGCCGCCGCCGACCCGACGGTCGCGAGCACGAAGATGCCGGGGTCCCCGGTGGCCGGGCAGGCGACCGTGTTCATTTTCCCCGACCTCAACACCGGCAACAACACGTACAAGGCCGTGCAGCGATCGGCGGGTGCGGTCGCGATCGGGCCGGTCCTGCAGGGGCTGCGCAAGCCGATCAACGACCTGTCCCGCGGTGCCCTGGTCAGCGACATCGTGAACACCGTCGCCATCACCGCGATCCAGGCGGGCACGGCAGCGCCGACCGCCGCAGCGCCGACCGCTGCCGCCCCGACCGCCCGAACAGAAAGCGACCCCTCGTGAGTGCAGCACTCGTCGTCAACTCCGGCTCGAGCTCGTTCAAGTACCAGCTCATCGAACTCGACGACGAGAGCACCCTCGCGTCCGGGCTCGTCGAACGGATCGGCGAGTCCAAGGGGTCCTGGAAGCACACGAACGCGCTGACGGGGGAGACGTCGTCGAACGACAGCGCCGAGGTCCCGGACCACGCCGCGGGTTTCCAGGCGATGATCGACGCGTTCGGCAAGGTCGGGCCGTCCTTCGACGAGCACCCCCCGGCGGTCGTCGGACACCGCGTCGTGCACGGCGGCACCCGCTTCGACGCCGCCACGGTCGTCACCGACGAGGTCGAGCAGCAGATCGACGACCTGTCCAGCCTGGCCCCGCTGCACAACCCGGCCAACCTCGAGGGCATCCGGGCCGCGAAGCAGGTGTTCTCGGACGTCCCGCACGTCGCCGTCTTCGACACTGCCTTCCACCAGACGATGCCGCCGCACGCGTACACGTACGCGATCCCCGCCGACCTGGCCGAGCGGTACCAGATCCGCCGGTACGGCATGCACGGCACGAGCCACAAGTACGTGTCCGAGCAGGCCGCGGTCTTCCTCGACCGTCCGCTGTCCGAGCTGAAGACGATCGTCCTGCACCTCGGCAACGGCGCGTCCGCCGCAGCCGTCGACGGCGGGAGGTCGATCGAGACGTCGATGGGGCTCACGCCGCTCGAGGGGCTCGTGATGGGCACCCGCTCCGGCGACCTCGACCCGGCCGTCCTCATCCACCTGCACCGCGAGGCCGGCCTGTCCTTCGAGGACCTCGACACCATGCTCAACAAGCAGTCCGGCCTGCTCGGCCTCACCGGCAGCGGCGACATGCGGGACGTGCAGGACGCCGCCACGAAGGGTGACGAGACGGCAGAGGCGGCGCTCGCCGTGTACCGCCACCGGATCCGCCGCTACGTGGGCGCGTACACCGCGCAGCTCGGCGGGCTCGACGCCGTCGTGTTCACGGCGGGCGTGGGGGAGAACAACGCGCTGCTCCGCCGTCGCGTGCTCGCCGGGCTCGAGCACCTGGGCATCGAGATCGACCCGGACCGCAACGAGCTGCACTCGAAGGAAGCCCGTCGCATCTCGACGGACGCCTCCCGCGTCGCGGTCCTCGTGATCCCGACGGACGAGGAGCTCGAGATCGCACGGCAGTCGGCAGCCGTCGCGCTCTGACCAGCGTCGCGTCCAGGGTGACGCCCTGACGGACGGGAGGCCCGCCACCGGTCCGGTGGTGGGCCTCCCGTCCGTCAGCGGCCAGGCCCGACAGGGCGGCCCGTCGGTCAGCTGAGCGCGTGCAGCGCTGCCGGGATCGGCGTGTCGCCGCTGGTGACCTCGAACTGTCGACCCACGGCCGAGTCGTCCAGCAGCGCGTGCAGGACCACGGCCGCCACGTCCGCGCGGGGGACCGACCCACGGGGGACCGTGCTGCCGACCGTCACCGTGCCCTGCGGCGGCGTGTCGAGGAGGCCGCCCGGCCGGACGATCGTCCACCGGAACCGGCGCATCCGGACGTTCGCGTCCGCCTCGGCCTTCGCCCGCAGGTAGACCTGGAACACGTCGTCCTCGTTCTGCGCGGGCAGCTTCGCGCGTTCGGGATCGTAGGCGTCGGCACCCATCGCCGAGATCATCACGTAGCGATCGATGTCCAGCCGGACCGCGGCCTCGGCGAGCAGCACGGCGGCGTCGCGGTCCACCGAGAGCTTCCGCTCGGCGCCGCTGTTCGGCCCGGCACCCGCGGCGAACACCACTGCGTCCACCCCGCGGAGCCGGAGCGCCAGCTCCTCTTCACTGAGCTGCTCCAGATCGGCGACGAGCGCTTGCGCACCCGTCTGCTCGACGTCGGAGACGTGCGCGGGGTTCCGGACGATGCCGATGGCGTCGTGACCGGCGTCGGTGATGAGGCGTTCGAGGATCAGGGCGATCTGGCCGTGTCCCCCTGCGATGGCGATCTTCATGGGTTCGATGCTGCTCCTTCCGTCCGGTAGAGTGTTCAGCGGCTCCTCACGTGACGCCATCCAGGCCAACTCCCCCAGGGCGGAAACGCAGCAAGGGTAACCGGGCTCTGGCGGGTGCGTGAGGGGTCTTCTTTCGTTTCCGGGGGAGATGAGCGCAGGGCAACCGGGGCTGTGTGGGTTGCGTGCGTGAGGGGTCTTCTTCGTTTCTGGGAGGCGCGAGCGTCGGCGCTCCCCATGTCGGCTCGTCGGGCTGTGGAGAGCGGTGTCGAGGTGTCGGCGGTCCCGACTACCCTGGTCGCGTGGTCACCGCCCTGTATCGCCGTTACCGGCCCGAGAACTTCGCCGAGCTGATCGGGCAGTCGCAGGTGACGGACCCGCTCCGCACCGCACTCCGGACCAACCGCGTCAACCACGCGTACCTGTTCAGCGGACCGCGCGGCTGCGGCAAGACGACCTCCGCCCGGATCCTCGCGCGCTGCCTGAACTGCGCCGAGGGCCCGACCGACACCCCGTGCGGTGTCTGCCCCAGCTGTGTCGAACTCGCCCGCGGTGGCAGCGGATCCCTCGACGTGATCGAGATCGACGCCGCCAGCCACAACGGCGTCGACGATGCGCGTGACCTCCGCGACCGCGCGGTCTTCGCCCCCGCGCGCGACCGCTACAAGATCTTCATCCTCGACGAGGCCCACATGGTCACGCCGCAGGGCTTCAACGCCCTGCTCAAGCTCGTCGAAGAGCCGCCGGAGCACGTCAAGTTCATCTTCGCGACCACCGAGCCCGAGAAGGTCATCGGCACCATCCGGTCACGGACCCACCACTACCCCTTCCGCCTGGTCCCGCCGGCCACGATGCTCGAGTACATCGAGCAGCTCTGCGCGCAGGAGTCCGTCTCGGTGGCGCCGGGCGTGCTGCCGCTCGTGGTCCGGGCCGGTGGCGGCTCCGTGCGCGACACCCTCTCGCTGCTCGACCAGCTGATGGCCGGCAGCGAGGACGGCGCGATCGCGTACGAGCGAGCCGTCGCCCTGCTCGGGTACACCGACGCCGCCCTGCTGGACGACGTGGTCGACGCGCTCGCCGTGGCCGACCCGGCGTCGGCGTTCTCGGCGATCGACCGTGTGGTGCAGACCGGGCAAGACCCGCGGCGCTTCGTCGAGGACCTGCTCGAACGACTGCGCGACCTGATCGTCGTCGCCGCCACGAACGAGAGCGCCGGAGCAGTGCTGCGCGGTGTCTCGCCCGAAGAGCTCGACACGATGTCACGGCAGGCCGGCGTGTTCGGTGCCACCGCGCTGTCCCGTGGTGCGGACATCGCGAACCGTGCCCTGACCGAGATGACCGGCGCGACCTCGCCACGTCTGCACCTCGAACTCATGGTCGCCCGCATGCTCGTGCCCGAGGCGGACGACACCCAGCGCGGTGCCCTCGCCCGCGTCGAGCGGCTCGAGCGGCGCGTCGGTGTCGGCGATGCCGGGGGACACCAGGCGCCGCCGGAGACGCTGCCGACGGCTGCGCCGTCCGCTGCTCGGTCGGACGCTGCACCGGCCCCTGTGCCGACCGCTGCGCCGCCTGTCCGGACGGCTCCGTCGAGTGCCGCCCCGGTCGGCACCGCACCGACTGCCGCGCCCGCTGCCTCCACGGCGTCTGCTGCTCCCGAGACCCCGGTCGCGCACACCGACGAGGGTCCCGGCGAAGCCGCGCGGGACGCCGCAGCTTCCTGGGCAGCAGCTGTCCCGTCGAACGCCTCCGCAGCCCGGACCGAGCCCGCAGCGCCGGCTGGGCCCGCTGCGGGCGCCGAGCCCGCTGCCGGCGCCGAGCCGGAGGGGCAGGCCTCGCCGTCCTCCACGGGCGTCGGCACCGTCATCGGCGCCGAGCCCGCGGTCCGCTCCGTCACCCCGGTCGGCCTGCAGCAGATGCGGGACACCTGGCCGCAGATCGTCGAGCACGTCCAGCGCGCCAAGCGGTCGGCGTGGGCGGTCGTCGCGACGGCGCAGGTCACCGCGCTCAAGGACGACGTCCTGACCCTGACGTTCCCGAGCCAACAGGACGTCGCCTCGTTCAAGGAGATGAGCGGGCCGGACACCAGCGTCAGCGAACACCTCCGGAGTGCGATCACGGACCTGCTCGGCTTCCGGGTGAAGTTCGTGGCGCGTGGGCCGGGCGCCGCCGGTGCCCGCCCGACGCAGCAAGCCCCGACGCAGCAAGCCCCGACGCAGCAAGCCCCGCAGCAGCAAAACCCGCAGCAGGCACCCGTTCAGCAGGCAGCTCCACCGGCGCCGTCGACGGGGAGCGCCTCGACCCAGCAGCAGGTCGAGCAGCCGGAGCAGGACCGGCCGCAGGCTCCGACGCCGCAGGAGGCAGCGGAGCAGACGAGGACGGTGTCCGACGCAACGGCGCGGCCGCGCTCTGTCCGCGCGCCTTCGTCGCAGCCGTCCGCATCGGACGGTCCGTCGTCCGAGCGGACCGCGCCGCCGACGGCTGCTCCGTCGCAGGCGGCGGCCGAGCGATCCGCGTCCGAGCGACAGGCCCCGGAGCGACCGGCAGCCGAGCGACCGGCGGCAGAGCGACCGGCGGCCGAGCGACCGGCAGCAGAGCGACCGGCGGCCGAGCGACCGGCAGCAGAGCAGCCTGCGGCCCAGGACTCCGGCCCGGTGACCGAGTGGGCTGTTGCGACGATCCCGGCCTCGGACCCGACCACCGGTGCCGTGCCCGAGGACGTCGTCCCCGCCTGGGGCGCCCCCTTCGGCGTCGTGCCGTCGGACGCCACGGTCGCGCCGGCCGAACCGGTCGGGCCTGCCGCGTCCACTTCGCCTGCCGCGTCCACTTCGCCTACCGCGTCCACCGCGCCTGCCGGGACCACCTCGCCGCCCGAGCCGTCCCAGCCGACGACCGGGGCGACATCCGGTGGCCGCGATCGGGCTGCAGCGACGACGGCTCCGTCCACCGCGCCTCCCGGGCCGGCCGACGGCATCCCGGTGGACGACTACCCGCTGGACGACGAGCCGTTCGACGACGGCGCTCCGTTCCCGGACCCGGGTCACGGCCGGTCCGCACCGGCGACCCGCGCCCCGTCGCAGCCGACGACCCCGCAGCAGAGCGCTCCGAAGCTGAGCGCCCCGGCGCAGCAGGCACCGGCGCAGCAGCCTCGCCAGGCGCAGCAGGCGCAGCAGGCGCAGCAGGAGCAGACGCAGCAGGCACCTGGGCAGTCCGGCGCCCGCCGTGCTCCGGTCCCCGGGCGCTACGGCGAGGCGGTGGTGCGTGAGATCCTCGGCGCCCAGTTCATCGAGGAGACGTCACTGACCGAGGGGACGATCTGATGTACGACGGCATCGTGCAGGACCTCATCGACGAGTTCGGACGCCTGCCCGGCATCGGTCCGAAGTCGGCGCAGCGGATCGCGTTCCACATCCTCCAGACGGAGTCGTTCGACCCGAGCCGGCTGTCCGAGCTCCTGGCGGACGTCAAGGAGCGGGTCCGCTTCTGCGAGATCTGCGGCAACGTCACCGAGAACGTGCAGTGCAGCATCTGCCGTGACCCCCGTCGCTCCCCGGCGACGATCTGCGTGGTCGAGGAGGCGAAGGACGTCGCCGCCATCGAGCGGACCCGCGAGTTCCGCGGGCTGTACCACGTGCTCGGCGGCGCGATCAGCCCGATCGACGGCATCGGACCGGACGACCTCCGGATCCAGCAACTCATGGTGCGGCTCGCCGACGGCACGGTGGACGAGGTCATCATCGCCACGGACCCGAACCTGGAGGGTGAAGCGACCGCGACCTACCTCAGCCGCTTGCTCGTGCCGATGGGCATCCGCACGACCCGTCTGGCGTCGGGCCTGCCGGTCGGCGGCGACCTGGAGTACGCCGACGAGGTCACGCTCGGCCGGGCCTTCGAAGGCCGACGGGTCGTCGGCGGCTGAGCGGACCGCAGCCGGGCCGTCCGGGGACGGGGCGACGCGCTCGTCCACGCGGGATCGTTGCGTCGCGACCCGCTCGGACGCAACATCCGTGGAACACCGTCTACGATTGTCGAGCCGCGTGACGTCGCGGTGAACCGTCCCCAGGAGTGCGTGCCCGTGGCCTTGATCGTGCAGAAGTTCGGTGGTTCGTCCGTCGCGGATGCCGAGAGCATCAAGCGCGTCGCGAAGCGCATCGTCGAGACGAAGAAGGCCGGCAACGACGTCGTCGTGGCGGTGTCCGCGATGGGCGACACGACCGACGAACTCGTCGACCTGGCGCACGAGGTCACGCCGATCCCGGCGGGCCGCGAACTCGACATGCTCCTCACCGCGGGCGAGCGGATCTCGATGGCCCTCCTCGCGATGGCGATCAAGAGCCTCGGCGTCGAAGCCTCGTCGTACACGGGCAGCCAGGCGGGCATGCTGACCGACGCCCAGCACGGCAAGGCCCGGATCGTCGACGTCACCCCGAAGCGCGTCCGCGAGGCGCTCGACGCCGGCCACGTCGCGATCGTCGCCGGCTTCCAGGGCTTCAACCGCACCACGGGGGAGATCACCACCCTCGGCCGCGGTGGCTCCGACACGACCGCCGTCGCCCTCGCGGCAGCGCTCGACGCCGACGTCTGCGAGATCTACACGGACGTCGACGGCATCTTCACCGCCGACCCCCGCATCGTGCCGAAGGCCCGCAAGATCGACCGGGTCACCACCGAGGAGATGCTCGAGCTCGCAGCGTCCGGTGCGAAGGTCCTCTACATCCGTGCCGTCGAGTACGCCCGTCGGCACGGTGTCACCCTGCACGTCCGTTCCTCGTTCAGCAACGCCGAGGGCACCATCGTCTACAACCCTGCCGAGGGGGAAACCGTGGAAGAACCGATCATCACCGGCATCGCCGGCGACCTCTCCGAGGGCAAGATCACCGTCGTCGGTGTGCCCGACCAGCCCGGGAAGGCGGCCGAGATCTTCACGATCGTGGCGCGTGCCGGCGCGAACATCGACATGATCGTGCAGAACGTCTCGGCGGCCTCGACCGGCCGGACCGACATCTCGTTCACGCTGCCGAAGGACCAGGGCCAGAGCGTCCTGACGGCGCTCGAGGTCTCGAAGTCCGACATCGGCTACGAGGGCATCCAGTACGACGACCAGATCGGCAAGCTCGCCCTGGTCGGTGCCGGCATGCGGACGAACGCCGGTGTCTCGGCCCAGCTGTTCCGCGCGCTGCACGACGCGTCGATCAACATCGAGATGATCTCGACGTCGGAGATCCGGATCTCGGTCGTCACCCGCGCAGACACCCTCAACGAGGCGATGCGGGTCGTGCACGAAGCATTCGGCCTGGACGCCGACAACGAAGCCGTCGTCTACGCCGGCACCGGCCGCTGAACCCGAGCAGGAGCACCATGACCGACACCCAGCTGACCGTCGCCGTCGTCGGCGCCACCGGCCAGGTCGGCGCCGTGATGCGCCGTCTGCTCGAGGAGCGCGACTTCCCGGCGGACACCGTCCGCTTCTTCGCGAGTGCCCGTTCCGCGGGGACGAGCCTGCCGTTCCGCGGTCAGCAGATCGTGGTCGAGGACTCCGAGACCGCTGACCCGTCCGGCATCGACATCGCGCTGTTCTCTGCCGGTGCGACCGCTTCCCGCTCGCTGGCGCCCCGGTTCGCCGCCGCCGGCGCGCTCGTCATCGACAACTCGAGCGCCTGGCGACTCGACCCGCAGGTCCCGCTCGTGGTCAGCGAGGTGAACCCGGATGCGATCGACGCCGCCGAGAAGGGCATCATCGCGAACCCGAACTGCACGACGATGGCGATCATGCCGGTCCTCAAGGCGCTCGACACCGAGTCCGGACTGCGCCGCCTGGTCGCGACCACCTACCAGGCGGTCTCCGGCAGCGGGCTCGCTGGGGTCGAGGAACTCCTCGGTCAGGCCCGCGCCGCGCTCGAGCAGGACACCGCGGCGCTCACCCACGACGGGTCGGCCGTGACGTTCCCGGAGCCGGTCAAGTACGTCCGTCCGATCGCCTTCGACGTCATCCCGCTCGCGGGCAGCATCGTCGAGGACGGCTCGGGCGAGACCGACGAGGAGCAGAAGCTCCGCAACGAGAGCCGCAAGATCCTCGCCCTCCCGGACCTGCTCGTCGCGGGCACCTGCGTCCGTGTGCCCGTCTTCACCGGTCACTCGATCTCGGTGCACGCGGAGTTCGACCGTCCGCTCTCGCCCGAGCGCGCCACCGAGCTGCTCGCGGCGGCCCCGGGCGTCGAGCTGTCCGACGTCCCGACCCCGCTGCAGGCGGCCGGGCAGGACCCGACGTTCGTCGGTCGCATCCGCGCCGACCAGTCCGCTCCGGCCGGCCACGGCCTCGTCCTCTTCGTCAGCAACGACAACCTGCGGAAGGGTGCGGCGCTGAACGCCGTGCAGATCGCCGAGGTCGTCGTCGCACGGCGCGCAGTCCGCGCCTGACGCATCGCGGAACCGCACTGACGGCGGCACGTCCGCCGGACGGGAGGCCCGTCACCAGCTGGTGACGGGCCTCCCGTCCGTCTTCGGGCACGGCGGGCCCGTCGTCAGCGGTCGGAGGTAGGCTCGACGGGTGGCAGTGAAGCAGGTGGACCCGATCGATGTCGTCCTCGTCGGGGGAGGGATCATGAGCGCCACGCTCGCCGCGATCATCCACCGACTCGAGCCGGACTGGAAGATCCGCGTCTACGAGCGCCTCGGCTCGGCCGCCCAGGAATCGTCGAACCCGTGGAACAACGCCGGGACGGGCCACTCCGCGCTCTGTGAACTGAACTACACGCCGGAGCTGCCCGACGGTCGCGTCGAGATCGCGAAGGCCGTGACGGTGAACGAGCAGTTCCAGGTGTCGCGCCAGTTCTGGTCGCACCTGGTCGAGGACGGCACGCTGCCCGACCCGAAGAGCTTCATCAACCCGACGCCGCACATCTCGTTCGTCTGGGGTGCGGACAACGTCGCCTACATGCGCGCTCGCTACGAGGCGATGAAGGACCACCCGCTGTTCGCCGGCCTCGAGTACAGCGAGGACGCTGAGCAGATCCGCAAGTGGGCGCCGGCGCTCATCCCCGGCCGCAAGAAGGACCAGCCGATCGCGGCGACGTACTCCGCAGCCGGTTCCGACGTCGACTTCGGTTCGCTCACCCGGCAGCTCTTCGACCAGCTCGAGATCGCCGGGCTCGAGTTCGAGCCGTCCCACCGCGTCACGAAGATCGTCCGCTCGAAGGTGTCCGACGGGTGGGTGCTCGACGTCCGCAACGAGGTCGGTCGCACCAAGCAGCGCATCGCCGCGGACTTCGTCTTCGTCGGGGCCGGCGGCGGGGCCCTGCAACTCCTGCAGAAGTCCGGCATCCCGGAGATCCGCGGGTACGGCGGGTTCCCGGTGTCCGGTGAGTTCCTGCGCACCGACGACCCGGAAGTCGTGCAGAAGCACTCGGCGAAGGTGTACGGCAAGGCGAGCGTCGGCGCTCCGCCGATGTCCGTGCCGCACCTGGACACCCGCATCGTCGACGGCAGCGCCTCGCTGATGTTCGGCCCGTACGCGGGCTTCAGCCCGAAGTTCCTCAAGCAGGGCTCGGTCCTCGACCTGTTCACCTCGATCCGCCCGCACAACCTGCTGCCGATGCTCGCGGTGGCGTTCTCGAACTTCGACCTGGTCAAGTACCTGATCGGGCAACTCCTCGCCTCGAAGCAGACGAAGTTCGACGCGCTCCGCGACTTCATGCCCGCTGCCGAGCCGGAGCACTGGCACCGGATCACGGCCGGGCAGCGCGTGCAGGTCATCAAGCCTGACGAGGACAAGGGTGGCGTCCTGCAGTTCGGGACCGAGGTGATCACGTCGGCGGACGGATCGATCGCCGGGTTGCTCGGGGCCTCGCCGGGTGCCTCGACGGCCGTGCCGATCATGCTGAGCCTGCTCCGCAAGTGCTTCCCGGACCGATGGGACGGCTGGCAGGGCGCGGTGCACGAGATGGTCCCGACCTACGGGCAGGACCTGGGTGACGACGCGGCGCTCGCTGCCGCCACGCTCGACCGCACGGCGGCGGTCCTCGGCCTGCACCGCTGACCTCCGCGGTGTTGCGCCGCGTTCGAACGTGTGTTCGAATGGAGGCATGCGGTGGGACGGACAGGCGATCACGGCCGAGCGGAGCGACATGCTCCCCGGGCTCGAATCGAACAGCGGATTCGTCCGCAGTGTGACGACGCCGGAGTTCGCCGGAGTGACCTTCCACGAGGTCCTGGCCAAGTCCGCGTTGAACAAGGTCGGCGGAGCGGACGGTGGCACCTGGGGGATGACCATCAACCCCTACCGGGGGTGCAGTCACGCGTGCGTGTACTGCTTCGCCCGTCCGACCCACACCTACCTGGAGTTCGACGGCGGCGCGGACTTCGACCAGCAGATCGTCGTCAAGACGAACGTGGCGGACGTCCTGACGCGCGAGCTGGCGAAGCCGAGCTGGGACCGGCACCCGGTCGCACTCGGGACGAACACCGACCCGTACCAGCGCGCGGAGGGCCGGTACCGACTCATGCCCGGCATCATCCGGGCGCTCGCGGACTCGGGGACGCCGTTCAGCATCCTCACGAAGGGCAGTCTGCTCCGCCGGGACATCCCGCTCCTCGTCGAGGCGGCGAAGTCGGTGCCCGTCGACATCGCCATGTCCATCGCGGTGTACGACGACGACCTGCAGCAGTCGGTCGAGCCGGGCACCCCCACGACCTCGGCACGACTGGCGACCGTCCGCGCCGTCCGTGACGCCGGGCTCGACTGCTCGGTCTTCCTCATGCCGGTCCTGCCGTACATCACGGACACCCGGGTTCACCTGCAGGACGCCGTCGGGCGCGCGGCGGCATCCGGTGCCACGAGCCTGATGTACTCGGCGCTGCACCTCAAGCCGGGCATCAAGCCGTGGTGGTACGAGTGGCTCGGCCGCACGCATCCGGACCTGGTCGGCCGGTACCGGGCGATGTACCTCGACAACACGTACGCGCCGAAGGACTACCGGCGCTGGTTGGCGGAGCGAGTTCGACCGATCCTCCGCGAGCACGGGCTGTCGCTCGGACAGGTCGACCCCGCGACGGGCTCGATGGGCTTCTCGGACGACGCCGTCCCGCGCACGTCCGACCAGTCGCCGCTGAAGCGCGCGGACCCCGGGTACGCCCACCGGGCCGAGTACCGGCCGACGAACGGGCAGCGTCCGGTCGTGGTGTCGTCACCGCCGTCGATCCCGCTCCGGCCGGAGCCCTCCGTTCCGGGCGCGACACGGTTGTTCTGAGTCGCTGCCGGTCCAGGATCCCGTGTCCGGGGGACAGCGGAGGGTCGGTGGTCGCCGCTACCATGGTCCGGTCTGCCGCCTGAGGATCTGATCGGGGTACACCACCTCGTGCATCGTGGTTGGATCGGAAGTGGCGCCCCCGCAGCTGAACGGCCTCCCCAACGGTCGTCCGATGCGGAGAGCACTCGCTGGTCGGGTGCTCCGTGACCCATCGACAGCACGGAAGGACAGCCCGGTGCTCGGCATCCCCACGCATCTCGCCCCTCGGGTGAACGCGTGGTCGACCGTGCGCGCCTTCCACGCGGCAGCCATCGGGTCCCTCGCGGCCGCGGCGCTCCTGCTGCTGCTCTACCGACTCGACGCCCCGGACGACCACGTCCTCGGTGCGGTCCTGGCCGTCGTGCCGATGCTCGTGATGATCGGCTTGCACACCCACGTCGGCACCTGGCGCTCCGGTGCGGCGTTCCTCGTCGTCGGCGGGATCTGCGCGTGGTGGTTCGCAACCGTCGTGCAACGCGAACTCACCGACGTGCCCTGGGTGAGCTCGTACCTGCTGTCCCTGGTCGTGGTCCCGCTCGTCCTCATCGGCGGCGCCGGGAGCGGGACCCTCCGGGTCGTCCTCTGGTCGGTCTCCGGGTTCGTCGTCGGACGAGTCGTCACCGCGATCGCGGCCGTGCAGTCCGGTGGGCCGGACCACCCCCTCGTCCTCGCCTGGGTCACGCTCGGTTTCGTGATCGCGCTCGTCGGCGCCGTCAGCCGGTCGACCGCGCGCTCGGAGCGCGTCCAACCCGAACTGCTGCGATCGGCGCGCGAAGAGCACGTCACCGCGTACCGAGCCGGCATCGAAGCCGAGGCCGCCGCGATCCTGCACGACACCGTCCTCAACCACCTCAACGCCATCGCCCTCGCTCCCGCCGGTCCGATGGACGAACACCTCGCCCGCACGATGGAGTCCGACGTCGCGATGCTCACCGGGCGGGCCTGGCTGGCGGGCGACACCACCGCGGCGGACGGTGCCGGTCCGGCCGACGCGACGTCGGACGGAGTGGCGGCGTTCGAGCGCATGCTCGACGAGCAGCGGGCCTCGGGCCTCCAGATCACCGTGACGGGCGACCCCACGTCGGTCGGACGGTTGGACGCGCACGCGATGACCGCGGTCGTCCGTGCCGTCGGACAGTGTCTGGCGAACGTGCTGAAGCACGCCGGCACCGACGCCGCCGAGGTCAGCGTCTTCGACGACGGTGTCGCCTGCACGGTGATGGTCGTCGACGACGGCCGCGGGTTCGACGAGCAGGCGACCGGGGCGGACCGGATGGGGCTCCGCAACTCCGTCCGTGAACGCATCGGGCGCGTCGGCGGTGACGTCCAGGTGTGGTCGTCGCCCGGGTCCGGCACGAGCGTCATGATGAGCGTGCCGTACGCTGCGCCGGTCGGTTCGGCGACGATCCTGCACCTCGCCGGGGACGACGACGTGGAGCGTGCATCGTGAGCGGCGGCCGGAAGGTCGACGGACGCACCGGCGGGAGCCGGACCGCGCAGCAGTACGACCCGCTCGGTGCGATGGGGTCGCGGCCCCTCGCGGTCGTGATCGGCGCCGGCGGGGTGCTCTGGGCGACGCTGGTGTCGCTGTTCGACCGTGACGTCGTCGGCGCCCCGACCGTCAGCGCCCTGACGGTCCTGCTGCTGGCCGCCTCCGCGGTCGTGGTGATCAGTGCCTCCAGCCCGTTCCGTGCGCCGTTCACCCGCTGGGCGTTCGTCGCACACGTCGCCCTGCTCTCCGCCGCGACCGTGACAAGTGCGGCGGCGCAGTGGGGGCCGGACCGCTCCCTGGTCAACGACTTCATGGTGCTGCTCTCCGCGATCGGTATCGTCGCGGTCGCGCCGTACCGACCGTGGACCGATCTCGTGGTCGGTGGGGCCGTGCTGGCGGCGGTCGACGCGGCGACCGCCGGCACGGTCGCGGCCGTGTACCCGGCGGGCGTGCCGGTCAGCGTGGGTGCGTTCCTCGCCGCAGCGCCGACCCTCGTCCTGACCGCCGCGTCGGCCGTGTTCGCGCGGACCTTCGCCGGGTTGGCCGAACGCGTGCAGATCCGCGCCGGTTCCTACTCCGTCGAGCGGGCGGAACGTGACGGCATCACCGCGAGCGTGCAGCAGGACCGGTCCACGATCCTGGCGCGCGACGTCGCGCCGTTCTTCGCCGAACTCCGGACGCGTGCGTCGATCTCCGACGCCGACCGGGAACGGGCCCGTGCGATCGCCGACGGCATCCGCCAGGTGATGGTCGCGGAAGCGGACCGTACCTGGCTCGAGTACGCGGTACGGGTTTCCGGGGACGCCGCGGCGACCGTCCACGACCCCGACGGGCTGGCTGCCGCGATGGACGCTGACCAGCGGACCGTCGTCCGCACGTTCGTGCGGGCCCTGCTCCATGCCGCCACGGTGGACCCGGCCGGCGTGCGCGTCACCGTCGCTCCCGTCGGCGGTCTCGCTCCCGGTCTGGGCGCGGACGGCCCCGCGCTGAGGGCGACGACGAGACCGCGGGTGGCGATGACGTTCGACGTCGCGGTCGCCGACTCGGACGTCGGCATCCACCGGACCTTCGACCCCTACTTCGCCGTCCTCCGCGTGACGTTCCCCGACACCGACGTCGCCGTCCGGCCATCGTCACTGACATTAAGGTTCTCGTATGACCAGCACTGACCCGAACCGGCTCGTGGAGGGCGGTCCGTCGTTGCCGACCCCGGGTGCGCGCCGGGTGCGTCTGGCCATCCTCGACGACCACGAGGTCCTGCTCGACAGCCTCTCCAGCTGGATCGCGGTGAACGCCTTCGACTTCGACCTGGCCCTCACCGCGCACACCTGGCTCGAGATGGTGCACAGCGACAGCTTCCCGACCGACCTGGTGTTCCTCGACTTCCAGCTGAAGGAGCCCGTCTCGATCGAGGCCCGCGTCCGCACCTGCCGTGCCGCCGGCGCGAAGGTCATCGTGCTCTCGAGCGTCGACGCCCGCGAGTCCCGCGACCGGTCCCTGGCCGCCGGTGCAGCTGCCTTCCTGTCGAAGTCGCTGCCGATGCGCGAGGTCATGGACATCGCGCGCGAGGTCATGGGTGTCGCCCGTGAGACTCCCGCACAGCGCGAATGGCGGCCGCTGCCGACCGGGGCGAGCGCTCACCAGCGGCCGAAGCTCAGCCACGGCGAAGAGGAAGCACTCCGCCTCTACGTCTCCGGGTACTCCACGAACGAGGTCGCCGCGCAGATGAACGTGCAGTACGAGACCGCGAAGACCTACCTGCGCCGCGTCCGGGAGAAGTACGCGAAGGTCGGTCGTCCGGCGTCCAAGAAGTCCGACCTGATCCGTCGTGCGGCGGAGGACGGCTTCCTCGCGTAGTGGCGAAGCTCTACTTCCGTTTCGGCGCGATGAACAGCGGCAAGAGCACCGGACTCCTGCAGGCCGCCTACAACTACGAGGAGCGCGGCCAGCGCGTCCTGCTCGCGAAGCCCGCGGTCGACACGAAGGGTGACCGCGAGATCGTCTCACGGCTCGGTGTGACGCGGACCGTCGACGTCGTCCTGCCGGCGGACGCCGACGTCCGGGCTGCCGTCGCCGATGCCGGTGCGACCGACCCGGAGTCGGCGCGCCTGGACGGCATGGTCCGACCGGTCAGCTGCGTGCTCGTCGACGAGGCGCAGTTCCTCACCCCGCGTCAGGTCGACGACCTGCTGCGCATCGCCGTCCTCGACCAGATCCCGGTCCTGGCGTACGGCATCCGCACCGACTTCCGCACTGAGGCGTTCCCGGGCAGCCGACGTCTGCTCGAGGTCGCGCACTCCCTCGAGGAGCTGAAGACGATCTGCCGCTGCGGACGGAAGGCCGTCTTCAACGCGCGGAAGATCGACGGGCAGTTCGTGTTCGACGGGTCGCAGGTCGCCATCGACGGCGCCGACGTCGAGTACGAGTCCCTCTGCGCCAACTGCTACCTCACGGAGTCCGGCGGGCGACTGGACGGCGAGACCGGGCACTGACAGCGGGGCCGGACGGGAGGCGCGGAATGGTCGCGGGTCGTCCCACGTTGGCTTCGTCATGAGCGACGCACCCCTGCACCTTTCCGTCCTCGACCTCGCCACGCGCGAGTACGGCCAGTCGAACACCGAGGCCCTGCAGGGCTCGATCGACATGGCCGTCCGGGCCGAGCAGCTCGGCTACGAACGCTTCTGGGTCGCCGAACACCACGGCATGCCCGGGATCACCTCGTCGGCACCCGCCGTCCTGCTCAGCGCCGTGGGAGCTGCCACCTCCACCATCCGCATCGGCTCCGGTGGCGTGATGCTGCCGAACCACGCACCCCTCGTCATCGCCGAGCAGTTCGGCACCCTGCGCGCGCTGTACGGCGACCGCGTCGACCTCGGCATCGGCCGCGCACCCGGGACGGACGGTGCGACGGCGATGGCCCTGCGTCGCACGGACCGACTGGACGTCGACGACTTCCCGCAGCAGCTCGCCGACCTGGTCGGGTTCTTCACCGGCATGGAGGAGTCGAACCCGCTCTCCAGGATCCGCGCCGTCCCCGGCTACGGCGACGTTCCCGAGTTCTGGCTGCTCGGTTCCTCCGGCTACAGCGCACAGGTCGCCGGTGCGCTCGGGATCGCCTTCGCGTTCGCGCACCACTTCGCCTCGGACAACACCGAAGCAGCCCTCGCGCTCTACCACCAGTCGTTCCGACCCTCCCGCTTCCGGTCCGAGCCGCTCGCCCTGATCGGCGTGCAGGTCGTCACTGACGAGGACCCGGGCGTGGTCGATGAGCAGAGTGCCCCGGGCATGATCTCGTTCATCCGGATGCGTCAGGGGACGAAGCCCGAGCCGGTGTCGATGGACGAGGCCCGCGCCTACCAGTTCTCGGACCTCGAGCGTCGGTTCATCGCCGCGCGCACCGAGCGTCAGGCGTACGGCACGCGGGACGAGGTCGCGGCGAAGATCAACGACCTGGTCGAGTCCACCGGTGCGGACGGCGTGATCGTCGCTCCGGGAGCGGCGCAGTCGCGTTACCGGCACCAGGCGCTCGAGGTCGTCGCCGGACTGCACGCCGAGGGGCGGCTGGTCCGCGCGGGCGTCGCGGTCGGCTAGGGAGCGGGTTCGCCGGGTGCGGGCAGCCTCCGCGCGGATCCGTCGTGTTGCAACCGGTTCGCGCCGCGGGAGACCGTGGTGCGGACCGGTTCTCGTTGTGCGGCGGCGGAGGCCGAGGCGGTGCCGGGGCGATGGCTCCGGCGGGAGGTCCGGACCGACCCCTGGGATGCAGAACGGCCCTGGAACGCAGAACGGCCCTGAAACGCAGAACAGCCCGGGGATACAGAACGGCCCTGGTTCCGAGTGGAACCAGGGCCGTGGCTGTCGGGGTGACAGGATTTGAACCTGCGACCTCGTCGTCCCGAACGACGCGCGCTACCAAGCTGCGCCACACCCCGCGGTGTGGTCACTCCGTTCCCGGAGCAACCCCAGAAGTCTACCCGATGTTCGGGGGTGCTCACGACCACGCTGTACCGGCCGGGCGCGTCGCGGTCCAGCTGCGACGAGGCGGGTCGAGCCGCGCCTCCAGTCCGTGCCGCGCGGCCGGTCGCGGTCCCCGCGGACCGGTGCGGGGATCCCGGACGCGAAAGCGACAGAACGGCGCCGCCGTACCGCGCACATCTGTCGCTTTCGGCCAGTGGACTACAACGCGCACGACTCCGCGGAGGCGCCGACGGGTGCCGGAACGTGTGCGCGGGAACGCCGAGGCACAGCGCGACGTGTCGGCGCGGCGTCAGCCTCGGGCGGTGAGGGTGACGACGACGGCCTCGGGCCGCACCGCGAACCGGATCGGGGCGTAAATCGAGGTCCCGAGACCGGCCGAGACGTTGAGCCATGACCAGTGCGTGCGGTTCTGCCACTGGTGCAGACCGCTGGCGTACCGACGGGGGAGGTCCGAGTTCGTGACCAGTGCCCCGATCCCGGGGACCGCGACCTGGCCGCCGTGGGTGTGTCCGGCGAACACGACGTCCGCACCCTGTGTGACGAAGGCGTCCAGCACGCGGCGGTACGGCGCGTGCGTGACCCCGATGGAGACGGGGGAGGGGCCGGATTCGTCCTCGGACCAGGGGACCTCGGAGCGCATCTCGTCGACGTTCGCCGGCAGCAGGTCCAGGCGGTCCCAGTCCCGGTGCGCGTCGGAGGTGCCGAAGAGCTCGAAGCGTGAACCGCGGACCTCGATCGCGCGGGCTTGGTCATTGAGGTCGAGCCACCCGAGCGACTCGAAGAACGCCGTCTGCCGGTCGACGTCGAGCCGGACCGGCTGGGTCTCCGGCCGCATCGAACTCGGGCCGGAGAGGTACTTCACGGGGTTGCGCGGCGACGGCGCGAAGAAGTCGTTCGAGCCGTACACGAAGGCACCGGGGACACCCCGGAACGGCTCGAGGGCGTACTCGACGGCAGCGTTGGCGGTCTCGTGCCCGAGGTTGTCGCCGGTGTTCACGATGAAGTCCGGCTCGACCAGGCTGAGATCGCGGATCCACTGCTGCTTGTCGGCCTGCCACGGCGCCATGTGGATGTCGGAGAGGTGCAGCACCGTCACGTCCCGAGAACCCGCGGGTAGGACGGGGACGGTCTCCCACCGGATACCGAACCGTCGACGCTCGACCAGTGACCCCCACGCAGCAGAGGCGACGCCAACCGCGGCACCCGCGGCCAGGACGCCGAGGGCGCCGCGGCCGCGCGTCATCGGCAGGCCTTCGGAGCCTTGCCGTCCTTGTTGCCGAACAGCTTCAGGGTCACGCCGCTGCCCTTGGCGACAGCGGTCCCGGCGCCCGGGGCGATCGCCGCCACGGTGCACTCGTTCTTGCCGTCGCCACGCTCGTAGTCGCCGGCTATCGCAACGTTCGTGAACCCGGCCCCCGACAGTTCGGAACGAGCGTCGTCGACCTTCTCGCCCCCGACGTCGGGCACCGAGGCCTGCGAGCCGTCCGTGGTGAAGACGGTCACGCTCGAGCCCTTGGAGAGCTGCAGACCCGCCGCGGGGCTCGTGGTGGAGACCGTCCCCGCGGTCCCGCCGCCTGCCTGGACGCCACCGTCGACGTAGGTCAGTCCTGCGTTGGCCAGCGCCGCTCGTGCTGCGTCGGGTGTCTGACCGGCGACGTTCGGGACGGTGATGCTGTTGCCGCGGATCGCCGCTGCGGACGGGGTCTCGAACTGACCGCCCGGGTACTGGGTGTTCGCGACGGTCTGGGCCTGTCGCCAAAGTGCCGTACGGGAGCCGGCGTAGGCGCCGTTCGGGCCGTAGACGAACCGGAGGTTCTGCTTGCCGACCGTGTTGCCCAGCCAAGCAGCGGTCGCGACCTTCGTCGACGCACCGACGATCCAGATCTGGTCGGCGTCGTCGGTCGTGCCGGTCTTCGCGAACTCGTCGTAGCCGTCGGGGGTGCGACCGCCGGGGGCCGTACCGATCGTGAGGACCTTCTTGAGCGCGAAGATCGCGGTCGCGGTGACCTGTGGGTCGACGGCCTGCGTGCATTCCTTCGGCTGGCCGCCGAGCGACTTGCCGTCCGCGTTCGTCACGTTGTCGATCGCGATGGGCCGGCAGAAGTTGCCCTTGTTGGCCAAGCCGGCGTAGGCAGCCGCCATGGTCAGCGGAGCGATGTAGTTCGTGCCGAGGACGAACGAGGCGTTCGTCTTGACTGCGGAGGTCGTGGGCTTGGACATGTCGTCGGCGTACTCGGTGGAGGTCGCACGCGGCTTCGCGAGGTGGACACCGAGGCTCTCCGCGGTCTTGCGGATGTCACAGAAGTCGAGTTTCTGGGCCATCTGGACGTAGGAGTTGTTGATCGACCGGTAGGTGGCGTTCTCGACGGTCATGTTGCCGCCTTCGCCGGGGGCGTCGTTCCGCACCGGGTAGTTGACGTTCAGCGGAGCATCGCACTGGGTGAAACTCGAGAAGGTGCGCGGCGTGCCGTTCACGATCTCCTGCAGGCCGTGCCCGTTCTGCAGCCAGTTCAACAGGGTGAACGGCTTGAACGTCGACCCCGTCTGGAAGCCCTCGCCACCGCCGTACTTCTGGTCGACGCTGAAGTTGATGCCGGTGTCGGTGGCCGGCGCGCAGGCGTTGGGGTCAGCACCCTCCGTGCCGCAGGCGGCGAGCTGGTTGTAGTTCTTGTTCTGCACCATCGTCAGCACGCGACCGGTGTCGGCCTCGACCGAGTTGAGGACGCCGCCCAGGGCGAACCGGGACTCGGTGTTCGGGGCGTACGCGTTGATCAGGTCCTTCTGCGCGTTGTTCAGGTCCAGGTTCAGCGTGGTCTGGATCGTGTAGCCACCGTTGCGCCAGGCGGCGTCGCGCTGCTTCTGCGTCGCGCCGAGCTGCGACATCTCCTTGACTACCTGCACCGCGTAATCGCAGAAGAACTGCGCGCCGTTGCCCGCCGCGGCCTTGCAGCCCTGCGTCGGGTCGGTCAGGTGCACGTAGTCAGCCGGCTTGGACTTGATGGCCTCGTCGAACTGCTTCTCGTCGATGTGCTTCTGCGCGTACATCGACTTGAGGATGACGTCACGTCGGGCGACGTTGGCGTCGTAGAACTTGGGGTCGGACAGGTTGCGGGTGTTCGGGGACTGCACGATCGCCAGGATCGACGCGCCCTCGGCCGGCGTGAGGTCGGTGGCGTTCTTGCCGAAGTAGTGCTGGGCTGCCGCCTGGACGCCGTACGTCTGGTCGCCGAAGAAGGCGATGTTGAGGTACCCGGTGAGGATGTCCTTCTTCGAGTACTTCTTCGCGAGCCCGATCGCGAGCTTCATCTCCTCGAGCTTGCGGGAGACCGAGACCTTCGTCGCCTCGTTGTAGGCCTTGAGGCGCTCCTCCGGGGTCGGGAGCTCGAGGGCCTGCTGCATCTTGATGTTGCGGACCAGCTGCATGGTCAGCGTCGAGCCACCGCCCGAATCGCCGAGGCCACCGCCGGCGACCGTGCCCACACCGGCGCGGACCAGCGAGGTCATGTCGACACCGCCGTGGTCCCAGAAGCGCTTGTCCTCGCCGTCGATGGCTGCGTTCTTCAGGTTGTCGCTGATCTGGTCGAACTTGAGCTCCTGGCGGTTCTGGTCGTAGACCGTCGCCAGGTGCACGGGCTTGCCGCCCTGGTAGGCCAGGACCTCGTTGCGCTGGGGGAGGTCACCGAGCTCGATGTACTCGGGCAGGGACTCGAACACACCGATCGTCGAGGTCGTCGTGACACCGGCGACGGCGATGGCCGGCGTGACACCGATGGTGACGAGCAGACCGGCGAGCGCGCTGAAGCCGACGAAACCGATGAAGGCGCCGACTGCGGAGACGGGCTTGGTCCGACGGGCAGACGTCTTCTGGGCAGACATAGGATGCAGCCTAAACGACACCTCGGACTGAAAGGCTGGCAAGGAACCGCATGCGCCGCTGGGAATACCTCACGACTCCGTTGATCATCCACAACACCACTGCCATCCTCAACAACTTCGGTGACGAGGGCTGGGAGCTGGTCCAGGTCGTCACCGGCCCCGAGGGCGGCCTGGTCGCCTACCTGAAGCGTCCGAAGGCCGACGCGTGAGCATCGCGGACCGCCTGCGCGAGCTCGGCCTCACGATCCCGGCCGTCGCGGCCCCGGTCGCCGCCTACGTCCCGGCGGTCGTCTCTGGCCGTCACGTCTTCACGGCGGGGCAGCTGCCCTTCGTCGACGGCGCCCTCCCGGTCACCGGCAAGGTCGGCTCGGAGGTCGACGCCGCGACCGCGACCGCGCAGGCACGTCAGGCCGCGCTGAACGGCCTCGCCGCCGTGCAGAGCGTCGCCGGGTCGCTCGACCGGGTGGCGAAGGTCGTCAAGGTGACGGTCTTCGTCGCCTCGGACCCGTCGTTCACCGGTCAGCCCGGGGTCGCGAACGGTGCCTCGCAGCTCGTCGGCGACGTCTTCGGTGCAGCGGGCGTCCACGCCCGGAGTGCTGTCGGCGTCGCGGTGCTGCCGCTCGACGCACCCGTCGAGGTGGAACTGATCGTCGAGTTGACGGACTGAACCACCGGCGGACGGAAGCCGTCCGCGGACAGCAGGAGAGCCTCCAGACCGACCGGCCTGGAGGCTCTTCCTGCGTCAGCTACATCAGTTCCGCGATGGTCGCCATGATCGTCGGGTCGGCCAGCGTCGTCGTGTCACCGATGCGGCGGCCCTCGGCCGCGTCGCGGAGGAGGCGCCGCATGATCTTGCCGGAGCGCGTCTTCGGCAGCTCGGGGACGATGACGACCTGGCGTGGCTTCGCGATCGGGCCGATCCGCTTGCCGACCCAGTTGCGGAGTTCCGTCGCTGCGGAGTCGCGGTCGACGTCGGAGGCTGCTTCGGCGGTGAGGATCACGAACGCGACCACGGCCTGCCCGGTCGTCTCGTCGGCGGCACCGACGACGGCCGCCTCGGCGACACCCTCGTGTCCGACCAGCGCCGACTCGATCTCGGCGGTGGACAGACGGTGCCCGGAGACGTTCATGACGTCGTCGACGCGCCCCTGCACCCAGATGTCGCCCTGTCCGTCGAGTCGGGCCCCGTCGCCGGCGAAGTACTTGCCGGGGAACCGGGACCAGTAGGTCTCGACGAACCGGTCCGGGTCGCCCCAGATGCCGCGCGCCATCGACGGCCACGGTTCGGTGATGGTGAGGTAACCGCTGCCGCCGGGGTCGACGCGGTGTCCGTCGTCGTCGACGATCTCGGCGACGATGCCCGGCAGCGGCGTCTGGGCCGCACCGGGCTTGAGCTTCGTGACGCCGGGCAGGGCGGAGATCATGATCCCGCCGGTCTCGGTCTGCCACCACGTGTCCACGATCGGCGTCCGGTCGTGGCCGATGACCTGCCGGTACCACTGCCATGCCTCGGGGTTGATCGGTTCGCCGACGCTGCCGAGCAGGCGCAGGGTCTCGAGGCTGCGTGCCTCCGGGATCTGGCGGCCGGCCTTCATCGCCGCGCGCACGGCCGTCGGAGCCGTGTAGAGGACGGTGACGCCGTACGCGTCGACCAGGTCCCACCAGCGGCCGGGCTTCGGCTCGTCCGGCGTGCCCTCGTAGAGGACCTGCGTCACGCCGTTCGCCAGCGGGCCGTAGACGACGTAGGTGTGCCCGGTGATCCAGCCGATGTCGGCGGTGCACCAGTACACGTCCTTCTCCGGGTGCATGTCGAACACGTTCTTGTGCGTGTACGCCGCCTGCGTCAGGTACCCGCCCGAGGTGTGCACGATGCCCTTGGGCTTCCCGGTCGTGCCCGAGGTGTACAGGATGAAGAGGGGGTTCTCGGCGGGGAAGGCCTGGGCCTCGTGCTCCGGAGCGGCGGCGGCGAACTCGTCGTGCCACCAGCGGTCCCGGTCGGTCCAGTCGACGTCGTTGCCGCCGCGCTGCACCACCAGGACGTGCTCCACGCTGGCGGTGCCCTCGCCCTGCAGGGCCTCGTCGACCGCGGGCTTGAGGGGTGAGACGGCGCCACGTCGCCAGCCGCCGTCCGCCGTCACGACGACCTTGGCGCCCGCGTCCTCGATGCGGGCGCGCAGGCTCTCGGCGCTGAACCCACCGAAGACGACGGAGTGGATCGCGCCGAGGCGTGCGATGGCCAGCATGGTGACCACGGCCTCCGGGATGAGCGGCAGGTAGACGACGACGCGGTCGCCCTGACCCACGCCGAGCCCTTCGAGCATGTTCGCGGCCCGCTGGACGTCCGCGGTCAGCTGCGCGTACGTGATGCTGCGGGTGTCGCCGTTCGCCCCCTCGAAGTTGATGGCGACGCGGTCACCGTTGCCGGCGCGGACGTGACGGTCGAGGCAGTTCTCAGCGACGTTCAACTCGCCGTCGGCGAACCAGCGGGCGAACGGTGCTGCCGACCAGTCGAGCGCGCTCGTGAACGGCGTGCGCCAGTCCAGCAGTGCTCGGGACTGCTCGGCCCAGAAGGCCACACGGTCGGCGCTGGCCGCGTCGTGCAGGCCGCTGTCGGCGACCGCGTCGGCCACGAACTCCGGGGACGGCGGGAAGGTCGTCTGGTCGTCGTGGATCTGGTCCTGCTGCGGCATCGTCATCGATGTCCTCTCGTCTCGTCCGCCCGGGGCGCGGTCGGACCCACCGAGGCAGTCGACGACCGGGCGCCTACGGAGACTACTCCGGGCGTCACCACCGCCGAGGCGCCGGTGGACAACTCGGTCACCGGGAATGCTCGGGTGCAGCCTCGCGCAACCGGGAGGCCGATCCACGCGCAGGATCGCGTTCTCCGGTCAGCGGTGTCATCGCATCCCGTTCCTGGGGTACAGTTGTTCCCGCCGGGCTCGTTCCCGGTGGCGCCGGTCAAGATTCCCCCCAATCCGCCGGTGTCCTGGCGGCACCCGTTCCCCCCAACAGGTGCCGCCTCTTCTTTTTCCCGTGGTTCCCTCATGTGTGACGGTGCCCACGCGGCGGGTCCGACCCCGCTCGATCCGCGGCGGGACGCGGAACGGTGAACAGAACGGTCCATCGACGCGGTTGCTCCCCGCGTCCTGGTGAACCTGCGGACAGCGCGGTCCGTGCCCGTCTTGTCCCCCTCTTGGCCGACCGTCGGAGGCTCCGCAGCGCGCTGCATGCGACGGGGTACGGCCGACGAGATCGGGGTACAAGTCCGGCACGATCGGGCCCGCGGGATGCGTTCTCCACCGACCCGGTCAGGAGGCCCGCCCGCCGTCGACCAGGCCCGTACCGTCTCCGACATGCACCGGCATCGCGCACCGTTCCTGCCCGGCACACCACGACCGGACCACCAGCGGCAGGCTGCGTCGCTCGTCGACTTCGAGGAGCTCGCGCCCCTCGTCGCCGACGACCGTGTCACCGACGTCCTGGTGCTCGGGGGACGCGGGGTGTGGACCGACCGCGGGACGGGCCTCACCGCGGTCGGCGGACTCGTCCTGTCGGAGACCCGGGCCCGCGACCTCGCCCGTTCCCTGGTGGCTCGCGGCGGTCGGCACATCGACGAGACCACTCCATGTGCGGACGTCCGACACGGCGACGGCATCCGCGTCCACGCGGTCCTCGCTCCGGTGAGCGTCCGCGGCACGGCGATCTCGATCCGGCTGCCACAGGACGCGCTGCCGAGCATCGACCGGCTCGTCGGCGGCGGGTTCTTCGAGCGGGTCCCGCAGACCGTGGTCGACCGCGCCGTGCAGGAACGACGGAACGTCCTGGTCACCGGAGCGACCGGCAGTGGCAAGACGACCCTGCTCGCGGCGATGCTCGGCCTGGTCCCGACCGACGAGCGGATCGTCACGGTGGAGGACGTCGCCGAACTCCGGATCGACCACCCCCACGTCGTCGCGCTCGAAGCACGACAGGCCAACGCCGAGGGTGCCGGCGCGCTCGGCACCGAACGACTCCTCCGGGAAGCGCTGCGGATGCGGCCCGACCGGATCGTCGTGGGGGAGTGTCGGGGCGCCGAGATCCGGGAACTCACGTCGGCACTCAACACCGGGCACGACGGGGGAGCGGGGACGGTCCACGCGAACGGGGTCGGCGACGTCCCGGCGCGGCTCGAGGCGCTCGGGGCGCTCGCCGGTCTCACCCCGGAGTCGCTCGCGCGGCAGGCGGCGAGTGCGTTCGACCTCGTCCTGCACGTGGAGCGTCGGAACGGCGTGCGGCGGCTCGCCGAGGTGGGGCGCTTGGGGGTGGACCGGCAGGGACGGCTCGAGGTCATGCCGTTCTCGATCGGGGCATCCGGGGGACCGGGGATGCCCGGCCGGGAACGGGCGCGACGGGCTCGCGCGGTGCCGGCGGGTCCCCCGGGGGCAGCTGGTGCGGGTGGCGACGGCGACGGCGAGCGGGGAGACAGCGTGATCGCGGGTGGCCCCGGTCCGGTCGGCTCGGCGATCCGCGGTCCGCGCGCAGCCGGCGGAGCACATCGACGGACCCGCGGAGCGTGACACGGACGGTCGACGCGCTCGCCGCGGCGCGGGCGCTGGACCGGGTCGCCGTGCTCGTGTCCGCCGGCGTCCCGCCGTCCCGGGCCGTGGCACTCGTGGCCGGATCCGGGCAGGGAGCGCGCACGGTGTCGGCCGGAGGTCGTCCGGAGATCGACGGAGTGCTCGCCGTGGCGGCACGGACAGGAGCGCCCGTCGTGCCCGCACTGCGGGCGCTCGCGGGGTCGTTGCGGGACCGGGCTGCGGCGGAACGAGCGATCCGTACGGCGACGGCCGGGCCACGGGCGAGCGCCAGGGTGGTCCTGGCGCTCCCGGCGTTCGGCGTGCTGCTCGGTTCGGCATGGGGCGTCGACACCGTCGGGGTGCTCACCGGGACGTCGGTCGGGTGGTGCTGCATCCTCGTCGCTGTGGCCCTCGTGGTCGTGGCCGCGCGGTGGAGCCGCCACCTGCTTGCCGAGGCCTCCGACAGCGGACCGGCACCCGGCCTCCTGCTCGAGGTCTGGGCCGTCGCGCTGTCCGGAGGCGGCGCGTGGACCGACGCGGCGCACACCGTCGAAGCGGTCTACGGCGACCGGGCCTGGCCCGACGCGGACCGGGAGTGCCTGGTCGAGACCCTCGCCCTGGCCGACCACGCGGGGGTCCCGGCGGCCGGTCTCCTGCGTGCCGGCGCCGTCGACCGTCGTGCCGATGCAGCCGCCGAGGGCCTGGTGCGTGCCGAACGACTCGGGGTGCGACTGGTGCTGCCGCTCGGCGTCTGCGTGCTGCCGGCGTTCGTGTCGGTCGGGGTGGTGCCCGTCGTGCTCGGCATCCTCTCCTCCACATCCACAGGCCTCCGTTGAACTCTGCACGGACCCGTCGGCTGGCGCCTGCCGAAGGGCGCGTCCGCCGAAGGTGGATGCACGTCCCCGCGCGAACGCACGTCGCGCGGGGCCGATCACGAGCACCGGATCGACCGGTGCCAGGAGAGAGAGGAACGACGCCATGCAGGAAGGACACCCCGACGCTGCCCCGGACACACCGTCGGCTGGACGAGCACAGCGGCTCGGACGGCATCCGTCGCCGAGCCCACGGCCGCCGGGCCGGTGGTCCGATGACCGGGGATCCGCCACCGCCGAGTACGCCGTCGTCATCCTGGCGGCGGTGGCCTTCGCCGGCGTCCTCGTCGCGGTCATGCGGTCCGGTGAGGTGCAGGCGATCCTCACGGACCTCGTCCGGACGGCGCTGACACCATGAACCAGACGGCGCTCACACCATGAACCGGACGGCGCTCACACCATGAACCGGACGGCGCTCACACCATGAAAGGGGAACGACGCGTCAGCCACGACCGGGACGAGCACCAGGACCACCGCCGGAACCAGCACCAGGACGCCGGGCGTGACCGCGGATCGGTGACGGTCGAGTTCGCCCTCGCCCTGCCGGTCTTCGCCGTGGTCTTGGCCGCGGCGATCGCCGGGGTGATGGCCGTCGACGGGCAGGGGCGGCTGCAGACCGCCGCCGCCGTCGCTGCCCGGGCCCTCGCGCGCGGTGACGACCCGGCTGCACGGCGGGCCCTCGAGCGCGCCGACGCCGGCACGGTCCGTGTCGAACGAGCGGGGGGCCTGGTCTGCGTCCGTGCCGGACGACCGGCCGGCGCGGGGCCGTTCTCGGACGTCGTGCTGCAGGGGAGCGGCTGCGCCGTGGACGAGGCCGACACCGGTGACCGGTCCTGACGCGACCGGACCGATCCGGACCGCGACGGAGGGCCACCGCGGCGGCCTGCGGTCCAGGAACGCGCGGTCCAGCACGCTGCGGGCCAGCACCCTGCGGGCTGGTGAGCAGGGATCCGCCACGGTGGCGCTCGCGGCCGTCCTCGCGGTGGTCGTCCTCGTGACGGGCTCGCTCCTCGGCGCGGCTGGTCACCGGGTCGGGGCCGCTCGTGCCCGGGGAGCGGCGGACGCGGCGGCGCTCGCCGCGGCGGCATCGGCCATCGGGCTGGTGTCGGACCCGCCCTGCCGTGCTGCTGGACGCCTCGCTCGGGCCAACGGAGCCGTCCTCGTCGCCTGCGGTGTGGACGGGGTGGTCGCCCGGGTCGACGTGGCTGCCGGCGGTGGCCTGCTGTCCGCCCACGCCGTCGCCGTGGCCGGCCCACGGCCTGCTGCGGCGACGGCCGGCCGACGCGCCGTGGGCCGCCCGCGCGGTCCAGCCACGTGCAGCGGACTCGCTCCGGCTCCACCGGCCATCCCCACCGGAGTGTGTATGGTGTGCCTGTCGGCCCGCCGGTCACCGAATTCCCGGTCGACCCGGACGCTTCCACGACGTCCGTCGGCCGATCAGCACCATCGATCAAGGAGTCACGTGCCAGGCACGAAGAAGCTCGTGATCGTCGAGAGCCCCGCGAAGGCGAAGACGATCGCGCAATACCTCGGTGACGGATACGACGTCCAGGCGTCTGTCGGACACATCCGTGACCTCGTCGAGCCCAAGAACCTGCCGGCCGAGCTCAAGAAGGGCTCCCTCGGCAAGTTCTCGGTGGACGTCGACAACGGGTTCGAGCCGTACTACGTCGTCTCCGATGCGAAGAAGAAGACCGTCGCGGACCTCAAGCGTGCGCTGAAGGACGCCGACGAGCTCTACCTCGCAACAGATGAGGACCGCGAGGGCGAGGCCATCGCGTGGCACCTGCTCCAGGTGCTGAAGCCCAAGGTGCCCGTCAAGCGCATGGTGTTCCACGAGATCACCAAGGAAGCCATCCAGCGCGCCCAGGAAGCCACGCGGGAACTCGACACCGCGTTGGTCGACGCCCAGGAGACCCGTCGCATCCTCGACCGGCTCTACGGGTACGAGGTCTCGCCGGTGCTCTGGCGCAAGGTCGGGCCGGGCCTCTCCGCCGGTCGTGTCCAGTCCGCGGCGACCCGCCTCGTCGTCGACCGTGAGCGCGAGCGTCTCGCCTTCGTCTCGGCGAACTACTGGGACCTGACGGCGCGCTTCGAGAAGTCCGACGAGGGGGCCTTCACGGCTCGCCTCGCCCGGATCCAGGGCAAGCGCGTGGCCTCCGGTCGTGACTTCGACGACCGTGGTCAGACCACGGCGGACGTCGTCCGTCTCGACGAGGGGTCGGCGAGCTCGCTCTCCGCGGTCCTCGACCGCGCCGGCGACGCCGTCGTCCGCAGCGTCGAGTCGAAGCCGTACACACGCCGACCGGCAGCTCCGTTCACCACGTCGACGCTGCAGCAGGAAGCCGCGCGCAAGCTCCGCTTCTCGGCCCGTCAGACGATGAGCGTCGCGCAGTCGCTGTACGAGAACGGCCACATCACCTACATGCGTACCGACTCCGCGTCGCTGTCGCAGCAGGCGATCACCGCGGCACGCAAGCAGGCGACCGCGCTCTACGGCGCGGACTCGATCCCCGCGAAGCCCCGTTCCTACGCAGGCAAGAGCAAGAACGCGCAGGAGGCCCACGAGGCGATCCGCCCCGCCGGCGACACGTTCAAGACGCCGTCGCAGATGGAGGGTGTCCTCCGCGGCAACGACCTCCGTCTCTACGACCTCATCTGGAAGCGCACGGTCGCGTCGCAGATGGCCGATGCCAAGGGCTCCACCGCGTCCGTGGTGCTCGGGATCGCGTCGACCGAGTCGATCGAGGGCCTGGCGTCCACGGCGAGCGGCACCGACGTCGAGTTCACGGCGTCCGGCACGGTCATCACCTTCCGTGGGTTCCTCAACGCCTACGAAGAAGGCCGCGACGAAGAGCGCTCCTCGGGCGACTCCGCGGACGACGCGAAGCTGCCGCAGATGGCCGAAGGCGACCACCTCGGCGTCTCCGACGTGGCGGCCAAGGGGCACGACACCTCCGCACCTCCGCGCTACACCGAGGCCAGCCTGGTCAAGACGCTCGAAGAGCTCGGGATCGGGCGCCCGTCGACCTACGCCGCGATCCTCTCCACGATCATGGACCGCGGGTACGTGACGCAGCGCGGGACCGCCCTCGTGCCGAACTGGATCGCGTTCAGCGTCGTGCGTCTGCTCGAGGACTACTTCGGGGACCTCGTGCAGTACGACTTCACGGCCGAGATGGAGAACGACCTCGACCGCATCGCCAGCGGCGAGGAAGACCGTGTCGACTGGCTCAAGGAGTTCTACTTCGGTGGCGGTGACCAGCGCGGACTCCGCACGGTCATCGACAACCTCGGCGAGATCGACGCCCGCGAGATCAACTCGGTCGAGCTCGCGCCGGGCCTGACCCTGCGCATCGGTCGGTACGGCCCCTACATCGAGACCCCGAGCGACGACCCGGAGAAACCGCGCCGCGTCAACGTGCCGGAGGACATCGCGCCGGACGAGCTCACCCTCGACAAGGCCCGCGAACTCGTCGAGGCGCCGGTCGTCAGCGACCGCGTGGTGGGCATCAACCCGCAGACGGGCAAGGAGGTCCTGGCGAAGGACGGCCGCTTCGGTCCGTACGTGACCGAGCGCACGCCGGAGCCCGAGCCGTCGGTCGACCCGGCGACGGGCGAGGTCCTGGCGGCTGAACCAGAACCGGCTGCAGAGGCGGCAGCGAGCACGGCGACGGGCGCGAAGACCGCGACGAAGACCGGCACGAAGACCGCCGGCACGAAGACCGCCGCCGCGAAGAAGGCGCCCGCGAAGAAGGCCACGGCCAAGAAGGCAGCGGCCCCGAAGGAGCGTACGGCCTCCCTCTTCAAGTCGATGGACCCGGGGTCGGTCGACCTCGAGACCGCGCTGAAGCTCCTCGACCTCCCGCGCACGGTCGGGACGGACCCGGAGTCCGGCGACGAGATCACCGCGCAGAACGGTCGCTACGGGCCCTACCTCAAGAAGGGCACGGACACCCGGACCCTGCCGAGCGAGGACGCGATCTTCGACGTCGACCTGCCCGGTGCCCTCGAGCTCTTCGCGCAGCCGAAGTACGGGGCCAAGCGTGCCGCGAGCGCGGCGCTCAAGGAGTTCGACGCCGACCCGGTGTCCGGCAAGCCGATCAAGGTGAAGGACGGCCGCTTCGGCCCGTACGTCACCGACGGCGAGACGAACGCCACGATCCCGCGCGGCGAAGAGGTCGAGACGGTGGACTTCGAGCGTGCGGTCCAGCTCCTCGCGGACAAGCGTGCCAAGGGCCCGGTCAAGAAGAAGGCACCGGCCCGACGCGCCCCCGCGAAGAAGAAGTGAGCACGGACGGAGCAGTGCGCACGGACGACTCCCGCGGCTGGTTCATCACCCTCGAGGGCGGTGACGGCGCGGGCAAGACCACGCAGGCCGAGCGCCTCGAGCAGTGGCTCGGGGCGCACGGCCGGCGGGTCGTCCGGACCCGGGAACCCGGTGGCACGGACCTCGGCCAGCGCATCCGCGAGATCGTCCTGCACGACCGCGGCCACGTGACGCCCCGGGCCGAGGCGCTGCTCTACGCCGCCGACCGTGCACACCACGTCGAGACGGTCGTCCGGCCCGCCGTCGCCCGCGGTGACGTCGTGCTGCAGGACCGGTACATCGACTCCTCGGTCGCGTACCAGGGCGTGGCCCGCGGCCTCGGCGCCGAGCAGATCCGGTCGGTGTCGAACTGGGCAGCGGACGGCATGACGCCGGACCTCACGGTGCTGCTCGACCTCGACGTGAGCCTCGGGCGGGCGCGTGTCGCGGCCGCCCGCGGCGACGTGTTCGACCGCCTCGAGTCCGAAGCGGCAACGTTCCACGAGTCCGTCCGGCAGGCCTTCCTCGACATGGCCCGCGCCGAACCGGAGCGGTTCCTCGTCGTCGACGCCTCCGAGTCGGCGGACGTCGTGCAGGAGCGGATCCGTTCGGCCGTGGCACGCCTGGTCGGGGTCGGTTGATGCTGCGGACCGAGACGACGTGCGCGAGCGCCGACGACCGGCCGGTCCCGTCGGTGGCTCCTGGCAGGATCCTCCCGTGAGCGTGTGGGATGGCCTGACCGGACAGGAAGAGTCCGTGGCTGCGCTGCGAAGTGCCGCCGAGTCGACCGACGGCACGGGTGGCATGACGCATTCGTGGCTGATCACCGGGCCTCCCGGCTCCGGACGCTCGAACGTCGCCGCAGCCTTCGCCGCCGCCCTGGTCGGCAACGGCCCCGACGACGACCACACGCTGCGTCTGATCACCGCCGGCACCCACCCGGACGTCGCCCGGCTCACCACCCAGCGCGTCATCATCACGATCGACGAGATCCGGCAGCTGGTGACCTCGTCACACTTCTCGCCCTCGGTCGGCCGGTACCGCGTGATGATCGTCGAGGACGCCGACCGGATGACGGAGCGGACCTCGAACCTGCTGCTGAAGGCACTCGAGGAACCGCCGGAGCGCACGGTGTGGATCCTCTGCGCTCCGAGCGAGGCCGACCTGCTGCCGACGATCCGCTCGCGGGTGCGCTCGGTCCGCCTGCGCGTCCCGGGCATCGAGTCGGTCGCCGACCTCATCGTGGCCCGGACCGGCGTGGACCGTGTCCTCGCCACCGATGCGGCGCGTCAGGCGCAGAGCCACATCGGCATGGCGCAGCGCCTCGCGACGAGCGAGGACGCCCGTGACCGTCGTCGCCGGACCCTGACCACGGTCCTCGCGATCCGCAGCGTCGGCGACGCCGTGAACGCCGCGGCCGCGCTCCTGGCCGTGGCGGACGAGGACGCCAAGGCGATCACGCTCGAGCGTGACGCCGAGGAACGCGATGCAGCACTCCGGTCCCTGGGTGTCCAGCCGGGCGGCACCGTCCCGCCGGCGCTCCGGTCCCAGCTCCGGGTGCTCGAAGAGGACCAGAAGCGTCGGGCGACCCGGAGCCTCCGCGACGGCCTGGACCGCATCCTCGTCGACGTCTCCTCGCTGTACCGCGACCTGCTGCTGCTCGGACTCGGCGCCCCCACCGAGCCGGTGAACCTGGCGATCCGTCACGAGCTCGAGCGGGCGTTGCCGTCCGTCCCGCCCGCGGCCGCACTCGAGGTCCTCGACGCGATCGCGACCGCGCGGCAGCGCATCGGTGCCAACGTCGCCGCGCTCCTGGCGCTCGAAGCGCTGCTCGTCACGGTCGCCCGCGCCGTCCGCTGACCGGCTGCCCCGGGCGGCTCGGCCTGGCGATCCCGACAGGGTTCTCAGGCCGTCCGCGATGCTCGGCGTGGGAGGATCGGCGCATGACCGACGCTGCACCGGGCCTCCGCGAGCGGAAGCGGCGCGCCACTCGCCTGGCGATCCAGCAGGCCGCGCTGCGCATCGCGATCGAGCACGGTCTGTCCGCGGTCACCGTCGACGAGGTCTCCCGCCGGGCGGACGTCTCGCCACGGACGTTCTTCAACTACTTCCCGAGCAAGGAGCAGGCGATCCTGGGCGACGACCCGACCCTGCCGCAGGGCGAGGACGTCGAGGCCTTCGTCGCCGGCGGCCCGACGGGTGAACTGCTCGCGGACCTCGGCACGCTGCTGGTGCACTCGGCGCACGAACTCGTCGACGAACGCGGGTTGATCGGGGAGCGACAGCAGGTCCTCCGCGCGAACCCCGAGCTCTTCAGCCAGCGGATGGCGTCGATGAAGGAGTTCCAGGCCGGCATCCAGACGGTCGTCGAGCAGCGGTTGCGGCTCGAGGACGGTCTGCCCGAGACCCGTGACCCGACGGGGGACGGCAGTCCGCCTCGGTCGGACGAGGACGACGCGGTGCGCCGCCGCGCCCGCCTGGCGTCGCTCGTCGGCATGGCAGCGCTCCGTCACGCCTGGTGGGAGTGGTCCGAGTCGGACGCGGACGCACACCTCGTCGATGAACTCGAGCGATCCTTCGCCGACCTCGGCGCGCTCGTTTCGCGCTCGCTCGTCTGATCCTGTACAGTGATTTCTCGTGCCGCTCCGGATTCCCGGGGCGTCCGCCGCCTTAGCTCAGTCGGTAGAGCGATTCACTCGTAATGAATAGGTCGTCGGTTCGATTCCGACAGGCGGCTCCGAAACCCCCTCGTTCCTCCCGGAGCGAGGGGGTTCTGCGTTCCCCAGGCGGCCAGGCAGGCGAGCGAGCGGCCAGACAGGCGAGCGGCCAGGCAGGTGCACGGGCCTGCAGGCAATCGAACGACGCCAGGCAACCCACCCGCCCCGCCCGGGAGGCCCGTCACCGGCACTCGTGCACGCGCGCCTCCCACGGACGCAGCGTTCCGGCGACCGGCGGCTCCCCGAGGTTCCCCAGGACGAACGCCCCCACGAGCCTCCCGACCGACTCCGGTAGCTCCAGGTCCACCTCGGACAGGTTCGCGACGACGACGAGCGGCGGCTCGTCCGTGTCCGCCGAGGCCCGCGTGAACGCCCACAGTGTCGGGTGTTCCGCCTCGAGCAGTGTGAACGCCCCCAGCCGCACGGTGCGGGAGCGGTGTCGGAGGTCGATGAGTCGACGGTGGTGCTCGTACACCGAGCGCTGCCCGGCTGCCCGGTCGCCCGCGACGGTGACGCGCGGCCATCCCTGCCCCATACCGATCCACGGTTCGGTGGTGGAGAACCCCCCGGCGGGTGCGCTGTCGTCCCACGGGATCGGCGTGCGCGCGTTGTCGCGGCTGCGGAAGGCGAGGGCCTCGAGCGCCTCGGACTCCGGCATGCCGCGGCCGACGGCGCCACGGAACCAGTTGTGTGACTCGATGTCCCGGTACTGGTCGATGGTGGTGAAGGCGGCGTTCACCATGCCGATCTCGTCGCCCTGGTACACGTACGGGGTCCCGCGGTGCAGGTGCAGCACGGTGGCGAGCAGCGTGGCCGACTCGTACCGGAACGCGAAGGGGTCGCCGCCGGAGGCCGCCGCCCCGAACCGCGACACCGGCCGCGGCTGGTCGTGGTTCGACAGGTACAGCGAGTTCCACCCGCGGTCCTCGAGCCCGGTCTGCCAGCGCGCCAGTGAGCGCTTCAACTCCGGCAGGTCGGTCTCGTTCCGGGTGAACTTCGACGACGGTGCGTGGTCGAGGCCGACGTGTTCGAACTGGAACACCATGTCGAGCTCGTGGCGTTCCGGGTCGGTGAAGAGTGCCGCGTCCTCCACGGTGACACCGGGCATCTCGCCGACGGTGAGCAGGGCCTCCCGACCGGCGAAGACGCGCTCGTGCATCTCCTGCAGGTGCTCGTGGATGCGTGGCTGCATGACGTACGCGTCGCTGTCACCGGAGAGGGCGTCGTCGTCCTTGGCGATGTGGTTGATGACGTCCATCCGGAAGCCGTCGACACCGCGGTCCAGCCAGCGGTTCATCATGTCGTAGACCGCGGCGCGGAGGTCCGGGTTCTCCCAGTTCAGGTCCGGTTGCTGCGGCGTGAACATGTGCAGGTAGTACTGACCGGTGCCGGGGTCCCACGACCAGGCGGGTCCGCCGAAGGCGGCACGCCACCCGTTCGGCTCGTGGCCGTCGACGGGGTCGCGCCAGATGTACCAGTCGTGCTTCGGGCAGGTGCGGGACTGCAGGGCTGCGCGGAACCAGGGGTGTTGGTCGCTGGAGTGGTTGACGACGAGGTCCATGACGAGCTTCATGCCGCGCCGGTGCACCTCGACCAGCAGCGCGTCGAACTCGTCGATGGTGCCGAACAACGGGTCGATGTCCTCGTAGTCGGCGATGTCGTACCCGTTGTCGGCCTGGGGTGACCGGTAGACCGGCGACAGCCAGACGACGTCCACGCCGAGGTCGGCGATGTGGTCCAGGTGCTGCCGCAGCCCGGCGAGGTCGCCGACGCCGTCGCCGTTGCCGTCGGCGAAGCTCCGCGGGTACACCTGGTAGACGACGGCTCCCGTCCACCACGGTTCCGGTCCGGTCACGGCGCCTCCTCGCGTCGGTGCGCGCCCCTACGCGCATGCCCACCAGTGCGTCGGACCGGAGGCCCGTCCTGCGTTCCGGTGTCGGGCCTCCAGTCGGTCGGCTGGTCACCCGCACGGTACTCCGGCGGTCCTGACACCGCTGCACGAGCGCCTGTGGACAGCCGGCGAGTCCACAGGGGGTCGATCTCGCGACGACCTGCGCGGGAGCGGCTGGTAGACACGACGCATGGCCATCCGATGGGGAGTACTCGGGACCGGCGGCATCGCCCGGTCCTTCGTCCGCGACTGCAGTGCCGCGGGGGTGGTGTTCACCGCGGTCGGCTCACGGACCGACGAGTCCGCGCGGGCCTTCGCGGACGAACACGACATCCCGCACGCGCACGGTGACTACGCCGCACTGGTGGCGGACGACGAGGTCGACGCGGTCTACGTGGCGACGCCGCACTCCCGCCACGCCGAGGACGCCCTGCTCGCGATCGCCGCCGGCAAGCACGTCCTGGTCGAGAAGGCCTTCACGATCACCGCGGAGGAGGCCCGACGGGTCCGCGACGCCGCGCACGACCGCGGTGTGCTCGTGATGGAGGCGATGTGGACCCGCTTCCTTCCGCAGACCGCGATGATGCGGCGGGTGCTCGCCGAGGGCCGCATCGGCACTCCCCGACTGGTGCAGGCGACGCACCACCAGGCGCTGCCGACCGATCCGCGGCACCGGCTCAACGACCCGGCTCTCGGCGGTGGCGCGCTGCTCGACCTCGGCGTCTACCCCGTGTCGTTCGCGGTCGACGTGCTCGGCGTCCCGACCGCGGTCGCAGCGTCCGGCACCCTCAGCGACCAGGGAGTCGACACACAGATGGGCATCGTGATGACCCATCCGGGTGGGGCGCAGTCGACGGTGCACTTCGCCCTGGACCTGCGCAGCCCGAACAGTGCGTCGATCATCGGCACCGAGGGGCGTATCGACCTCGACCCGACGTGGTGCACGCCGACCACCTGGCGCATCCGGGACGCCGACGGTGCGATCGTGGAGGAGTTCGACGGGCGCGAGGAACTCGCCGGCTACAACCACGAGGCCCGTGGCTTCGAGGCCGCGATCACGGCCGGGGTGCCGGCAGACAGCACCACGCACATCGACCACACGGTCGCGATCATGGCCGTGATGGACGAGGCTCGCCGGCAGGTCGGCGTCGAGTACCCGGCCGATCCCGCGCTCTGAACACCCCCGCAGCCCGTCGACTGACGACGGTGGGCCTGGAGGCACGGACCCGCGTCTCGTAGGATCGCCTGGATGTCCGAGCAGTCACCCCAGCCGCCCACCGGCGGCCCCGTCCACCGTTCCGTCGCAGCCCTGCGCGCCTCCGTCCGCCGGAAGCCGGTGCCGTGGGGAGTCGGTGGGCTCGTCGTCGTCCTCGCGGTCGCCTCCGGCGGTGTGGTCGCGGTGAACGCGGCGACGGCGGACCAGCCCAGCGCGACCGGGTCGGCCAGCGCCTCCCGGACGCCGTTCGCCACCCGGACACCGACGTCGTCCTCGACCCCGACGGCAGCCCGGACGGCGACGCCGACTGCGGGACCGACTGCGACACCGACACCGACCGCGTCGGCGAAGGCCGCCGCCCGCACCTGCTCGGTCGCTGGCGCAGCCTCCGCGAGTGGGCTCGGTCGCTTCGAGGGCTACGTCATGAACGCGGCCACCGGGGAAGAGCTGTTCTCGCGCGACGGTGGGACGCCGGCGCAGACCGGCAGCGTGATGAAGACCCTGACGAGCGCGACCGCGCTGGCGGTCCTCGGTGCCGGGCACACCATCCCGACGACCGTCACCGACGAGGGTGGTGGCACGATCGCCCTCGTCGGACACGGCGACGCGACCCTGACGGCCGGCAACGGCACGGTCTACCCGGGGGCGCCGAGCCTCGCGCAACTCGCCCAGCAGGTGAAGGCGCGGCTCGGCGGCACGCCGGTGACGACGATCGTCGCCGACGGCACCTGGTGGAGCGCATCCGACGCCTGGGACCCGACCTGGCCCGTCAGCGAGCGGACCATCGGGTACCAGCCGAACGTCACCGCGCTGATGGTCGACGGCGACCGCGCGAACCCGGCGGCCGCGACCTCGCCGCGCTCCGAGGACCCGATCGGCCGGGCCGGTGTGGCCTTCCGGACGGCCCTCGCGAACGCCGGCGTCGTCGGAGCGTCGACCGCCCAGGTGACGCAGCGGTCGACGACCTCGCAGAACACGATCGCGCAGGTGCAGTCCCAGCCGGTGTCGACGCTGATCGGGCAGATGATCCCGAACTCGGACAACACCCTCGCCGAGATGCTCGCGCGGGTGTCGTCGAAGCAGGCCGGCGCCGGTGGCACCGCGGCGTCACTGACCGGTGTCTACAGCAGTGCCCTCCGCGGGTACGGCGTGGACCCGTCCGGCATCCGCATCGTCGACGGCTCCGGCGAGAGTGCGTCGAACGCCGTCTCGCCCTCGTTCGTCGCGCACCTCATGGTCCCGGTGACCCGGGGTGACAAGGGGCTCGGGACACTCGCGCAGGTCCTGCCGGTGGCCGGCGTGTCCGGCACGCTCTCGAGTCGGTTCACCGGCGCGAACGCCGTGGCGCGTGGCAAGGTGCACGCGAAGACCGGGTGGATCGACAGCGCGAACACCCTCGGCGGCTACATCGACGCTGCCGACGGCACGAAGCTGACGTTCGCGTTCTACGCCATCGGGTCGCCTCGGGCCGCCGCGCTCCCGGCACTCGACGCGGTCACGGCCGCGGTCTACCGATGCGGAGGCTCGCTCACCGGGTCCTGACCCGACGGGTGTTGGATGGGTGCATGGCCAGGGCACTGCTCATCACCGACGTCCAGAACGACTTCACCGAGGGCGGCGCGCTCGCGGTCGACGGAGGGGCGGCACTCGCCGAGCGGATCACCGCGTTCCTCCGTCGGCATGCGGACGAGTACGACCTCGTCGTCGCCTCCCGGGACTGGCACGACGCCACGGGGGACAACGGCGGACACTTCGCCGTGACCGACAGCGCGGACAGCGCGGACGGACCGGACTTCCGGACGACGTGGCCGCCGCACTGCGTCGCCGACACGCCGGGTGCCGAGTACCACCCGGCCCTCGACCTGTCCTTCGTCGACGTCCACGTCCGCAAGGGGCAGGGTGAGCCGGCCTACTCGGCGTTCGAGGGCACGACCGAAGCCGGGGCCGACCTCGTCGACGTCTTCTTCGACCGCGAGGTCCACGCCGTCGACATCGTCGGCATCGCGACCGACCACTGCGTCCGGGCGTCCGCGCTCGACGGGGTGCACGGGGGCCTCGACGTCTTCGTCTACGAGGACCTCGTCGTGGGCATCGACCCGGCCAGCAGTGACGCCGCGCTCGAGGAGGTCCGCGACGAGGGCGGGCACACCGGGCACAGCGACATGGACGAGGGGCGTCAGCGCCCGGGAGGAGCGGTCCTGTGACCGACGAGCAGACGACCAGCACCACGACCGCCACCAGCACCACGGTCGGTGACGAGCACGTCAGCGTCCCCGACGTGCCCACCGGCCTCTTCATCGGCGGCTCCTGGCGTCCCGCGAGCGGCGGTGCGACCTTCGACGTCCGCGACCCCTCCACCGGCACGGTCCTCGCGAGCGTCGCCGACGCCACCCCGGAGGACGGCATCGCCGCACTCGACTCCGCCGTCGCCGCACAGGCCGAGTGGGCGGCGACCGCACCCCGGCACCGCTCCGACCTGCTCCGGCGCACGTTCGACCTCGTGCACGAGCACGCCGACGACATCGCCGCGGTGATGACGCTCGAGATGGGCAAGCCGCTCGCCGAGTCCCGCGGCGAGGTCGTCTACGGTGCCGAGTTCCTCCGCTGGTTCTCGGAGGAAGCCGTACGCATCGGCGGCGACTACCGCACCAACCCGGAGGGCACCGGTCGCGGCATCGTCCTCAAGCGTCCGGTCGGCCCCGTCTACGCGATCACGCCGTGGAACTTCCCGCTGGCGATGGCCACCCGGAAGATCGCACCGGCGCTGGCCGCCGGGTGCACGGTCGTGCTGAAGCCCGCCGACCTCACCCCGCTGACCACGCTGTACCTGGTCGAGCTGTTCCGTCGTGCCGGGCTGCCGGACGGTGTCCTCAACGTGGTGCCGGCCTCGGACGCGAAGGCCCTGTCCGCGCCGGTCATCGCCGACCGCCGGCTGCGGAAGCTCACCTTCACCGGCTCGACCCCCGTCGGTTCGGCGCTGCTCAAGCAGGCGGCCGACAACGTCCTGAAGACGAGCATGGAGCTCGGGGGCAACGCTCCGCTCCTGGTGTTCGACGACGCCGACCTCGACCGGGCGGTGGACGCCGCGATGCAGGCAAAGTTCCGCAACGTCGGCGAGGCCTGCACCGCGGCCAACCGCTTCTTCGTGCAGGAGGGCATCGCGGACGCGTTCACCGCGGCACTCACCGAGCGGATCGACACGCTGCGCATCGGTCGGGGCACCGAGGACGGTACGGACATCGGTCCGCTCATCGACTCTCGCGCGGTCGACAAGGCCGCGGGGCTCGTGGACGACGCGGTCGATCGCGGCGCACGTCTCGTCACCGGTGGGGTGCGGGTCGAGCGCGAGGGCACGTTCTACGCTCCGACGCTCCTGGACGACGTCCAGCCCGGCTCGGACATCCTGACCACCGAGATCTTCGGACCGGTCGTGTCGATCACGCGCTTCGCGACGGAGGAGGACGGCATCCGCCTCGCCAACGACACGGAGTACGGCCTCGTCGCCTACGCGTTCACCGAGGACATGCGCCGTGGGCAGCGCCTGGCCGAACGGCTCGAGACGGGGATGCTCGGATGGAACACGGGGGTCGTGTCCAACGCGGCGTTCCCGTTCGGCGGTGTGAAGGCCTCCGGTCTCGGCCGCGAGGGCTCGCACGAGGGCCTCGAGGAGTACCTGGAGACGGTCTACGTCCTGACGCCGGACCCCTTCGCCGTCTGAGGCCCCGGCGGGAGGGCCTCAGACGAGGAGCTGGTGCTTCGCCAGGTCGCGGTAGAGCGGGGTGCTCTGCACGAGTTCGGAGTGGGTGCCGACACCGACGACGCGGCCGTGCTCGAGCACGACGATGACGTCGGAGTCCACCACGGTGGACAGTCGGTGGGCGATGACGAGCAGGGTGCGGTCCTCGGCGACGGCGTCGATCGCCAGGCGCATCTTCTGCTCGTTCACGCCGTCGAGTGAGGACGTCGACTCGTCGAGCAGGAGGATCGGGGGAGCGGCGAGCAGGGCCCGCGCGATGGCCAGGCGCTGCCGTTCCCCGCCGGAGAGCATCACGCCGTCCTCACCGACCTGTGCGTCGAGGCCGCGGGGGTCGCGGTGCAGCACGTCGCCGAGGTTCACGGCCTCGAGCACCCGGACGCACTCGGACTCGGACGCGTCCGGCGACCCGAGCAGCAGGTTCGCGCGGATCGTGCCGGCCAGCACGGGGGCGTCCTGTTCGACGTACCCGATCTGCGCCCGGAGTTCGCCGCGGTCGAGGCCGCGGACGTCCAGGCCACCAAGACGGATGACGCCGTCGGTCGGGTCGTAGAACCGCTCGATGAGCGCCAGCGTCGTCGACTTGCCGGCACCGGACGGACCGACCAGCGCGACACGGGAGCCGCGTGGGACGCTGAACGACACGTCGCGCAGCACCACCTGGTCGTCCTCGGCGCTCGGCGGCGCGGCACTGACGTCGCCCGCTCCTTCGGCCCCGTCCGTGCCGACCGCGTCCGGGGACACCGCGTACCGGAAGGTGACGTGCTCGAACGTGATCGCGTCGTCCGTGGCGATCGCGGCGGCCGGCCGGACCGCGGCGTCGTCCTGGTCCTCGGTCGGCAGGTGCAGGACCTCCTCGATGCGGCCGAGGGCGCCGAGCGCCTGCGCCACGGCGACGACCGCGCCGAGGGCCTGACCGAGCGGCATGATCATCATGAAGAGCAGCAGGATGAACGTGATGAGCGTCGCGATCGTGATCGTCCCCGCCGCGACCTGCGCGCCGCCGATGCCGAGCACGGCGATGAACGCGACCTGCATGACGATGCTCGCGACCGGCACCACGAACGCCGACATCCGGGCGATGACGAGCCCGCGCTGGTAGGCCTCCGTCGCGTGCTGGTCGACCTCGCTGACCTCGCGCGCCGTGGCACCCGCGGCACGGATGGTGCGGACGGCGCCGATGCCGCGCTCGACCGCGGCGGTGAGGTCGCCGACCTTCTCCTGCGCGGCCTTCGAGGCGACCCGGATGCGCCGGCTGAGGCCACCGACGACGACCACCGCGACGATGACGATGACGATCACCACGACGAGGAGCAGCGGGTCGATGATCGCCATCGCGATGACCGCGCCGGCGAAGGTGAGCGCGCCGCCGATGGACTCGATGAGCCCCTGCGTCAGGACGGCCCGGAGCAGCGTGGTGTCGCTGCCGACGCGGGACACCAGGTCACCGGTGCGTCGGACGTCGAACTCCGAGATCGGCAGGTTGAGGATCCGTGCGATGAGCTTGCGTCGGGTGGAGAGCACGACGCCTTCGCCGGCACGCTGCAGCAGGAAGTGCTGGACACCGTTCAGGACGCCGGCGACGAGCACCAGGACGACGAGCGCCCACACCAGCGCCGACATGCCGGTGCCCTGTTGGACGGCGGTCACGACCTGGTTCACGAGCAGCGGCTGCGCCAGGGACGCACCTGCCCCGAGGATGCTCAGCACGATGATGACGACCATCGCCGGCTTGTTCTCGAACAGGTAGGACAGCAGGCGACCGAAGGTGGCGCGGGGCCCGTCGGTCTTCTTCGGGCGTGCGAACGGGTTGCTCATCGTGCGTCGATTCTCTCACCGCGGGACCGACAGACGGACGGGAGGCTCCCCACCGGTGTGGTGGGGAGCCTCCCGTCCGTCAGGTGCTCGCGGAGGTGCACTCGCGCTACGGGGCGACGCGCTCCACGGCCCGCTGGTCGTCGACCGTGTCCGCGAGGTCGCTCCCGCGGGTCTCGCGGACGAGGAACAGCGCGACCAGCGTCACGACCGCCGCGATGGTCAGGTAGAGGCCGACGAGGAAGATGTTCCCGTCCGGCTGCCACAGCTTGAGGGCGATGGTCGGCGCGAGCGAGGCACCGAGGATCGACGCGACGTTGTACGCCAGTGCGGAGCCGGTGTACCGGACGTTGGTCGGGAACAGCTCCGGCAGCAGCGCGCCCATCGGACCGAACGTGAGCCCCATCAGCGACAGGCCGACGATCAGGAACGTGACCACGGTGATCGGTCCGTGAGCCGCCGCGAACCAGAACTGGAACGTCAGGCCGAAGAGCGCGATGCCGATGGTTGTCGGGATGAGCGTGCGGCGACGTCCGAACCGGTCGGCGAGCAGCCCCGCGATCGGCGTGCAGATGCCGAAGAAGACGACGCCGATCATGAGCAGTGACAGGAACTCGCCGCGCGAGTACCCGAGCCCGATCTTCGGGACGAGCTTCGACGCGGTGTCGCCCGCGGTGCCGTAGTTCAGCGTGAAGGTCGTCATGAAGTAGAAGAGCACGTAGGTCGCGACCATGCCGAAGGTGCCGACGACGACCGCGCGCCACGAGGTGCGGAACACCCGGCCGAGCGGGACCTTCGCGACCGAGCCGGACTCCTGGACGCCGCGGAACACGGTGGACTCGACCAGACGGAAGCGCACGTAGAGCCCGATGAGGACGAGCACGGAGGACACCAGGAACGGGATGCGCCATCCCCACGCCTGGAAGTCGGCGTTCGGGGTGCCGTCGGCGCCGGCAGGCAGCGCCGCGTTGATGATGATGAACAGGCCGTTGGCGAGCAGGAAGCCGATCGGGGCGCCGAGCTGCGGCATCGAGCCGAACACGCCGCGCTTGCCCTCGGGGGCGTTCTCGGTCGCGAGCAGTGCCGCGCCGGACCACTCGCCGCCGAGACCGACGCCCTGGGCGAAGCGGAGGACGGCCAGGAGCACGGGCGCCAGGACCCCGACCGAGCCGAAGGTCGGCAGGCAGCCGATGAGGAACGTCGCGGTGCCCATCACGAGCAGGGAGGCGACGAGGGTGGTCTTCCGGCCGACGCGGTCGCCGAAGTGACCGAACAGGATCGACCCGACCGGTCGGGCGAAGAACGCCAGCGCGAACGTCACGAACGAGGACAGCTGCGACGCCGTCGGGTCCTCGTTCGGGAAGAACAGGGTGGGGAAGACGAGGACGGCGGCGGTCGCGTAGACGTAGAAGTCGTAGAACTCGATGGAGGTGCCGACGAGGCTCGCGATGACGACGCGCGAGCGCGGGTTCGTCTTCGTGGCGGGCGTCGGGGTGGCCGGGGCGGCGGACATGCGTGTGAGGACCTTCGAGGTGCGCGCGCGTTCGAGGAGCGCTGCGGTGACCGGACGGCGGACTGGCGACACGGTTCGCGCGGGGTGGCGCGGGCACCGGGTCGGGTGCGTTCGGAGGTGGTGGTCCCGCTCGTGACGGGGCCCTCAGTGTACGACGGATGTCGGGCAGCTGCGAATCGACCCTGAGCTGGCCGTCAGTTCGCCCGGTCGGACGGTTGCCGGGCCGGTCAGTTGCTCGCGTCGGTCAGTTGCTCGCGCCGGTACCGAGGTGCGAGGGCAGCGTGTGGCCCATGCGGTCGCGCTTGGTGTCCAGGTACCCGGCGTTCTGCGCGGAGATCCCGACGACCAGCGGCACGAGGGAGTCCACCGTGATGCCGTGCTCCACCAGCTGTCGGCGCTTCTCGGGGTTGTTCGAGAGCAGCCGCACGCGGGTGATGCCGAGGTCGGCGAGGATCCCGGCGGCGCCGCCGTACTCCCGGGAGTCGGCGGGCAGGCCGAGCGCGAGGTTCGCGTCGAGCGTGTCGAGCCCGTCCTCCTGGAGGCGGTAGGCCTTGAGCTTGTTGATGAGGCCGATGCCGCGACCCTCGTGGCCCCGAAGGTAGACGACGACCCCGCCCTCGGCGGCGATGGTGTCGAGCGCGGCGTCGAGCTGCGGGCCGCACTCGCACTTCAGCGAACCGAAGGCCTCACCGGTCAGGCACTCGGAGTGCACCCGCACGAGTGCGCCGTCCGAGGGGGCCTGGCCGTCCGGGGTCTTCGCGATCACGGCGACGTGTTCCGCGCTCGTCACGAGGTCGCGGTAGGCGCGCATCTCGAAGAGGCCGTGCGTGGTCGGGACGTTCGTGGAGACCTCGAACGACACCGGGCTCCCGGGAGTGGCGGAGGTCAGTGCGTCGGTCATGTGGTGCTCCGGTCGGTGGGGGCCCCGTCGACCGCGCCGTCGGGCTCCGTGCCGTCAGGCTGTCGGGGGACCGTGCGGGCGCGGACCAGCAGGTCGGGGCCGAGGCTGGACGTTGACAGTACACGCAACATCCGCGCAGCGTGGATACTTCCCACGCCGATGTCCCCGAGTGCGACGCGGGGTCCGCCGAGGAGCACCGGGGCCAGGTACACGAGCAGTTCGTCGGCCAGTCCGGCGGCGATGAACGCGGACGCCACGGTGGGTCCGCCCTCGACGAGGACACTGTGGACGCCCCGCTGACGGAGCGAGCGGAGCGCGGCGTCGAGGTCGTGTCCGGGGATCGTGACGACCCCGCGGGGGTGGCGGTGCAGGGCGGCGTCCGCGGGCAGGGCCCGGTCGCCGAGGACGACGGGCAGCGGCTGGTCGGCGAGGAACTCCCCGGCGTCCCCGCGTGCGGTCAGGCTGGGGTCGTCGGCCAGGGCGGTGCCGGTGCCGACCAGGACGGCGTCGTGTGCGGCGCGCTGCTCGTGCACGTGCTGGCGGGCGGCGGCGCCGGTGATCCACCGGCTGGTGCCGTCGGCCGCGGCGGCGCGACCGTCCAGGCTGGCGGCCCACTTCACGGTCACCCAGGGGCGTCCGAGCCGGACCGAGAGCAGCCAGCGCTCGAGGAACGCCTCGGCCTGGTCGGCGAGGACGTCCGGCACCACGTCGACGCCGGCGGCTCGCAGCCGATCCGCGCCACCGTGGGCGGCGGGACCGGGATCGTCGACGGCGTACACGACCCGCGCGACGCCGGCTTCGATGAGGGCGACGGAGCACGGCCCGGTCCGGCCGACGTGGTCGCACGGTTCGAGGGTGACCACCGCGGTCGCGCCACGGAGCCGCGCCGGGTCGACCTTCCGCATCGCGTCGACCTCGGCGTGCGGGGTGCCCGCACCGCGGTGCCAGCCCTCGCCGAGGACGTCGCCGTCGGGGGAGAGCACGACGGCACCGACCCGGGCGTGGTCGCCGACGGCCGGTCCGCGGGCCGCGAGTTCGAGGGCCCGGCGCATCGCGCGGACCTCGGCGTCGCTGGCGGGCAGGCCGTTCGGCTCCGGGGCCGTGTCGGGTGCGGTGTGGCTCACGGAGCGAGACTACCGGCGGTCCCCGACGTCGATCCGGGAGGCCAGGGCAGGTCGGACGCGGGCGTCCCGTCCGCGCGCCGCAGCGCCTTCCACGCGGGGGCCGGCGAGCCGTCGCGATTCGGCACGAGGGCGTCACCGCTGCCGGTGTAGGTGAAGCCGGCACGACGGGCGACCGCGGCCGACGCGGTGTTGCCGACGTAGCACTCCCAGTACACGTCCGGGGCGCCCTGCGCGAACGCCCAGTCGACGACGAGCTCGACGGCCTCGGAGACGAGCCCCGTCCCACGGGCGCCCGGTGCCAGCCAGAACCCGAGGTCCCGGCGGGCCGTCCGGTAGCTGATGACACCGTCGAGCCAGGTCGACCCCTGCCGTCGGATCGCCCAGGTGTACTCGCGGTCGGACGCCCATCCGGGTCCGACGAGCGCGTCGACGAAGGACTGCGCGTCCTGCGCCCGGTACGGCTGCGGGATCGTCGTCCAGCGGACGATCTCCGGGTCCTGACAGGCCTCGGTGATGGCGGCCGTGTCGGCACGGGTCGGCATGTCGAGCCGGACCCGTGCCGACTCGAGCGTGACGGGGAGCACGGTCGATCAGTGGGCGCGGGGCACGAAGCCGATCGCGTCGTACACGCGGGCGAGCGTGGCCTCGGCGATCGACTCGGCCCGCTCGGCGCCGACCTCGAGCAGGCGGTCCAGCTCGGCCGGGTCGTCGAGGAGTTCGAGCGTCCGGGTGCGGACCGGCTCGAGCTCGGCGACGACCGCGTCGGCCACCTCGCCCTTCAGGTCGCCGTAGCCCTTGCCGACGAACGAGGCCTCGAGCTCGGCGACCGGGGTGTGGGTGAACGCGGAGAGGATCGCCAGCAGGTTCGTGACACCGGGCTTCCCGGCCCGGTCGGCGCGGATCTCCCGCTCGGTGTCGGTGACCGCCGACCGGATCTTCTTCGCGGTGCGCTTCGGCTCGTCGAGCAGCAGCACCAGGCCGCTGTCCGACGCCGCCGACTTGCTCATCTTGCTCGTTGGCTCCTGCAGGTCGTAGATCCGGGCGGTGTCGCCGAGGATCCGCGCTTCCGGCACGACGAACGTGTCACCGAAGCGGGAGTTGAAGCGGCCGGCGAGGTCCCGAGTCAGCTCGACGTGCTGCCGCTGGTCGTCGCCGACCGGCACCACCTGGGCGTCGTAGAGCAGGATGTCGGCGGCCATCAGCATCGGGTAGGTGAACAGCCCGACCGAGGCCGCCTCGGCACCCTGTCGCGCCGACTTGTCCTTGAACTGGGTCATCCGGCTCGCCTCGCCGAAGCCCGTGATGGTGTTGAGCACCCAGGCGAGCTGGGCGTGTGCGGGCACGTGCGACTGGATGAAGAGCGTCGACTTCGTCGGGTCGATGCCGGCGGCGATGTACTGCGCCGCGGTCCGTCGGGTGTTCTCGCGGAGCGCTGCCGGGTCCTGCGGCGACGTGATGGCGTGCATGTCGACCACGCAGTACACGGCGTCGTGGTCGTCCTGCAGGTCGCGCCACTGCATGAGGGCGCCGATGTAGTTGCCGAGGTGGAGGGACCCGGCCGAGGGCTGGATGCCGGAGAAGATGCGGGTGCTGGTCATGCGGGAGTCCTGGTGCTCGGGAGCGAGTGGGGGATCAGAGTTCGTAGTCGACGACCACGGGGGCGTGGTCGGACCATCGCTGGTCGTACGCGGCGGCCCGGTCGACGGTGTACGAGGTCACCGTCGCGGCGAGTTCGGGCGTCGCGACCTGGTAGTCGATGCGCCAGCCGGAGTCGTTGTCGAAGGCCTGCCCGCGCCAGGACCACCACGTGTACGGCCCGTCGACGTCACCGGCCTGGGCACGGCCGACGTCGACCCAGCCGAGGCCGGGTGCGGTGCTGCCGTCGGCACCCTCGACCGGTTCGCCGTCGGCGCCGAAGAACCGGCTGAAGTAGGCACGCTCGCGCGGCAGGAAGCCGGCGCGCTTGACGTTGCCCTTCCAGTTCTTGATGTCCCGCTGGTCGTGGCCGACGTTGAGGTCACCGACGACGACGGCGAGCGGGTTGTGCGCGCGGAGCGCGGGCAGCCGCTCGGTCATGGCGTCGAGGAACTTCCACTTCTCGTCCTGCTTCGGGGTGTCGACCTCGCCCGAGTGCACGTAGGTGGAGACGACCGTGACGGTCCGTCCGCCGATCTCGTAGTCGGCCTCCAGCCAGCGGCCGGCGGAGTCGAAGTCCTCGGCCCCGAGCTCGACCCGGTGCAGGTGCGCCCGGTGCCGCGAGGCGATGGCGACACCGGCGCGGCCCTTCGCCGACGCCGGGTCGTGCACGACGTCCCACTCGTCGCCGAGCAGACCGGTCAGGTCCTCGGTCGAGGCGCGGACCTCCTGCAGGGCGAGCACGTCGACGTCGCGCTCGGCGAGCCAGTCGCCCATCCCCTTCCGGAACGCAGCACGGATGCCGTTGACGTTGACGGTCGCGAGGCGCAGGCGTGTCATGCCGACCAGCCTATCGGCGGCGTCCGACGCGGCGGCGCGGACGTCAGCGGTGACCCGACGACGGACGGGAGGCCCGGTACCAGCTGGTACCGGGCCTCCCGTCCGATCTTGGTCGCGCAGGTCGCGCACAGGCCGGGTCAGGCGGCGTCGTGGTCCGTCTGCAGGAAGTCGACCAGGCTGTCCGCGGTGGTCTCGGCGTCGTCGCCGGACACGGTCAGCGCGACCTCGTCGCCGTTCTCGACGCCGAGGCCGAGGAGGCCGAGGATGCTGCCGGCGTTGGCCGACTTCTCACCCTTGGTGATGGTGACCTGGTGACCGGACGCGGTGACGGTCTGGACGAACAGCGACGCGGGTCGTGCGTGCAGGCCGGACGCGCTGGCGACGGTGACGGTGCGGGTGGCTTCGGACATCGATGGGCTCCTGTCGATGGGTGGTGCGCTCATGGTAGCGAGCGCCTGGCGGGTGGTTCCCGGGGTTGGTGGGACGCGGACGGGCCGGCGTGGTCGACGTCCCGTGGTCAGTCGCGCCCGGGCCAGAAGACCTCGGTGCCGGCGGCCTCGACCTCGCGCACCAGGTCCAGGTTGACGTCGGGGTCGGTGATGATCGTGTCGATCGCGGCGAGCGGAGCGACCCGACCGAACTCCTCGCGACCGAACTTGGTGTGGTCGGCGAGCAGGATGCTCCGGCGGGCGGACTTGATCATGGCGGACTTCACGGCGGCCTCGGCCATGTTGTGCGTCGTCAGCCCACGCTCGGGGGTGATCCCGTTGATGCTGACGAAGGCGACGTCGACGCTGACCATGCCGATGAGCTGGTGCGTCCACGTGCCGACGCCAGCGAGCGAATCGCTCCGGATGTTGCCGCCGAGCAGGTGCAGGTCGATGCCCGGGCGGTTGGCGACGGCCATCGCCACCGGCAGCGAGTGCGTGACGACGGTGAGACCGCGGTCGGTGGGCAGCATCTCGGCCAGGCAGATCGTCGACGTGCCGGCGTCGATCATCACGGAGCCGTTCTCCGGCAGCTCGGCGAGGGCCGCCTCGGCGATCACCATCTTCTCGGTCTGGTTGATGCCACCGCGGTCGCCGACGCCCGGGTGCAGGGTGATCCGCTCGACGGGGATCGCACCGCCGTGGGCGCGACGGACGAGTCCGCGGCGCTCGAGGCTGGTCAGGTCGCGGCGGATGGTCTCCGGCGTGACGGCGAGCAGTTCGGCGAGGTCCTTGACGTCGACCCGGCCGTGGGCGCGCGCCTGTTCGACGATGCGCTGGTGGCGTTCTGGTGCGTACATCGGGCCTCATCTGGTCGAGCGGGTCGCTCGGGTCGGGCTGTGCGTCCGGTCGGGGACGGCCATGTGGAGCGGAACGGACATGCTCGGGCACGATCCGTCCGGGAGGCCCGGGGCGCCTGTGGACGGCAAACGCAAACGGGCATCTGTTTCTGCATTTTTATCCCCGGATGTGTTTGTTTGTCAACGCGACGCGATGTATGGTGCTGCAGAGCCGTCCGGTCGCAGCACGCACCGGACGCAGCACCGCCCCCGAACCACCCACCGCTGCTGCGCGTGAGATGAAGGAGTCTCCCCATGTCCGATCTGCTCGGAACCGGCGTCGGCCGCGGCGTTGCCCACGGCCCCGTGCTCCGGATGGCGGACCCCCTGGGAACCCCTTCGACCGCCCCGCTCGAGGGTCCGGCCGACGACGCCAAGCAGGCCGTGCACACCGCGCTCGCCGCGGTGGCGGAGGACCTCAACAAGCGTGGACAGCTCGCCGGCGGCGACGCCCAGGCCGTGCTCGAGGCACAGGCGCTGATGGCCCAGGACCCGACCCTCCTCGACGACGTGCACGTCCGCATCGACGGCGGCACCAACGCCGAGCGCGCCGTGCACGAGGCGTTCGCGCAGTTCCGTGACCTGCTCGTCGGCATGGGGGGCTACATGGGGGAGCGCGCAGCAGACCTCGACGACGTCGCCCAGCGCATCGTCGCGAAGCTCCGCGGCGTCCCCGCACCGGGCGTGCCCGAGTCGGAGACCCCCTTCGTGCTCGTCGCCCGCGACCTCGCCCCGGCGGACACCGCCCTGCTCGACCTCGACAAGGTCCTGGCCCTCGTCACCCGTGACGGCGGCCCGACCTCGCACACCGCGATCCTCGCCCGGGCCAAGGGCATCACCGCCATCGTCGGCGTGACCGGTGCCGACGACCTCGCCGAGGGCCAGCACGTGGTCGTCGACGCCGGCGCAGGCACCGTCGTGACCGAGCCGTCCGACGAGCTCGTCGCCGACGTCGAGCAGCGCATCGCCGAGCGCCGTGCCGCCGCTGCCGCGCCCCTGACCGCCGGCGCCCTCGCCGACGGCCACGTCGTCCCGCTGCTCGCGAACCTCGGTAGCCCGGCCGACGCGCAGACCGCCGTCGACCTCGGCGCCGAGGGTGTCGGCCTGTTCCGCACCGAGTTCCTGTTCCTCGACTCGCCCACCGCCCCGACCGTCGCCTCGCAGCAGGCGTCGTACGAGCAGCTGCTCGCGGCGTTCCCCGGCAGGAAGGTCGTCGTCCGTGCGCTCGACGCCGGCGCCGACAAGCCACTGCCCTTCCTCACCGACAAGGACGAGGAGAACCCGGCGCTCGGCCGTCGTGGACTCCGGGCGCTCCGGAACCACCCGCAGGTGCTCCGCGACCAGCTGACCGCCCTCGCACAGGCCGACGCCGCGACCGAGGCCGACCTCTGGGTGATGGCCCCGATGGTCGCCGACGCCGAGGAGACCGAGTACTTCGTCGACCTCGCTCGCGAACTCGGCATCCGCACCGCCGGTGTGATGGCCGAGGTGCCCTCCCTGGCGCTGATGGCCGAGCAGGTGTTCCAGTCCGCCGACTTCGTCTCGATCGGCACGAACGACCTGACCCAGTACACGATGGCGGCCGACCGGATGCTCGGCACCGTCGCGCACTACCAGGACCCGTGGCACCCCGCCGTCCTGCGCCTCGTCGCCCAGCTCGGCACGGCCGGAGCGGACGCGGGCAAGGCGGTCGGCATCTGCGGCGAGGCCGCGGCCGACCCGCTGCTCGCCGTCGTCCTCGTCGGCCTCGGCGCCACCACGCTCTCCATGACCCCCGCGGCCCTCGCCGACGTGCGCGCCGAACTCGGCAAGCACACCCTCGACGAAGCCCGCGGGATGGCCCAGGCAGCACTCGCCGCGAGCACGGCAGCGGCCGCCAAGTCCGCTGCCGCCGCGGCGCACGCCGTCTGAGCCCGCACCTCGCCCCATCCCACAGCACCACACCCGATCCCTGCAGCAGCACCACACACAGAGAGTCAACGCACATGACAACGTCGTCCGTTGCAGCGCCAGACACCCGCGACAAGTCGCGGGGTGGCGCTCGCGTCGCCGTCCAGAAGTTCGGCACGTTCCTGTCCGGCATGGTGATGCCCAACATCGCGATCTTCATCGCGTGGGGCCTCATCACCGCCTTCTTCATCGAGACCGGTTGGACGCCCGTGGGCGTCCTCGGTGGTTTCGGTGAGACGAACGGCGTGGCCAACATCGGCCTCGTCGGCCCGATCCTCACCTACCTCATCCCGCTCGCGATCGCCTTCCAGGGCGGCCGGATGGTCTACGAGACCCGCGGCGCCGTCGTCGGTTCCGTGATGGCCATGGGCGTCATCATCGGCGCCAACGGCACGATCATGATCCTCGGCGCGATGATCTGTGGTCCGCTCGGTGCGTACCTCATCAAGCAGATCGACAAGATCTGGGACGGCAAGATCAAGCCCGGCTTCGAGATGCTCGTCAACAACTACGCCGCCGGCATCCTCGGCTTCGTGCTCGCGCTGATCGGCTTCTTCTGGCTGGCCCCGCTGTTCAAGCTCATCGCCGAGGGCCTCGGCGCCGCGGTGAAGTTCCTCGTCGACAGCTCGCTGCTGCCGCTCGCCAGCGTCATCATCGAGCCGGCGAAGGTCTTCTTCCTCAACAACGCGATCAACCACGGCGTGCTCGACCAGCTCGGTGCGCAGCAGGTCCAGGAGTCCGGCAAGTCGATCCTGTTCCTCCTCGAGGCGAACCCCGGCCCCGGTCTCGGCATCCTGCTCGCCTTCACCTTCTTCGGTGTCGGCATCGCCCGCTCGACCGCTCCCGGCGCGATCCTCATCCAGTTCTTCGGTGGCATCCACGAGATCTACTTCCCGTACGTGCTGCAGAAGCCGATCCTCTTCGTCGCCGTCATCCTCGGCGGTGCGACCGGTGTCGCCACGAACGTCGCCTTCCAGTCCGGCCTCGTCGCCCCGGCGTCGCCCGGGTCGATCATCGCGGTCCTGACCGCGACGGCGAAGGACAGCTACGTCGGTGTCATCCTGTCCGTCGTCCTGTCGGCTGCCGTGTCCTTCGCGGTGGCGTCGTTCTTCCTGATCGCCAGCCGCAAGCGTGACCTGGCCTCCGGCAACGGCGGCGACATGAGCGCCGCGATGGCGAAGCTCCAGCAGAACAAGGGCCGCGACGTCAACGCCGCGACCTCGGGCCTGCTCGGCACCAACTCCCCGGCCAACGAGGAAGAGGCCGAGGCCTCCCTCGGGGGCGTCGGCTCCGCCAGCACCGCCACGGCGACGCGCGTCGAGAACGTCGTCTTCGCCTGCGACGCCGGCATGGGCTCGAGCGCCATGGGTGCGAGTGTCCTGCGGAACAAGATCAAGAAGGCTGGTATCGAGGGTGTCACGGTCGTCAACAAGGCGATCGCGAACCTCTCGGGTGACGAGGACCTCATCATCACCCAGGAGGAGCTCACGGACCGCGCGAAGCAGAAGAACCCGAACGCACAGCACGTGTCGGTCGGCAACTTCATGAACGCGCCGCAGTACGACCAGGTCGTCGACCAGCTCAAGAACCAGTAAGACAAGAGCACGATGGGGGAGGGGACGGGCGACCGTCCCCTCTTCCGCCGTCCACCACGAACAAGGAGAACCGTATGCCCGTCCTGCAGGAGAGCCAGATCCGCATCCACACCGAGGACGCTGCGCCGACCAAGTCGGAGGCGATGAAGGAGGCGGCTGCGATCCTCCAGGAGGTCGGCGCGGTCACCGCGGACTACTACCCCGCCATGCTCGAGCGCGAGAAGAGCGTCTCGACCTACATGGGCAACTACCTGGCGATCCCGCACGGCACGAACGACGCGAAGGACGCCATCAAGGCCTCTGCGCTGTCGTTCGTCCGCTACGCCACCCCGATCGACTGGGACGGCAACGACGTCCGCTTCGTCGTCGGCATCGCCGGCGTGAACAACGAGCACCTCGACATCCTCAGCAAGATCGCGATCGTGTTCTCGGACGAGGACCAAGTCCAGGCACTGACGGACGCCCCCGACGCGGCCGCGATCCTCGCGATCCTCGGTGAGGTCAACGAGTGAGCACCGCCGTCCACTTCGGAGCCGGCAACATCGGCCGCGGTTTCGTCGGTCTGCTGCTCCACCAGGCCGGGTACGAGGTCGTCTTCGCCGACGTCGCCGCTCCGCTGATCGACGCCCTGGCCGCTGCCGACTCGTACACCGTGCACGAGGTCGGCGCGGGCGCCCAGGACCACGTCGTCACCGGGTTCCGTGCCGTGAACAGCGCGCAGGACGAGGCCGGTGTCGTCGCCGAGATCGCGACCGCCGACATCGTCACCTGCGCCGTCGGCCCGACGGTCCTGAAGTTCATCGCCCCCGTCATCGCGAGGGGGCTGCAGCAGCGCTCCGTCGATGCCGCGCCGCTCGCCGTGATGGCATGCGAGAACGCGATCAACGCCACCGACCGCCTCCGCGAGTTCATCGTCGACGCGTTGCCGGAGGACGAGCGGGCCGATGCCCTGGCGAAGGCCGTCTTCGCGAACACCGCCGTGGACCGCATCGTCCCCGCACAGGCTCCGGGGGGCGGGCTCGACGTCACCGTCGAGACCTACTTCGAATGGGCCATCGACCGCACGCCCTTCCACGGTGCCGAGCCGGAGCTGCCGGGCGCGCACTACGTCGACGGCCTCGCCGCGTCGATCGAGCGCAAGCTCTTCACGGTGAACACCGGGCACGCCACCGTCGCGTACCACGGGTTCCTCGCCGGTGCGGACCGGATCTCCGACGCCGTCGCGATGCCCGCGGTCCGTTCGGCGCTCGAGGCCGTGCTCGCCGAGACGAGCGACCTGCTCGTCCGTCGACACGAGCTCGACCCCGAGGTGCACCGGGCCTACGTGGAGGCCATCATCGGCCGCTTCGAGAACCCGCACCTGCCGGACACGGTCACCCGCGTCGGCCGCCAGCCGCTGCGCAAGCTCTCCCGCGACGAGCGGTTCGTGTCGCCGGCCGCCGCCCTCGCCGAGAACGGCACCGAGCCGACCGCGCTCCTCGACGCGATGGGTGCCGCACTCCGGTTCGACGTCGCGGACGACGAGCAGAGCGTCGAGTTGCAGGCGCTGCTGCACTCGGACCGATCGGACGCCGACATCGCCTCCGAGATCACCGGCCTCGGTGGCGAGCACCCGCTGCACGCCTCGTTCACGGGCCGGGTCGGCGCCGCCCGCGCCTGACGGGCGTCATCTGACCCGACGGGAGGCCCGGTACCAGCTGGTACCGGGCCTCCCGTCGCGTCTCGGTGCCGCACGCTCGACGACGCCGCCATGCCCGCGAGTACCGTCGCGGACATGACGAAGCAGTGGGTGGCACCGCGTCCGGGCGGCAGTGACGTGTTCGAACTGGTCGACGTCGAGGTGCCGGCCCCGGGCCCCGGCGAGGTTACCGTCCGCGTCCGGGCCGCCGGGATGAACCCCGCCGACGCGAAGCACACGCAGCGGGGCGACCCGTCCGACTTCCCCGTGCCGATCGGGTACGAGGTCGCCGGCGTCGTCAGCGCCGTCGGACCCGACACGACGATCGCGTCCGGCCCGGTCGCCGTCGGGGACGAGGTCCTGGCGTTCCGGGTCAGCGGTGGCTGGGCCGAGGAGCTCACGCTGCCCGCGGCGGACGTGTTCGCCAAGCCGCCGTTGCTCGGGTTCCCGGAGGCCGCGAACCTGCTGCTCGCGGGCACGACGGCGGCGGACCTCATCCGCGTCACGGGCGTGCAGTCGGGCGACACGGTGCTCGTGCACGGCGCCTCCGGGGCGGTCGGGGTCAGCCTGCTCCAGCAGCTCCGTGCGCTCGGCGCGCGTGCGATCGGCACCGCCTCCGAGGCGAACGCCGACACCGTCCGCGGACACGGCGGTACGTGGGTCGCGTACGGGGACGGACTGGAGGGCCGCGTCCGTGACCTCGCCGCCTCCGGTGTCGACGTGGCCCTGGACTGCGTCGGGTCGGACGAAGCCGTCGACGTCTCGTTGTCCCTGGTGGCGGACCGGAGTCGCATCGCGACCATCGCCGCCTTCGGGCGCGCGGAGGAGGCAGGCATCACCGCGATCGGCGGAGCCCAGCCCGACAGCGCCGCGTTCCGGGACTCGGTGCGGGCGCGCCTCATCGACCTGGCCGGACGCGGCGAGCTCGTCGTGCCGGTGGCCCGGACCTTCCCGCTCGCCGAGGCTCGGGCGGCCCTCGAGCTGCTCGAGTCGGGGCACCCGGGCGGGAAGCTGGCGCTGCTGCCCTGAGCCCTGCGCCCTGAGCGGTGTCGACGCGGGCAGGTGCTGCGCCGGTGTCGTGGGCGTGTGCCGTCGCGGCGCTGCTGTCCTGACGGAGCCGGGGCTGGCACACTGGATCCAGCGCGCGGAGTCAGTGTGCGGGGGAGCAGGACGGCGGGGCACGGGTCCCGGCGGTCGGCACCATCGCCCGGATCGCCGCGGGTACACCGACCCCGCACCCCGGAAGGAACCGCCGTGAGCGACCAGTACCCCCAGGACCCGTACGCCAAGCGTCCGGGTGACGAGCCCGACCCGTCGCAGGGGTCGCCGTACGGGCAGCAGCCGCCGGCGCAGTCGCCGTACGGGCAGCAGCCCTCCGGGTCCCCCTACGGGCAGCCCGCGCAGCAGCCGCCGTACGGCCAGCAGCCCTCCGGACAGCCGACGCAGCAGCCGCCGTACGGCCAGCAGGCCCCGTACGCGCAGCCCGGGCAGTACGGGCAGCAGTCGCCGTACGGGCAGCCCGCGCAGCCGGGTCAGCCGGGCCAGTACGGTCAGCAGCCGGGGCAGTTCGCCCAGCCGCAGTCGTACGGGCAGCAGCCGGTGGCGCAGGGCGAACCCCCGCTCTGGGCGCCCTGGTACGGCATCCCGTTCCCGAAGGCGTTCACGCGCTTCTGGAAGAAGTACGTGCGCTTCGACGGTCGCGCCAGCCGCAGCGAGTTCTGGTTCTGGGCGCTCTGGTGGGCGATCGGCAACATCGTCACGAACCTGATCGACACCGTCATCGGCGGCAGCGACTCGAACGTGGTCGGCGGACTCTGGGCGCTCGCGACCCTCGTCGGGTTCATCGCGCTCACCGTGCGCCGCCTGCACGACGTGAACTTCTCGGGCCTCCTGGCGCTGCTGTTCATCATCCCGCCGATCGGTGTGCTCTTCGCCATCGTGATCGGCTGCATCCCCTCCGTCCGTGAGGGTGCCCGCTTCGACCAGCCGAACCGCGGCTGAACGACGACTCCCGGCGGCCCTGCCACGTGGTCGGGCCGCCGTGGTGACCCGTGGGGCTGCCCCTCGGTCGGGGGTCGTCACGTTCCCCCCGGTGTGGACCGTTCCTGGTTGACTCAGAGCCGAGCACCACTCGACACCAGGGGAGACACCGTGAGCGACAACCCGCAGCAGCCGTACGGCAAGCCGGACGACCAGCAGCCGTACGGGCAGCAGAACCCGTTCGGACAGCAGCAGCAGGGACAGCAGCAGGGACAGCAGTACGGCCAGCAGGGCCAGCAGCAGTACGGCCAGCAGCAGCAGTACGGCCAGCAGGGCCAGTACGGCCAGCAGCCGCAGGGCTACGGTCAGCCCGTCCAGACCGGGCCGAACGGTGAGCCGCCGCTGTGGGCCCCGTGGTACGGCATCTCGTTCCCGAACGCCGTGAAGCGGTTCTTCAAGAAGTACGTCCGGTTCGACGGTCGCGCCAGCCGGAGCGAGTTCTGGTGGTGGTACCTCGCCAGCTTCATCGTCTTCGCCGTGCTCTGGACCCTCGTCGGTGTCGGGTTCGCGATGTCCGAGCGGCAGACCGTCAGCACCGGGTACAGCGTCACGTCGGTGATGACCTCTCCGTCGCCGCTCTACCTCATCGCCTACTCGATCGTGGGCCTCTTCTCGCTCGCCATCCTGCTGCCGACGCTCGCGCTGGCGTGGCGACGACTGCACGACGGGAACTTCGCCGGGCCGTTCTACCTGCTCGTCCTCATCCCGTTCGTCGGGCCGATCATCGTGCTCGTGCTGTTCCTCCTGCCCTCGAAGCCCGAGGGCCAGCGGTTCGACCGCCCCGAGCGCGGCTGACGCACCACTCCACGAAGAAGCCCTCCTGCCCCGGTCGGGGAGGAGGGCTTCGTCGTGGGACGGAACGGACTGACGACTCAGACCACGCGGACGCGGGCCAGCGATCCGTCGACGACCAGGTCGCGGACGGTCGAGGTCGGGTTCGCGATCTCGAACCGGAGCGCACCGCCCGGCTGGTCGAACCACGGCCGCACGAACCGGACGGTGACGAGGAACGGGCGCTCGACGACGTACCGGTGCACCTCGGGGGAGGCGGCCGTGTGCGGCGGCAGCGATCGTGCCGGCAGCGGCGTCTCGAGCGGGTGCAGGAGGTAGCCGTCCGGTCCGCCGATACGGTCGACGGGGACGCCGGCGGGGATCTGGATGGTCAGACCGGCGTCACCGGTCGAGGCGACCTGCTGCGCCAGCTGCGGGTAGGTCGACGCCGACCGGTCCCGCATCTGGTCGAGGTCACTGCGGCGGATGTCGCGTGCGTCCGGGAACGGCCGGTTCAGGAAGCGCCGGAGCATCTCGACCGCGTCAGCCTCGTTGCCGGCCGTGGCCAGGCGACGGGCGGTGCCGTAGTCGACGACCTCGAGCGCGAAGGAGCCGGCGTCGACCGGGACGATGCGCAGTGCACCCTCCACCGGCGGCTCGTGGAGCGTCTCACCGGGGAGCTGCACGTACCGGACCGTGTAGCCGAGCTGATCCAGGATGGGGCGGGTGTCCGCGAACGTCATGAGCGGGAGCCTAGCGCGCCCGCCCATGACGTTCCTGTCGGCATCGGCGTGCTACGCCCGGCCGCGCATGACGGCCTGCTTGACCTCGGAGATCGCCTTCGTCACCTGGATACCGCGGGGGCAGGCGTCGGTGCAGTTGAAGGTCGTGCGGCAGCGCCAGACGCCTTCCTTGTCGTTGAGGATGTCCAGGCGCACGTCGGCCGCGTCGTCGCGGGAGTCGAAGATGAAGCGGTGCGCGTTGACGATCGCCGCCGGGCCGAAGTACTGGCCGTCGGTCCAGAACACCGGGCACGAGGACGTGCACGCGGCGCAGAGGATGCACTTGGTGGTGTCGTCGAAGCGGGCACGGTCGGCCACCGACTGGATGCGCTCCTTGCCCTTCTCCGGCGCCGACTTCGGCTGCAGGAACGGCTGCACCTCGCGGAACGACTTGAAGAAGGGCTCCATGTCGACGATGAGGTCCTTCTCGAGCGGCAGGCCCTTGATCGCCTCGACGTAGATCGGCTTCGAGATGTCCAGGTCCTTGATCAGCGTCTTGCACGCCAGGCGGTTGCGGCCGTTGATGCGCATCGCGTCGGAGCCGCACACGCCGTGCGCGCAGGAGCGTCGGAACGTCAGCGACCCGTCCTGCTCCCACTTGATCTTGTGCAGCGCGTCCAGGATGCGGTCGGTCGGCAGCATCATGACGTCGAAGTCCTGCCAGCGCGGCTCGTCGTCCACGTCGGGATCGAAGCGTCGGACGATCACCGTCACGGAGAACGATCCGGGAGGGGCGTCCTGCACGGTGTCGGTGCGGGGCGCGTCGGAGACCAGGGTGTCGGTCATCTCAGTACTTCCTCTCCATCGGCTGGTACCGGGTGATCACGACCGGCTTCCAGTCGAGCGTGATGTGGTCGTCGGCGAGGGACGAGTGCGGGTCGCCCGTCAGGTACGCCATGGTGTGCCGCATGTAGTTCTCGTCGTCGCGCTTCGGGTAGTCGTCGCGCATGTGGCCGCCGCGGGACTCCTTGCGGTTCCGTGCCGAGTACACGACGACCTCGGCCAGGTCGAGCAGGAACCCGAGCTCGACCGCTTCGAGCAGGTCGGTGTTGAACCGCTTGCCCTTGTCCTGCACCGAGACCTGCATGAAGCGGTTCCGGAGCGTGTGGATGGTCTCCGTCACGCGGGCGAGGGACTCGTCGGTGCGGAACACCTGCGCGTTCTTGTCCATCTCCTCCTGCAGCTCCTTGCGGAGCACGGAGACACGTTCGGTCCCGGTGGAGGCCCGGAGCTGCTCGAGCATGCCGCGCACGTTCGCCGCGGGGTCCTCGGGCAGCGGCAGGAACTCGGCCGTCTGCACGTACTCGGCGGCGTTGTTGCCCGAGCGCTTGCCGAACACGTTGATGTCGAGCAGCGAGTTCGTCCCGAGACGGTTCGAGCCGTGCACCGAGACGCAGGCGCACTCGCCGGCGGCGTAGAGACCTGGGACGACGGTGTCGTTGTCCGAGAGGACCTCGGCCTTGACGTTGGTCGGGATGCCGCCCATCGCGTAGTGCGCGGTCGGCATCACCGGCACCGGCTCGACGACCGGGTCGACGCCCAGGTAGGTGCGGGCGAACTCGGTGATGTCGGGCAGCTTCGTCTCGAGCACCTCGGCACCGAGGTGCGTGCAGTCGAGCAGCACGTAGTCCTTGTTCGGACCGGCGCCGCGTCCCTCGGCGACCTCCTGCACCATGCAGCGGGCGACGATGTCGCGCGGCGCGAGGTCCTTGATGGTCGGGGCGTAGCGCTCCATGAACCGTTCACCCGAGGCGTTGCGGAGGATCGCGCCCTCGCCACGGGCGCCCTCGGTCAGCAGGATGCCGAGGCCCGCGAGCCCGGTCGGGTGGAACTGGAAGAACTCCATGTCCTCGAGCGGCAGCCCGGTCCGCCAGACGATGCCGACACCGTCACCGGTGAGCGTGTGTGCGTTCGAGGTGGTCTTGTACATCTTGCCGAAGCCACCGGTCGCGAAGACCATCGCCTTCGCGTGGAACACGTGCAGCTCCCCGGTCGAGAGCTCGAACGCGACCACGCCGGCCGGCTGCTTGCGGGTGACGCCGTCGTCGCCCACCACGTCGACCATGATGAGGTCGAGCGCGTAGAACTCGTTGAAGAAGTTGACCCCGAGCTTCACGCAGTTCTGGAACAGCGTCTGCAGGATCATGTGGCCGGTGCGGTCGGCCGCGTAGCAGGCACGGCGGACCGGGGCCTTGCCGTGGTCTCGGGTGTGGCCACCGAACCGTCGCTGGTCGATCTTGCCCTCGGGCGTCCGGTTGAACGGCAGGCCCATGTTCTCGAGGTCGATGACCGCGTCGATGGCCTCCTTCGCCAGGATCTCGGCGGCGTCCTGGTCGACCAGGTAGTCGCCGCCCTTGATGGTGTCGAAGGTGTGCCACTCCCACGAGTCCTCTTCGACGTTCGCGAGGGCGGCCGCCATGCCGCCCTGCGCCGCTCCGGTGTGGGAGCGCGTCGGGTACAGCTTCGAGATGACGGCGGTTTTCGCCTTCGGCCCGGCTTCGATGGCGGCCCGCATGCCGGCGCCTCCTGCGCCGATGATGACGATGTCGAACTGGTGGTGGTGCACGGTGATGTCGGTCACAGGGGTCTTTCGATCAGGAGGTGGAGCGTGCGGGGTGTCGGCGGGTGCGGTACGACGTCTACTGCGCGGGGCAGAAGGACGGCAGGTCCGCAGCGGCAGCGCCGGCGGGGCACGGGTCGAACGTCCAGCACACGAGCGTGCCGAGGACGATGAGGAGGACACACGCGACGAGCACGGCGCCGAGCAGGGTCTTGCGGACCCCGGCCTTGCCGACGTAGTCGTTGATGATCGTGCGCATGCCGTTCGAGCCGTGGATCAGCGCGAGCCAGAGCATCAGCGTGTCCCAGATCCGCCAGAACGGGCTCGCCCACTTGCCGGCGACGAAGGCGAAGTCGATCTGCTTGACGCCTTCGCCGGCGACCATGTTCACGAAGAGGTGGCCGAAGATGAGGACGACGAGCAGCACGCCCGAGGCCCGCATGTAGATCCAGCCCCACTTCTCCCAGTTGGTGGTGCGGCGGGCGGCGTCGGCGCTGCGGGGCGGTGCGACGGTCTCGGTGGTCATGACAGCCCTCGGTTCAGTTGAAGTCGGCGACGAGGTTCATGAGCTGGCGCGGCAGGAAGCCCGCGATCGCCACTGCCCAGAGCACGAGGACGACCCAGAACATGGCGCGCTGGTACTTCGGCCCCTTCGACCAGAAGTCGATGAGGATGATCCGCAGCCCGTTGAACGCGTGGAACACGATGGCGGCGACGAGGGCGATCTCGCCCAGGTTCATCAGCGGCGTCTTGTACGTGCCGATGACGGCGTTGTAGGCCTCGGGCGAGAGCCGGACCAGTGCCGTGTCGAGGATGTGCACCAGCAGGAAGAAGTAGATGGCGACGCCGGTGATCCGGTGCAGCACCCACGACCACATCCCGATCGAGCCGCGGTAGAGCGTGCCCTGCGGCGCGCGCGTCCGAGGTGCGTCGATCGACGTACCGTCGATGGTCACCTGCGGGGTGGCTGTCGCCGTCCCGCCTGCGGTCTGCTCGGCCATGAGCTCGCCTTCCCGTAGGGCCGGCGCACCGATCGGCGCGCCGTTGCCGTCGTGTTCGTGTGGAACGACACCATCCTACGTCCGGGCACCGACGTTCTCGTGCCACCCGGAGCGGGCGGTGCGGGGCACGGCCGGCGGAGCGCCGATCGTCCGCGCCGTCTCGTGGTGGGCGAGCAACTCGTCCCCGACCGACTCCCACGTCGTGCCCTCGACCCGCAGTCGACCCGCGGAGCCCATCCGCTCGGCGAGTGCCCGGTCGGCGTGCAACCGCGCCACGGCCGCGCGGAGCGCCAGCGGCGCTGCCGGGTCGTACAGCTCGCCGTCCAGACCCGGCGACACCAGGTCGAGCGGTCCGCCGGTGGCCGGGGCCACCACCGGCAGGCCGGCCGCGTGGGCCTCCTGCAGGGTCTGCCCGAACGTCTCAGCGGCCCCGGTGTGCACGAACACGTCGAGCATCGCGTACGCGTCCGCCAGCGCATCGCCGCGCAGCGGACCGGTGAAGGTCACGTCCAGGTGACGCAGGCGCCGCTCGAGCAGTGCCCGGGAGGGACCCCCTCCTGCGACCACGACCCGGATGCCCGGCATGCCGCCGAGCTCCGCGAGCCGTTCGACCTCCTTCTCCGGTGCCAGCCGACCCACGTAGCCGACGACGGTCTCCCCGTTCGGGGCGATCCGCCGGCGCAGGGCCCGGACGTGGGCGGAGGAGCGACGGTCCGGGTGGAAGAGGGCCGTGTCCACACCACGACCCCAGCGGGCCACCCGTGGGACGCCCGCTTCCGCGAGCATCGCGGCCGTCGCCGAGGACGGCGCCAGCGTCAGCGACGCTCCCGCGTGGATGCGCCCGAGGACCCGGCGGACCAGCGGGGCCGCTGCGGACAGGCCGTTCCGTTGTGCGAACCCGGCCACGTCGGTCTGGAAGACGGCGACGGAGGGGATGCCGAGCCTCCCGGCCGCCGTGATCGCGCGCCCACCCAACAGGAAGGGGCTGGCGGCGTGCAGCACGTCGGCGCCAGACGCGGCGAGGATCGTGTCGAGGACCGGGTGCGGGAGCGCGACCGGGAACTGCCGGTACGCGACCGCGGGGATCCGGTGCACGTCGAAGCCCAGGTGCCGCTCCTGCTCGGAGCGCGACCGCCAGGCCGCCAGGCCGGGGGTGTCCGGGGCGATGACGACGGCCCGGTGGCCGCGACGTCGCAGGTGTTCGAGCACCGCGAGGACGCTCGTGGTGACGCCGTTGAGGGTGGGCAGGAAGCTCTCGGTCACGACGGCGACGGTCCTGGGGGACTCGTCGCCTCGCTCCACGCTGCGTGCGTTCATGGCACGGCCCATGCTCACGCCGACGCGTGGACGACCGGGGGGTGCGACGTGAACGCGGTGCGCGCGAGGGGTGAACAGACCGTGCGCCGACACCGGGGTCGTCCACGACACGTCCAGACGACGCGCAGCTGCCGCATGGGTGCGCCGGTACGGTGGGCGCGTGACGGACGCACTCGACGACTTTTACGCGATCATCCCGGCCGGCGGCATCGGATCGCGCCTGTGGCCGCTCTCGCGCGCCGACGCCCCGAAGTTCCTGCACGACCTGACCGGCTCCGGGTCGTCCCTGCTGCGGCAGACATGGGACCGGCTCGAGCCGCTCGCCGGACCCGACCGCATCATGGTCGTCACCGGCCGCGCCCACCGCGTCGCCGTCGAGTCGCAGCTCCCCGGGGTCGAGGACCACAACGTCGTGCTCGAGAGCGAGCCGAAGGACTCCACCGCCGCGATCGGTCTCGCCGCCGCGATCCTGCACCGCCGCGAGCCGGACGTCGTCATCGGCTCCTTCGCCGCCGACCACGTGATCGGCGACGCCCGCGGGTTCCGCCGGTCCGTCCGCGAGGCCGTCGCCGCCGCCCGCGCCGGGTTCATCACGACGATCGGCATCACGCCCTCCGAGCCCGCCATCGGCTTCGGCTACATCCACGCGGCCGACGAGTCGCTCGACGTCGCGGGCGCGACCACCGCACACGCCGTCCGGTCCTTCGTCGAGAAGCCCGACCTGAAGACCGCGAAGAAGTACGTCGCCGACGGGTCGTACCTCTGGAACGCGGGCATGTTCATCAGCCGCGCCGATGTGCTCCTCGCCGAGATCGGGCGCAACGAGCCCGAGCTGCTCGTTGGCATCGAGGAGCTCGCCGCCGCGTGGGACACCTCCGCGCGCGGGATCGTCGTCGACCGCATCTGGCCCGCGCTGAAGAAGATCGCCATCGACTACACCGTCGCCGAGCCCGCTGCCGCTGCCGGGCGCATGGCGGTCGTGCCCGGCGACTTCGACTGGGACGACGTCGGCGACTTCGCCTCGCTCGCGAAGCTGCAGTCCGGCGGGCGGAAGAACAACCTGGCCGTGCTCGGCGACAACGCCCGCATCCTGGCCGACTCGGCGAGCGGCATCGTCGTGTCGCAGAGCAACCGGTTGATCTCGCTGATCGGGGTCGAGGACATCGTCGTCGTCGACACCCCGGACGCGCTGCTCGTCACCACGAGCGCGAACGCGCAGCGGGTCAAGGGCGTGGTGGACGCGCTGAAGATCAGCGGGCGGGACGACGTGCTCTGAGGAGCGCCCGTCAGCATGCCAGGAGGGGCATGCCGCACCATCGTGGGTGGTCGCAGCGGGGGTTGCGGGGGAGCCGGGGGAGAGCAGATGGCGGACATCGAGTACGACGCAGGGGACGCGTCAGCGTTGAGCGATGCGCTGCGCACCGCGGATGGCGTCCTGCGCGGGCAAGCGGGCAAGCGTTCCGGGGCGGTGACGACAGGTCCGCAGGACTTCTCCGGGGCCTACGCGAAGCGGTTCCAGGATGCCGCCGTGATCGAGGCCGAGGACCGGGGCAAGCTCGCCGGGGTCCTCGCCGACTTCGCTGACGACATCGATGCGGTGAGCCGACAGGCCGTGGAGGAACGTCAGCGGATCAGCGACCACGATGCGTGGAAGCAGCGTGAAGCACAACGCAACGCTTTCGTCCAGGCATCCGGTGGCGGTGTCGCGGGGGTGGCGGTGCCCCTGTGGGAGTTCGTGACCGACCGGGAACCCTCGACCACGCCGATCACCCCGAAGCCGCTGACGGCGGCGTTCCACGCACGGCAGCGTCCGCACTCGGCCGGGGGCGACGGCAGCGGGAAGAGCTCGGCAGACCCGACCCACCTGCGCACCTTCGTGTCCACCACCCGCTCGGCCGACGGCGCCGCCGACGCCGAGCTGCAGCGTCTGCAGACCGCATGGTCCACTTTCACGGCATCGTGCGGCTGGGCGGTCGTCGACGGGCAGAGCGCGCTCTCCGGATTCCGCCAGTACCTGCAGCACAACGAGTCGGACTGCACGTGGAGCGAGCACGTCGCCACCGCCTTCGAGAAAGCAGGGGGAGCCGGAGCGCTCCCCGACATGGTGCTCGCCGTCGCCACGAACGGGCGGACGCCACCGGTGCTCGATGCGTTGTTCGCGGAGGGCCTGACCCCGGCCGAGGTCGCGAAGCGGTGGGCAGCGCTAGGGCTGTCGAAGGCGGATGCGCCGGCACTCCGCGCTCTACCGCAGTCGGTGCTCGAGAAGCTGGGCAACCTCGAGGGCGTTGCCTACTGGGCACGAGACACGGCCAACCGATCGGTGCTCGGTCTCCGCATCGACCAGCTCGAGAGCCAGCTGGCGACCGCGCAGACCGGGTCCGCCTGGTCGGGTCAGTACGGCACGCCGTTCCAGCAGCAGATCGCCTCGCTCGAGAAGGAGTTGAAGGCCCTGCTCAACATCGAGGCCACCCTCGGTAAGAAGGCTTCCGGCGAGCGACACCTCGTCTCCTTGACCGACGACGTCCCACCGCTCGCGGCCGTGTCGGTCGGCGACCTCGACACCGCCAAGAACGTGACCTGGGCAGTGCCGGGTATGAACACGACGACGGCAGACATGTCGTCGTGGACTCGAGCCGCGCAAAACATCTACGACCGTCAGAAGCTTGCTGATGGAGACAGCGATCGTGCTGTGATCTCCTGGATCGGCTACGAGACCCCCGGAGAGACGACTGTCCTCGGCATGGACAAAGCGGAAGCCGGTGCCGAGAAGCTGGCGGCGTCCGTACACGGACTAGACGCCGTCCGGGCTGATGGCATGCCCACCACGAACATCGTCGCGCACTCGTACGGCACGACGACAGCGGGGGTCGCGCTCTCCCGGTCGGACATCCACGTCGACAGATTTGTTGCCCTGGCCTCCGCTGGTCTGCCGGACGCGGTCGATTCGGCGGACGACCTCCACGCCGGCGAGGTTTACGCCGGACAGGCACGGAACGTGCTCTTCGACGAAGGCGGAAAGGGGGACGAGTGGGCGACGGTAGGCCGGAGCTTCAGCCATGGCCATCACGTCGACCCGTCGAAACCAGCATTCGGCGCGACTACGTTCGGTGCTAATGGAGGGTCCGGTCTCGAAGGCAATGCACTTCAAGCCGTTCGGCATCACGATCCTCTACACGCCGATGGCGCTGGTTACCTCGACTCCGGAACCGAGACGCTATACAACGTCGCCGCTGCGACCACTGGCCACGACGAGAAACTCACTCCCTCAGACCCGATACCAATGACGAAACGCGATCAATTGTTACTAGATGCCGGGGGCTACGAGGAAGGAAGCCGATGACGAGGGAAATGATTCGGAGGCGCGGGGCTGTCGGCTCGCTAACAGTCGTGGTGCTGAGTCTGCTGGCAGCGGGTTGTACACAGTCCCAAGCTGAGTCACCGGAACCAGAAAGGACATCCTCGGTGGATTCCGAAACTGCCTTGAATCAAATGATTGCTGCGGTCGACGACGCGACTAAGCGCCTCGGCGGAGAGTGGCACAAGGAAACTGGGCCGCGGTACGCCGAAGACTGCGAGCTCCCGGACGGGGGGCAAGGGGCGCAATGGCGTTATCTCGTCACGCGGCCTTCGGTTGGGGACGTCGCGAAGGACGTGGCCGGCATGGAAGAGCGCTGGAAGCAGCAGGCCATGACCATCGATCACTGGGGTACAGAGGAAGAGCCGACAATCGTGGGCCGCGGTGGTGACAGAACGAAATCGATCAGTCTCTCAGTGGCAAAGAACCTCTATGGTGTTGAGGCCATTTCGGTGTGTTTCACAGGTGACGCTGACGACTTGTGACGGGGTTAAGGCAGCTGTGTTCTGCATGACGATGAGCAGGGTGCGCAGTGCCAGAACATTGTGGGGAGCGCCATCGAGGCGTGGTGCTTCCCGGGGGCCGGACCGACTCGGTGGCGCGGTGACGGACTCGAACGGCCTCTCGGTCTCTGATGACCAGTACGGGGTCCAGGCGGTGTCGCTGTGCTTCCCCGGGGACCCCGATGAGCTCTGACACGATCACCGCACGCCGGTGGACCGCGTCCGCGATCAGTGTGCTCGTCGTCGGCGCGCTCGTCGGCTGTGCGTCGCCCGCTCCGACACCGACACCGAGCGAGACGGCGACACCGGTGCTCGACGCCGAGACCGCACAACGGCAGATGGTCGATGCCGTCGACGCGGTCACGACGCGACTCGGGGGTGACTGGCGGCAGCGGAGTGGGCCGGACTACGCCGAGGACTGCATGGGGTCCGATGGCCGGGCGATGGCGCGGTGGACCTCGTTCGTCACCAGGACGGGCAACGACGGCGTGGCAGACCAGATGCCGACGGTCGAACGCGGATGGCGCGAGCAGGGGATGACCGTGGAACGGTGGGGAACCGCCTCCGAGCCGACCCTCGTGGGACGCGGTGGGGGTCGTCTTTCATCGATCAGCCTGTCCGTGGCCCCCGGTCTGACCGCTGTCCAGAGCGTCTCGCTCTGCTTCCCGGGCGACGCTGATGTGCTCTGAGCGCAGGCTGCGCCGACGCGCCGGGGTCCTCGGGACCGCTGTGCTCGTCGTCGGAGCGCTCGTCGGCTGTTCCGCGGCCGGTCCGGCCCCCGCACCGGCACCAACGTCCGAGCACGCTGTCCCGGCCGTCAACCGCGACGTCGCGCAGCAGCAGATGGTCGACGACGTCGAGGCGGTCACCGGCCGTCTCGGCGGGAGGTGGCAGCCGCGGACCGGCCCCGACTACCTGGAGGACTGCCGGCTCCCCGGCGGCGACCAGGGTGCGAAGTGGCGGTACCTCGTCACCCGCGCGGGCACCGGCGACGTCGCTGCGACCGAGGCACGGTGGCAGCACCAGGGGATGACGATCGACCACTGGGGGACGGCGGACCGCCCGACCATCGTGGGTCGTGGTGGCGGGCGGACCGACTCGATCCGGCTGACGGTGTCGGAGGGGCAGTACGCGGTCCAGGCTCTCTCGCTGTGCTTCCCCGGCGACGCGGACGAGGACTTCTGAACCACCCTGTGGACCGGCGGATGTGCGGGATGCCTGCACGATCCTCCAGACCGTGGCCCGGCTGTAGCGCTCCATCACGAAACCCCGCGAACTGGGGTCACGGACGAGCCATCGCGTTTCCGGCGCGTTACGACGCGGTCGCGATCGCGTAACCGATGTCAGAGGGGCTCCGGACCGGTCCTGTACCGCCCGGCCGGTCGTGTACTGTCCTCACGATCGCCCGGTGCGCAGTGACTCCGGGCCGACTCCCGATCTCCCCGGAGGAACCCCCGTGTCATCTCGTACCCGCCGCGTCGCCATGAGCGGCCTCGCGCTCGTCGGCACCGTCGCCGTGCTCGCCGGCTGCGCATCCGCACCGTCCGACTCGACCTCGTCCAAGAAGTCCGACTTCCTGCCCTGCATGGTGTCCGACGCGGGCGGCTTCGACGACAAGTCGTTCAACCAGCTCGGCTTCGAGGGCATGAAGGACGCCGCGTCCGAGCTCGGTGCCCAGTACAAGGACGCCGAGTCCAAGGACGCCACCGTCTACGACTCGAACATCCAGCAGCTCGTCAACCAGAACTGCAACCTCATCGTCACGGTCGGCTTCAACCTCGCCGCCTCGACGAAGAAGCAGGCCGCGGCGAACCCCGACACCGACTTCGCGATCATCGACGACAACTCGATCAACGCGAAGAACGTCAAGCCGATCACGTTCGACACCTCGCAGGCGGCGTTCCTCGCCGGCTACGCGGCCGCGTCGTACTCGAAGTCCGGCACCGTCGGTACCTTCGGCGGCATGCAGATCCCGACCGTCACCATCTTCATGGACGGCTTCGCGGACGGCGTCGCGTACTACAACGAGCAGAAGAAGAAGGACGTCAAGGTCGTCGGCTGGGACGTCGAGAGCCAGAAGGGCTCCTTCACCGGTGGCTTCGAGGCCGGCACCCAGGCGAAGTCGGTCGCGCAGTCGCTGCTCGACCAGGACGCCGACGTGATCCTGCCGGTCGGTGGCCCGATCTACCAGTCCGCCGCAGAGGCGATCAAGGACGCCGACAACGGCTCCGTCCTCATCGGCGCGGACAGCGACCTCTACGAGGCCGACCCCCGCTACAAGGACATCGCCTTCACCTCGATCGAGAAGGGCATGAAGCCCGCGGTCAAGGACGTCGTCGAGCAGGCCGCCAAGGGCAACTACTCGAAGACCCCGTACGTCGGCACGCTGAAGAACGACGGCGTCGGCATCGCGCCGTTCCACGACTACGAGTCCAAGGTCGACTCGGGTCTGCAGGGTGAGCTCGACGAGATCAAGGCCGGCATCATCGACGGCTCGGTCAAGGTCGACACCGAGGCATCCGTCAAGTAGTCCGACGAACGCGGGCGGGGGATCACTCCTCCGCCCGCGTTCTCGCGCGCACGGGGACCCGTGCGCGCCCGAGACAGAAATAGACTCACCGACATGAAGCTCGAACTCCGCGGCATCACGAAGCGGTTCGGCACCCTGGTCGCCAACGACCACATCTCGATCACCGTCGAACCGGGCGAGGTGCACTGTCTCCTCGGCGAGAACGGTGCGGGCAAGTCGACCCTGATGAACGTCCTCTACGGCATGTACCAGGCCGAGGAGGGCGAGATCCTGCTCGACGACGTCGTCCAGCACTTCGACGGACCGGGCGACGCCATGCGCTCCGGCATCGGCATGGTGCACCAGCACTTCATGCTCGTCCCCGTCTTCACCGTGGCCGAGAACGTCATGCTCGGGCAGGAGGAGACCGCGTTCGGTGGCCGTCTCGACCTCGCCGGTGCCCGCAGACGTGTCCGTGAGATCTCCGAGCGGTTCGGGTTCGACGTCGACCCCGACGCCCGGGTCGAGGACCTGCCCGTCGGTGTCCAGCAGCGCGTGGAGATCATCAAGGCGCTCTCCCGTGACGCCTCCGTGCTGGTGTTCGACGAGCCGACGGCCGTCCTCACCCCGCAGGAGACCGACGAGCTGATGGGCATCATGCGCCAGCTCCGCGAGGCCGGCACCGCCATCGTCTTCATCACGCACAAGCTCCGCGAGGTCCGTGAGGTCGCCGACCGCATCACCGTGATCCGCCTCGGCAAGGTCGTGGGGGAAGCGTCCCCGACCGCGTCGAACAGCGAACTCGCGGCGCTGATGGTCGGCCGCAGCGTCGAACTCGTCGTCGAGAAGGCCCCGGCCACCCCGGGCGAGGCAGCCCTGGTCGTCGAGGGTCTCACCGTCACCGACCCCGCCGGCCTCGTGCTGGTCGACGACGTCTCGTTCACGGTCCGCCGTGGCGAGGTGCTCGCGATCGCGGGCGTGCAGGGCAACGGCCAGACCGAGCTGACCGAGGCGATCATGGGCCTCGAGCCGGTGCGCTCCGGCCGGATCACCCTGGACGGGCGCGAGGTCACCGGCCGCAGCGTCAAGCAGATCCTGGACGCCGGAGTCGGGTTCGTCCCCGAGGACCGCAAGGAAGACGGCCTGGTCGGCGAGTTCACCATCGCCGAGAACCTCATGCTCGACCGCGCCGACGCCGCCGACTTCGTCCGTGCCGGCACCATCCGCGCTGCCGAGCGGGACGCCTTCGCCGACGAGAAGATCGCCGAGTTCGACATCCGCACGCCCGGCCGGACCACCGCGGCCGGCCGGCTCTCCGGCGGCAACCAGCAGAAGATCGTCCTGGCCCGCGAACTCAGCCGCCCCCTGCGGCTCTTCGTCGCCGCGCAGCCCACCCGCGGCATCGACGTCGGCTCGATCGAGTTCGTGCACAAGCGCATCGTCGAGACCCGCGACAGCGGCGTCCCGGTGATCGTCGTCTCCACCGAGCTCGACGAAGTCGTCGCGCTCGCCGACCGGATCGCCGTGATGTACCGCGGCGCGATCGTCGGCATCGTCCCCGCGTCCACACCCCGGGACGTCCTCGGACTCATGATGGCGGGCGAACTGCCCGCAGGAACGGAGCTCGCCGCGTGAGCGACCCCACGCCGCAGCACGACGGCACCACGCCGTCGGACCGCACCACACCCACCCACGCGACCACGGGCCTCCCGGCCGACGCCGACACGACGCGTGCCGACGCGACGCGTGCCGACACGACGCGTGCCGACGCGACGCCCGCCGTCGACGACCGCCTGCAGGAGGTCACCGGCGCACCGCACCTGATGACCGATTCGGCGACCGACAGCGAGCGCCGCGAAGGACGCTGGAGCGACGCGCTCCGGAGCATCGTGAACGGCTCGGTCCTGACCACCGTCCTCGCAGTGGTCCTGGCCCTCGTCGCCAGCGGTGTCCTCATCGCCCTCACCGACAAGGACGTCCAGGCCGCAGCCGGGTACTTCTTCGCCCGTCCGCTCGACACGCTCCGGGCGGTCGGGACGGCCGTCGGCGGTTCGTACTCGTCGCTGTTCCAGGGCTCGGTCATCAACTTCGGTGCCCCGTCGTTCGCGACCGCGATCGCCCCGATCACGCGCTCCGTCGACTACGCGGTGCCGCTCATCGCCGCCGGTCTCGGCGTCGCGGTCGCGTTCCGCACCGGCCTGTTCAACATCGGCGGTCAGGGACAGGTCCTGATGGCCGCCGCGGCCGCCGGCTGGGTCGGGTTCTCGTTCGACCTGCCAGCCGTCGTGCACATCCCGCTCACGATCCTCGCCGGCATCGTCGGCGGTGCGGTGTGGGCAGGCATCGTCGGACTCCTCAAGGCCCGGACCGGTGCCAACGAGGTCGTCCTGACGATCATGCTCAACTACGTCGCCCTGTACCTGGTGAGCTTCATGCTCCGCACCCCCGGCCTCCTGCAGGCCGGCGGCAGCCCGAACCCGATCTCGCCGGCGACCCGCGACTCGGCGGTCCTGCCGTCGCTGTTCGGCTCGCGGTTCGGCATCGACGTCGGCTTCATCGTCGCCCTCATCGCGGTCGTCGTCGTGTGGTGGCTGATGAACAAGTCGTCGCTCGGGTTCCGCTTCCGCACGGTGGGCGAGAACCCCCGTGCCGCTCGCGTCGCGGGCATGAGCGTCCCGATGCTCACCATCTGGGTGATGGTCATCTCGGGCGCCCTCATCGGCATCGCCGGCGCCTACCAGGTCGAGGGCGCCGTCACGACCGGCTTCACCTCGGGCATCGACGCCGGCATCGGGTTCGACGCGATCACCGTCGCGCTGCTCGGCCGCTCGAAGCCGTGGGGCACCTTCTGGGCCGCGATCCTGTTCGGGGTGCTCAAGAACGGTGGCTACGCGATGCAGGCCGCCAACGGCATCCCGATCGACATCGTCGGCGTCATCCAGGCACTCATCGTCCTGTTCATCGCGGCCCCGCCGCTCGTCCGCGCGGTCTTCCGGATCCCGCAGCCGGGCGCACGTCGTCGCACCCGTAAGAACTCCGAGCGGAAGGCGGTCGCCGCGTGAGCACCCTCAGTCCCACCGCGGTCCCGGCGACCCCCGTCGCCGACCGTGCGGTCGAGACCACCCGCAGCTGGAAGGCACCGATCGCGTTCGCCGTGTTCTCGGTGCTCGCCGCCGTGCTGTTCCTCGGCGTCCGCCGTGGCGGCACGACCACGTTCCGACTCGCCAACGCCGGTGACTTCGTGCAGCTGCCGAACGTCGGTCTGCCGTCGCTGGCGACCGGCGTGGTCGTCGTCGTCCTGCTGTCGTTGGGCACCGCCGTCGCCTTCTTCCTGGTCGGGCGGTACCGTCCGGTGCCGCTGTGGCTGACGAGCGTCTTCGCGGTCGTCTTCGTCGTCGGGTTCCTCACCTGGGCAGCCGCCGGCAAGACGATCCCGCTGCCCGGCCTGTTGGTCGGCGCGATCGGCCTCAGCGTCCCGCTGGTGTTCGGCGCCCTCGGCGGGGTCATCTCCGAGCGCGTCGGCGTCGTGAACATCGCCATCGAGGGACAGTTCCTCGCCGGTGCGTTCACCTCGGCGCTCATCGCCTCGCTGACCGGGTCCGCCTGGGTCGGGTTGATCGGTGCGCTCGTCGCGGGTGTGCTCGTGTCGTTCGTCCTCGCGGCGTTCAGCATCAAGTACCTCGTCGACCAGGTCATCGTCGGTGTGGTGATCAACGCGTTCATCTCCGGGCTCACCGGGTTCCTGTACTCGCAGGTGCTCTCGCCGTCCGAAACGACCCTGAACGTCGGCATCCGCTTCCCGAAGATCGAGATCCCGGTCCTGCACCAGATCCCGGTGATCGGCCCGGTGCTCTTCGAGCAGACCGTCATCGTCTACCTGGCGTACATCGCGGTGGCCGTGGTGACCTTCGCCCTGTTCAAGACCCGCTGGGGCCTCCGCCTCCGCGCGGTCGGCGAGCACCCGGAGGCGGCGGACACCGTCGGCATCAACGTCACCGGCACGCGGTTCTGGAACGTCTCGCTCGCCGGTGCGATCGCGGGTCTGGGCGGCGCCTACTTCACGCTCGACGCGGTCGGTCCGTTCACGAAGGACATGACGGCGGGCGCGGGCTACATCGCCCTGGCCGCGGTCATCTTCGGCCGGTGGGACCCGATCAAGGCGACGCTGGCAGCCCTGCTGTTCGGCTTCGCGTCGAACCTGCAGAACACGCTCGGGGCGATCAACTCGCCGGTGCCGAGCGAGTTCCTGCTGATGCTGCCCTACGTCGTGACGATCTTCGCGGTCGCCGGTCTGGTCGGGCAGTCGCGCGGCCCGGCGGCGTCCGGCAAGCCCTACATCAAGAACTGAGCTGATCGGCGGGACACCGGTGTCCGTCGGTCGAACCGCGTCGACACGCGGTTCGATGGACCGACACCGGTGTCCCGCTGTACGACACCGCACGACGGCGCGCGAGAGCGCGCGACACCGCACCATGCACGGGAGGCACGCCACATGACCGACACGAACGCTGCGGGAGACCACGGGGTCGGCACCGACCCCGAGACCGGCGAGCCGGTCTGGACGGACCCGGCCACGAGCCTCCCGGCCGACGCCGAGGCACCGATCGACGGGAGCACCCACGTCGACGTGGACTGGGACGCTCTCCGCGAGGCGGCCACGACCGCGATGGGCCGCGCCTACGTGCCGTACTCGTCCTTCCCGGTGGGGGCCGCGGCGCTCACCGACGACGGCCGGATCGTGTCCGGCTGCAACGTCGAGAACGCCTCGTACGGTGTGACCCTGTGTGCCGAGTGCTCGCTCGTGTCGCAGCTGTTCATGACCGGCGGCGGCAAGCTCGTCGCGTTCACCTGCGTCGACGGCGACGGGGCGACCCTGATGCCGTGCGGCCGCTGCCGCCAGCTGCTGTTCGAGCACTCCACCGAGGGCATGCTCCTCGAGACGGTCTCGGGCATCCGCACCATCGACGAGGTCCTGCCGGACGCCTTCGGCCCGCGGACCCTCGCCACCTACCGGCAGGAGCACTGACATGGCCGTCGAGCCGTTCGACACCGTCGACCTCATCCGCACGAAGCGCTCCAGCGGGACCCTGTCCACCGCCGAGATCGACTGGCTCGTCGACGCGTACACGCGCGGCTACGTCGGTGACGAGCAGATGGCCGCGCTCGCGATGGCGATCTTCCTCAACGGCATGGAGCGTCGGGAGATCCGGGACCTCACGCTCGCGATGATCGCGTCGGGGGAGCGGATGTCGTTCGGCTCGCTCGGCAAGACCACGGTCGACAAGCACTCCACCGGAGGCGTCGGCGACAAGATCACCCTGCCGCTCGCACCGCTCGTCGCCACGTTCGGCGTCGCGGTGCCGCAGCTCTCCGGCCGCGGACTCGGGCACACGGGTGGCACGCTCGACAAGCTCGAGTCGATCCCGGGATGGCAGGCGGCACTCTCGAACGAGCGCATGACGGCGGTGCTGCAGGACGTCGGTGCCGTCATCTGTGCCGCGGGCTCCGGCCTGGCACCCGCCGACAAGAAGCTCTACGCCCTCCGTGACATCACCGGCACGGTCGAGTGCATCCCGCTCATCGCGTCGAGCATCATGTCGAAGAAGATCGCCGAGGGCACCGCAGCGCTCGTCCTCGACGTGAAGTTCGGCTCCGGCGCGTTCATGGCGGACTTCGAGCAGTCGAAGCTGCTGGCGCAGACGATGGTCGACCTCGGCAAGGACGCCGGGGTCGCGACCTCGGCGCTCCTCACCGACATGGAGGTCCCGCTCGGCCTGACGATCGGCAACGCCCTCGAGGTCCGTGAGTCCGTCGAGGTCCTCGCCGGCGGTGGTCCCGCCGACGTGGTGTCGCTGACCCTCTCGCTCGCCGAGGAGATGCTGCGCCTGGCCGGGGTCACCGACGCCGACCCGGCCGCCGCACTCGCCGACGGCCGCGCGATGGACACCTGGCGCAGGATGATCGAGGCGCAGGGCGGCGACGCCTCGGCCACACTGCCGGTCGCAGCGGAGACGCACGTCGTCACCGCCACCGAGTCCGGTGTGCTCACCACCCAGCAGGCGCTCCCCTTCGGCATCGCGGCGTGGCGCCTGGGTGCCGGACGGGCCCGGGCGCAGGACCCGGTGCAGGCCGGCGCCGGCATCGAGCTGCACGTCAAGCCGGGCGACACCGTCACCGCAGGCCAGCCGCTGTGGACGCTGCACACCGACGAGCCGGCCCGCTTCGAGCGGGCCCTCGAGTCGCTCGAGGGGGCGTGGTCGATCGGGGAGTCCGCGCCCGAGCGCGGACCGATCGTGCGCGAACGGATCCAGTAGCGGCCCGCTGCCCGCATCGCACCATCCGGACTGGAGGCTCCCCGCACGACGTGTGGGGAGCCTCCAGTCCATGGTCCACACCCTTGTCGACGGCGCCCTGCGGCGGCCGGTGACCACCGGTAGCCTTGGGCGCATGAGTGACGCCGCCCCCATCTACCGCCTGCCCGACGCCGGAGCGGTCATCAACGACCTCCCCAAGGTCTCGCTGCACGACCACCTGGACGGCGGCCTCCGCCCCGCGACGATCATCGAGCTCGCCGCGACCGACGGCGTCGAGCTGCCGACCACCGACCCGGCCGAGCTCGCCACGTGGTTCGCCGACCAGTCGAACTCCGGCTCCCTGGTCGAGTACCTCAAGACCTTCGACGTGACCACCGCGGTCATGCAGACCGCAGCCGGTCTGACCCGCGTCGCGAAGGAGTTCGTCGAGGACCTCGTCGCCGACGGCGTCGTCTACGGGGAGATCCGCTGGGCGCCTGAGCAGCACCTGCAGCGTGGCCTGACCCTCGACCAGACGGTCGAAGCCGTGCAGGCCGGCATCGAGGAAGCGGTCGACGCCGCCGGCGGGTCCATCCGGATCGGCCAGCTCGTCACCGCCATGCGGCACGCCGACCGGTCGATGGAGATCGCCGAGCTCGCCGTCCGCCACCGCGACCACGGCGTCGTCGGCTTCGACATCGCCGGCGCCGAAGCCGGGTTCCCGGCGTCGGACCACCGTGCGGCGTTCGACTACCTGGCCTCCGAGCTGTTCCCCGTCACGGTGCACGCCGGTGAAGCCGACGGTCTCGCGTCGATCCGCTCGGCGCTCGTCGACGGTCGCGCACTGCGACTCGGCCACGGCGTCCGCGTGTTCGAGGACGTCTCGCTGTCGGACGGCGGCGACGGCTCGATGCTCGCGACCCTCGGCGAGGTCGCGTCCTGGGTCCGCGACCGTGAGATCCCGCTCGAGGTCTCGCCGTCCTCGAACCTGCAGACCGGCGCCATCGCCGCGTGGGGTGACGACCTGGCCGACCACCCCTTCGACGTCCTGTACCAGCTCGGGTTCCGCGTCACGGTGAACACCGACAACCGCCTGATGAGCAACACCTCGCTGTCGAAGGAGCTCGCGCTGCTGGCCGGCACGTTCGGCTACGACCTCGACGACCTGGCCGCGTTCCAGATCAACGCCGCGCTCGGGACCTTCCTGCCGCTGGAGGACCGCGAGGAGATCATCGCCGCGATCACCGCCGGGTACGCGGAGGCCTGAGTCGATGGGCCTGCCGCCGCTGCCGGACCCGGCCGTCGTCCTCGGGGCGTCCGCGTCGTCGTGGCGTGACGCGCTGCGGACGGCCGGCGGCGCCCTCGTGGCCTCCGGAGCGACCACCGACGCGTACACCGACGCCATGATCGGCATGGTTGAGGAACACGGGGCGTACATCGTCATCTCGCCGGGGCTGGCGTTCGCGCACGCCCGGCCGGGGTCCAGCGTGCTGCGTGACGGTCTGGCGGTCGTGACCCTCGCCGCACCGGTCGTGTTCGGGCACCCGCACAACGACCCGGTCTCGGTCGTCCTCGGCCTGGCCGTGGCCGAGGTCGGGACGCACCTCGAGTCGATCGGCGCGATCGCGAACCTGTTCAACGACGCCTCGGTCACCGGGCGGCTCGCTGCCGCCGTCACGGCCGACGAGGTCCGGGCCATCATGGGAGTGACGACGGCATGAAGATCGTGACCATCTGCGGCGCGGGCATCGGTGCCAGCGCGATCCTCAAGGTGAACGCGGAGAAGGCTCTGGCGACGCTCGGACTGACCGCAGAGGTCATCGCCGCCGACGTCGCCTCGGTGCGGGACGTGTCCGACGACGCCAACGTGATCCTCACGAGCCAGGAGTTCGTCGAGGCCATCGGGACGACCTACGCCGAGGTCATCGTGATCCGGAACCACTTCGACCAGAGCGAGATCACGGCGGCTGTGGAGAAGGCGCTGGGCTGACCGACCGCCCGGTACGATCGGCGCATGGTCAGCACCGAGAACCCCCTGAACGACCCCGCCGTCGACCCCTTCGACGTGGCCCGCGACGCCGCCGCAGTCATCGCTGAGCGGTCCGGCATCGAACGCCACGACGTCGCCCTGACGCTCGGCTCCGGCTGGGGCAAGGCCGCCGACCTGCTCGGGGAGACCGTCTCCGAGATCCCCGCGGCGGACGTCCCCGGGTTCAGTGCCTCGGCCGTCCCCGGGCACTCCGGCACCGTCCGGTCGATCCGTCTCGCCGACGGACGGCACGCGCTCGTCATCGGTGCCCGGACCCACTACTACGAGAACCACGGCGTGCGTCGCGTCGTGCACAGCGTGCGGACCGCCGCTGCCACGGGTGCCTCGGTCATGGTCCTCACCAACGGTGCCGGGGGCATCAAGGAGACCTGGACGCCCGGCACCCCGGTCCTCATCAGCGACCACATCAACCTGACCGCGGACAGCCCGCTCGAGGGCGCGACGTTCATCGACCTGACCGACCTGTACTCGGCACGCCTCCGTGCGGTCGCGAAGTCCGTCGACCCGTCCCTCGACGAAGGCGTCTACACGCAGTTCCGCGGCCCGCACTACGAGACCCCGGCCGAGGTCCAGATGGCGAAGGCGATCGGCGGACACATCGTCGGCATGTCGACGGCGCTCGAGGCCATCGCCGCTCGTCAGGCCGGCATGGAGATCCTCGGCTTCTCGCTCATCACGAACCTGGCAGCCGGCATCCAGAAGACGCCGCTGTCCCACACCGAGGTGCTCGAGGCCGGCAAGCAGGCCGAGCCGGTCATCGCCGACCTGCTCGCCCGCGTGGTGGCGGCACTGTGAGCGTCGTCGACACCGCCAGGGCCTGGATCGAGCAGGACCCCGACGACGAGACCCGGGCCGAACTCCAGCAGCTCGTCGACGCCGGGGACACCGACGAGCTCGCAGCCCGCTTCGCCGGACGGCTGGAGTTCGGCACCGCGGGCCTCCGGGCCGAGCTCGGCGCGGGTCCGCTCCGCATGAACCGCGTCGTCGTGACGCAGGCCGCCGCGGGGCTCGCCCGGTTCCTCATCGACTCCGGCCGCGATCGCAGCGTCGTCATCGGCTACGACGGCCGCGTCAACTCGGACGTCTTCGCGCGGGACTCGGCCGAGGTCATGCGCGGCCTGGGTCTCGACGTGACGCTGCTGCCCTCGGCGCTGCCGACACCGCTCGTCGCGTTCGCCGTCCGGCACCTGGGCGTCGGCGCGGGCGTCATGGTGACGGCGAGCCACAACCCGCCACGGGACAACGGCTACAAGGTGTACCTCGGCGGGGACGACGAGGGCTCGCAGATCGTGCCGCCGGTCGACGGTGAGATCGCCGCCGCCATCGACGTCGTCGCAGCCGGGGACATCCGCTCGCTCACCCGTGCGACGGACTACACCGTCGCCGATGCGTCGCTCGTCCAGGCCTACGTGGACGCGACGGCTGCGACCGTACCGGCCCCGGGCCTCCCGGCCGATGCGCAGCCGTCCGTCGTCTACACGGCCATGCACGGCGTCGGGTGGGAGACCGCCCGCGCGGTGTTCGCGCGGGCGGGCTTCCGCGAGCCGGCCGTCGTCCCGGAGCAGATCGAGCCGGACGGCGCCTTCCCGACCGTCTCGTTCCCGAACCCCGAGGAGCCGGGCGCCATGGACCTGGCGATCGCCCGGGGTGTCGCGGTGGGCGCCGACCTGGTGATCGCGAACGACCCGGACGCCGACCGACTGGCACTCGCGATCCCGGACGGCTCCGGCTCGTACCGGCGTCTCGCCGGCAACGAGGTCGGCTGGCTCCTCGGCTGGCGCGCCGCCGAACGAGCCGCCGACGCCGGCGTGACCGGGGTGCTGGCCGCGTCGATCGTCAGCTCGCCGGCACTCGCACGCGTCGCCGAGCAGTACGGACTCGGGCACCGGGACACGCTGACGGGCTTCAAGTGGGTGTCCCGCGTGCCGGACCTGCTCTTCGGCTACGAAGAGGCGCTCGGGTACCTGGTCGACCCGCAGGTCATCCGCGACAAGGACGGCATCTCCGCTGCACTGGAGCTGCTGTCGCTGGCGAGCGAACTCGCTGCCGAGGGCAAGACCATCGCGGACCAGCTCGAGGCGTTCGCCGAGCGGTTCGGAGCCTTCGCCTCCGGGCAGGTGGCCACACGCGTGGACGACCTGTCACGCATCGGGGAGATCATGGCGTCGCTCCGGACGTCCACCCCGACGGACCTCGGCGGTGTCGAGATCACGTCGGTGACGGACTTCCTCGACGGGGTCGAGGGCTTCCCGCCGTCGGACATCCTGCGCTTCGACCTCGACGGTGGCGCCCGGGTCATCGTCCGCCCGAGTGGTACCGAGCCGAAGGTGAAGGTCTACATCGACACCGTCGCTGGGACCTCCGGCGAAGCCACCGCGCTGGCCGACCGCTTGGCCGCGGCCGTCCGCCCGCTGGTCTCGTAGGGCGGCGCCGCGGCGCCGCCGCCGCCGCCGCGCTGCGCCGGGGCCTGCGCACAACAGGAACCCGCTCGCGCCGCTGCATCCCGCGGTTCGAGCGGGTTCCTGTTGTGCGGCGTCAGTCGGAACCGGGCTCCTGCACGACAGCGGGCGCCAGCGCGGTCGTCCACAGGGTTCGGCGAAGGCCCTGCGGCGGCGGTGGGCGTCCGCGAGGCTGCGGAGATGCAACGACTCGAGATCATCAGGGGTGGGAGCGTCGACCCCACCGGGCGTCGCGGTCGGGACCTCGTCGCAGCGGCCGACCGGGGCGCACTCGTCCGGCTCGCACCCGGCAGGTTCGTCGACGCCGAGCGCTGGCGGACGGCGGACGCCCGCGTCCGCCATCTCGCTCGGATCGACGCGGTCGACGAGTTGATCGCTCCGCGCCTCGTGCTGTCCCACGTGTCAGCCCTCGCCCTGCACGGGCTGCCCTGGAGCGGTGAGCTCCCCGAGGTCGTCGACGTCATCGATCCCGAGCGGGAGACGTCCCAGTCCCTCCGGCTGCTGCGGAAGCACCCCGGGAAGGGCCGGTCGCTGGGTATCGCCCGGGCGTCCTCGGGCCGGCCGGTCACGGACCTCCGGAGCACCGTCGTCGACATCGCGCTCACCCAGGACCTCCGACGTTCCGTGCCCGTCCTCGACGTCGCGCTCCAGCGCGGTGTCGACCGGTCGACGCTCCGAGCTGAGCTGGACGCCAAGAGGGCCGTGCACGGCCGGGACCGTGCACGCTTCGCGATCGGGTTCGCCGACCCACGCAGTGGCTCGGTGGGGGAGTCGATCGCCCGTGTGGCGTTGGACGAGCTCGGAGCGCCGCGGCCCGAACTCCAGACCGAGTTCCACGACGCTGCGGGCTTCGTGGCGCGGGTCGACTTCTGGTTCCCCGACCACGGCGTCGTCCTCGAGTTCGACGGTGCCGCGAAGTACCGGGACCCGGCCCTGCGCGCCGCGGGTCTCACCGCGGAGGACGTCCTCCTCCAGGAGAAGCGCCGCGAGGACCGGCTCCGCCGTGTGTCCGACGTCCGTCGACTCGGTCGGTTCGGGTGGCCGGAGACGCGGGACACGGAGCGGCTCCGAGCGCTGCTGCTGGGGCTGGGCCTCCCGCTCGAGACCCGACGTTTCCGCCGGATCCGCTGACGCTGCGTCCGCTGGTTCCACCTGGCGCCGCACAACAGGAACCGCCCCGAACCGCGGGAAGCCGTGGTTCGAGGCGGTTTCTGTTGTGCGCAGCCGATCGGCGCCGCGCGTCGGGCGCCGGACGCCGCGCGCCGCGCGCCCGCTACGCGAGCTCGAGCAGGACGTGGCCCGAGGAGACCGTCTGGCCGACGGGGGCGTTCAGCCCGGTGACGATGCCGTCCTTGTGTGCCTGGACGGGCTGCTCCATCTTCATGGCCTCGAGGACGACGAGCAGGTCGCCCTTCACCACGGTGTCACCCTCGGCGACCGCGAGCTTCACCACGGTGGCCTGCATCGGCGACGCGACCGAGGAGCCGGACGCCGCACGGCCACCCTTGACGCCGGAGGACCGACGCTTCGGGGGAGCGGACGGGCCGGACGGACGACGCGCGCCGCCGGCACCACCACCGACGATGGAGGGCATGGTCACCTCGATGCGCTTGCCCTGCACCTCGACGACGACGCTCTCGCGCTCGCCCGGCGTGGGCAGCTCCTCGGGGGAACCGCTCCAGGCCGGGATGTCGTTCACGAAGTCGGTCTCGATCCACTGCGTGTAGACCGAGAACGGCGTCGCGTCGTCGGTGGCGAACGCGGGGTCCGCGACGACGGCGCGGTGGAACGGGATGACCGTCGGCAGGCCGGCGACCTCGAACTCGGCCAGGGCACGGCGGGACCGCTCGAGCGCCTCTGCACGCGTGGAACCGGTGACGATGAGCTTCGCGAGCATCGAGTCGAACGAGCCCGAGACGACGTCGCCGGACACCACGCCGGAGTCGACGCGGACGCCGGGGCCGGACGGTGCGTTGAACACGTGGACGGGGCCCGGTGCGGGGAAGAAGTTGCGGCCCGGGTCCTCGCCGTTGATGCGGAACTCGAACGAGTGGCCGCGCGGGGTCGGGTCGGCGTAGTCGAGCGTGCCGCCCTCGGCGATGCGGAACTGCTCGCGGACGAGGTCGATGCCGGTGACCTCCTCGGAGACGCAGTGCTCGACCTGCAGACGCGTGTTGACCTCGAGGAACGAGACCGTGCCGTCGGCGCCGATGAGGAACTCGCAGGTACCGGCACCGACGTAGCCGACCTCGCGGAGGATCGCCTTCGACGACTCGTACAGCAGGGTCTGCTGCGCCTCGGTGAGGTACGGCGCCGGTGCTTCCTCGACGAGCTTCTGGTGGCGTCGCTGCAGCGAGCAGTCGCGCGTGGACACGACGACGACGTTGCCGTGCTCGTCCGCGAGGCACTGGGTCTCGACGTGCCGCGGCTTGTCGAGGTACTTCTCGACGAAGCACTCGCCTCGGCCGAACGCGGCGATGGCCTCGCGCGTGGCGGACTCGAACAACTCGGGGATGGAGGCCCGGTCCCGCGCCACCTTCAGGCCACGGCCACCGCCACCGAAGGCGGCCTTGATCGCGACGGGCAGCCCGACCTCGTCGGCGAAGGCGACGACCTCGGACACGTCCTGCACCGGCTCGATCGTGCCGGGGGCGAGGGGTGCGCCGACCTTCTCGGCCACGTGCCGTGCGGAGACCTTGTCGCCGAGACGCTCGATCGAGTCGGGCGACGGCCCGATCCAGGTGAGCCCGGCGTCGATGACGGCGCGCGCGAAGTCGGCGTTCTCGGCGAGGAAGCCGTACCCGGGGTGCACGGCGTCGGCGCCGGAGCGTCGGGCGACCGAGATGATCTTCTCGATGACCAGGTAGGTGTCGGCGCTCGTGGTGCCGTTCAGCGCGTAGGCCTCGTCGGCGAGGCGGGCGTGCAGGGCGTCACGGTCCTGGTCGGCGTAGACCGCCACCGAGGCCTTGCCCGCATCGCGGGCCGCTCGGATGATGCGGACGGCGATCTCGCCGCGGTTCGCGATGAGGACCTTGCTGATGCGGGTCATGGGACATCAGCGTATTCGTGCGCCAGTGCCGTGTTTTGACCGCCATCCACAAGAAACACCGCGTGCAGCAGGTGGATGTCTACAGGCGGGGAGGTGGCGAGCGCGCCGGCGGGTCCTACCGTGTCCAGAGGTCGTGCCAGGCGATCCCGAACCCCTGCAGGAGCATCGACCGCAGCATCGGCAGCGACAGACCGACGACGGCCGAGGGTGCTCCGTCGATGCGCGTGATGAAGGCGGCGGCGCGCCCGTCGATCGTGAACGCGCCGGCGACCTCGAGCGGCTCGCCGGTCGCGACGTACGCGTCGATCTCCGCGGGCGTCATGTCGTCGGCGAACGTCAGCACGGCGCTGTCCACCGCGACGACCCGGTCACCGTCCACGACGAGGGCGGAACCGCCCGGTGCGACCGGCCCCAGGTCGCCCACGGGGCGGACGGGAGGCGCGTCACCAGCCCGTCCCGCGCCTCCCGTCCCGGCAGTGGTCACCCCGACCCCGGCGCGCCGGTCCACGACGCAGTGCCCGCTCCACAGCGTGCCGCCACCCGCGGCGAGCATCTGCCGCCACCGCTCGCGGGCCACCTCCGGGTCGTGCGGCTTGCCGTACAGCACCCCGTCGACCTCGAAGGCGGAGTCGCCGCCGAAGACGATGCCGTCGAGGCCGGTGTCGGTGCCGTCCGCCAGCTCGACGCGCCCGTCCGCGACCGCCGTCGCCTTCGCGACCGCGAGCAGCGAGACGAGTTCCGGCCCGGTGAGTCCGCGACCGAGTCGGTCCTGCTCGGTGGCCGCCACCGCGTCCTCGTCGACCCCCGGCGAGACGAGCACCGGTTCGATCCCGGACTGCGCCAGGAGCGCGCGACGGGCGGGGGAGGTGCTCGCGAGGTACAGACGCATGGGAACATCGAACCATGGGTGAATCCGTCGGCACACTGCTCGAACTCGACGTCACCGGGATCGCCCACGGCGGCATCTCGGTGGCACGGCACGAGGGGCGCGTGGTGTTCGTCACGGACGCGATCCCCGGGGAGCGGGTCGTGGCCCGGGTGACGGAGGACCGGAAGAAGTCGTTCTGGCGCGCCGACACCGTGCAGGTCCTCGAACCGAGCGAGCACCGGGTGGACCACGTCTGGCCCGAGGCCGGCCTGGACCGCGACCCCGCCGTGCGCCCCGGTGGTGCGGAGTTCGGGCACATCGCCCTCGCCCACCAGCGGACCCTCAAGCGCGACGTGCTCGTCGACTCGTTCTCCCGGTTCGGCCGCATCGACCTCGACGCCGTGCTCGGCGCGCCGGTCGTCGTCGAGGCCGCACCCGGCGACGACGAGTCGAACGGCCTCGGCTGGCGCACCCGGGTCCGCCTGCACGTCGACGCCGACGGCACGCCCGGACCGTTCGCCGCCCGGTCGCACACCGTCGTCCCGGTCACCTCGCTCCCGCTGGCCACCGCCGCCGTGCAGGGCTCAGCGCCGCTCGGCCGCGGTTCGATGCCCGGCGCCGAGGTCGTCGACGTCCTCAGCCCGAGCGGCTCCGGCGGCGCACGCCTGGTCATCGACGCCCAGCGCCCCACGGTCGTGCAGGAGGTCGTCGGCGAACGGACCTTCGACGTGGACGACGACGGCTTCTGGCAGGTGCACCGGCAGGCTCCCGCCGTCCTCACCGCCGCGGTGCAGGACCTGGTCGATCGTGAGCGCCTCGACCCGGAGGGCCAGCACCTCGACCTCTACGGCGGCGTCGGGCTGCTCGCCGCGGCCCTCGCCGACGTCGTCGGGCCGCGCGCCCGCGTGACGAGTGTCGAGAGTGCGACCCGCGCGACCGAGCACGCGCTCGAGAACCTGTCCGAGTGGATCGGTGCCCGTGCCGAGACCGGCCGTGTCGACCGGTGGCTGTCCCGGACCGTCGAGTCGGCCTCCCGTCCGGAGCGCGAGCGCTTCCGCGCCGGCACGATCGTGCTGGACCCGCCCCGGTCCGGTGCCGGTCGTGAGGTCGTCGTGTCGATCGCCGCGCTGCAGCCGGCCCAGGTCGTCTACGTCGCCTGCGACCCCGTCGCCTTGGCGCGCGACGTCGCGACGTTCGCGGATCTCGGGTACCGCCTGGAGGCACTCCGCGCCTTCGACCTGTTCCCGCACACCCACCACCTGGAGGCCGTGGCGCGGCTGGTGCCGGTCGCCTGAGCCCCGGCAGGTGGTCGGCTCCGCCAGGTCCCGTTGTGGGGTACGAAGCTGATGTTGACCTGGGTATCCTTGGTGACGACGGCAACCGGGATCAGGGCCCGGCGCGCTGTCGGAACGAGAGGCAACCGTGGGAGACACGACCACCAGCACATCGACCGGCACGACAGGGACTGCCGGTCCCGAGACCCGGCCGGTCCGGGTCGCCATCGTCGACGACCACGAGTCCGTCCGACTGGGGATCCAGGCCGCCTGCCAGAACGAGGGGTTCGAGGTGGTCCTCACCGCCGCGAGCGTCCCGGAGTACATCGCCCAGCTCGGCGGGCGCGAGGTCGACGTCGTCGTCCTCGACCTGTCGCTGGGTGACGGCTCGACGGTCACCGAGAACGTCAAGGGCGTGCAGGGCACCGGTTCGGCCGTGCTCGTGCACAGCATCGCCGACCGCGTCGCGAACGTGCGGGAGGCACTGGCGGCAGGGGCTGCCGGCGTCATCCCGAAGTCGTCCGCGACGAAGACCGTGATGGCCGCCGTCGCGACCGTGGCCCGGGGTGACGTGCTCAACAACCTCGAGTGGGCGAGCGCCATCGACGCGGACCGCGACTTCGCGAAGGCCCAGCTCGGGCGTCGCGAACGCGAGATCCTGCACCTGTACGCCTCGGGCCTGCCGCTCAAGCTGGCGGCGCAGCAGCTCGGCATCGGGTACTCGACGGCCCGGGAGTACCTGGACCGCATCCGCGTGAAGTACGTCGAGGTGGGTCGCCCCGCCCCGACCAAGGTCGACCTGCTCCGGCGTGCCGTCGAGGACGGGATCCTGCCGGGGCTCGACTCCGGCATCGACCCCGACGGCGATGGTCGCTGACGACACCCGCGCCGGTCGGTCCTCGTGACCACCGACGCAGCGGCGGACGCCGGGCCGGCAGCGGCCCGGCGTCCGTCGTCCCCGGGAACCCCCGCATCCGCCGCGGCCGGTCCGAGCGACGCCGGGCCCGGCGGGCCCACCGGGCCCGCCGGACCTGACGGGCACGGTCCGGGGCACGCCCGCGGCGTCGGCTGGGCCGATCCGTCGCGGTCGGTCCGTGCCACGATCACCCAGGCGTCGCTGGACCGGGCGTTCACGATCCTGATGGCCATCGCCGCGATCGGGTTCGGCGCGGTGAACGTCCCCGGCTTCCTCAAGCAGCTGCCGTACCTCGACGCGTTCTGGGCGCCGGCAGCGGCGATCACGATGGCACTCTCGCTCGTCGCGGTCGGGGTGTCGGCGATCGTGCAGCGCTGGTCCCAGGCCGCGCAGACCGTCTGCGCGCTGCTGTTCCTCGTCGCGCTGTTGACCTTCCCGCTGACGGTCGACCAGGCGTTGCCGGTCGACCAGTCCCCGTGGCCGTGGTGGCTCTGCAACGTCGGCACGATCGCCGCCTCGCTGAGCTTCGCCACGTGGCGCGCCGCGGTCTACAACGCCCTCGTGCCGATCATCTACGTCGTGCTGCGGCTCTCGCCGGCCGGCGGTGCGGTCGGCCCGCAGCGGGCGTTCCTCGACGGCGCCTACACCGCGGTGCTCGGCATCGCGGCGCTGATCCTCATCGTGGTGCTCCGTCGCGCCGCGGCGGCGGTCGACGTGGCCCAGGCCACCGCGGTCCGCCGGTACTCGCGGGCGATCCGGGAACACGCCACCGAGGTCGAACGGGTCCAGGTCGACGCCATCGTGCACGACAGCGTGCTCACGACGTTGCTGTCCGCCGCGCGTGCGGACACCCCGGACGCGAAGACCCTCGCCGCACGCATGGCACGGAACGCCATCGACCACCTCGCCGCCGCCGCCGCGGACGGCCCGGGGGAGGACCAGGTCGTGCCGTTCGACGTCCTCCGGAACCGGATCGCCACGTCCGTCACGTCGCTCGGTGCCCCGGTGGAGGTGCGGAGCCTCCCCATGGCGGGCCCGGCGCTGCCGTTCTCGGCGGCGGACGCGATCGCCTCGGCCGCGCTCCAGGCGGCGGTGAACAGCGTGCAGCACGCCGGCGACGACGTCGCGCGCTGGGTGACGATCGTCGCCGACGGCTCGTCCGTGCAGGTCGAGGTCGCCGACGACGGCACCGGGTTCGACGCGCACGCGGTCCCGGCTGAACGCCTCGGTGTCCGGCGCTCGATCATCGAGCGGATGGCCGCCGCCGACGGCGAGGCCGACCTCCGCACCGCCCCCGGCTCCGGCACCCGCATCGTGCTCCGTTGGCCGGCGCTCGGCGCCGACGACCGTCCCGCTCACCGGACCGGTTCGGTCCACCAGGCGGGGGCGGACGCATGAGGGCCTCCATCCCCGCGGGTGTCGCCATCGGACTCGCGGCGCTCTTCTCACTGCTGCACCTGGTCCTCGCCGTCACCACGCTCCCCGGGACGCCGGCGAAGGCCGCTCCGGTCATCGCCTGCATGGTCCTCTACGCGGCGGCGACCGCTCTCGCGCTGCTGGTGCGTGGTCCGGTGCTGCCCGTCTGGGTCGCGTGGTTCGCACTCGCCACCGCCGTCGTGATGCCCCTCGTCTGCTCCACCGTCGTCGACCTCCGGGTCGCCCCGACGTACGCCACGTGGTGGATCGCCGCCGTCGGCACGCTCATGGTCGTGCTGGCCGTCCGGCAGCGCGGCCGCTTCGCCTGGGTCGGCGTCGCCTTCTGCACGGTGCACTCGGTCGGCTGGGCCGGCCTGGAGGCACTGGGCGAGCTGGGTGCACTCGGCAACGTGATCTGGTTGTCCGTCGCCACCGGGTTCGCGATCGCGATGAGCCACGCCACCCGGATCACCCGGGACTTCGTCCGCGCGGAGCAGGAGACCGTCGACTGGCAGGCGGCGCAGGACGCGCACGTGTCGGAACGACAGGTCCGGCTCGGCCAGACGACGCGGATGGCGCTGCCGATGCTCCAGCGCATCATCGACACGTGCGGTGGCTTGGACGAGGACGAGCGTGCCGAGAGCCTGCACCTCGAGCAGGCGATCCGTGACGAGATCCGCGGCCGCTCGCTGCTGTCCGACGACGTCCGGGCAGAGGTGATGCGCCTGCGCCGTCGCGGCGCCGTCGTGCAGCTGCACGACGACGGCGGCCTGGACGACCTGGAGACGGTCGAACAGGAGCGTGTGCACGCCGAGCTCGCCGATGCACTCCGACGCGCGTACGAGGCCGACGCCGACAACGTGATCGTCCGGACCGTGCCGGACAACGCCGACGCCGCGGTGACCGTGGTCGGACTGCGGCTCGACGCGGCCGAGAGCGAGTCCGCAGCCCTCGGGGCGGCGGACGACGACGAGGACGACGACGGGGACGACTCCGTCGCGCTGTGGCTCGAGATCGACCGGTACGCGACCCAGGGCTGACGCCGAGCCGGCAGCGCACACGAGGGGAGCGGCGAACGCCCCGGAGACAGGGAACGCCTCGGATGCGGGAAACGACCCGGAAAACGGGGAACGGGCCGGTCGGAGCTACCGACCGGCCCGTTCACGACCCGAGGCAGAGCGACAACCCGAATATCGCCCTGACTCGTCTCGGCGGTGGCTTCGTACCCTAGTCGGCCACCGACCGGCGATGCACTTCAACGAAGAACACCGAACACAGACAATGATGCCAACAGCACCAGGGGGTGTCAGTCGTCATTTCGGGGGACAATTCGGGCGATCTGCGGCGGTTCCCGGCGTGGACGACCCCCGAGTGAGGGGAGACCGAACGGTGCGTCCGCCGCTGTGCCGAGGTCGACACCGGTCGGTACCGAACGGGGTACAGACAGCCGGTGGTACCGGACCGTCACCGGACCGGTACCGGACGCGAACGGGTTCAGCGGAGGGACCGGCTCCAAGAGCCCTGCTGGAGCGGTCCGCGCATCCCCCGGGCAGATCGGGTCCAGCCGTCGCGCGGTGACGACTCCGTCTGGGCTCGGCCGGCAGCGGCGGCCTCGTCGGCCTGACGCTGCAGCACCGCGATCACGGCTGCGAGCTCCTCGGGTGTCGGGTCCCCGCCGACGACACGCACGTCCGCGACCGACGCGGTGGCGTCGGCCGGGGCGTCGGCAGCATGGCGTGGGCTCACAGGGGGATGTTCCCGTGCTTCTTCGGCGGCAGGCTCGCCCGCTTGCCGCGCAGCGCCCGGAGCGCCTTGATGACCGACACGCGTGTGGCGTGCGGCTGGATGATCCCGTCGAGTTCGCCGCGCTCGGCCGCCAGGTACGGCGACGCCACGTTGTAGGTGTACTCGTTCGCGAGCTTCGTGCGGACGGCAGCGACGTCCTCGCCGGCTTCCTCGGCACGCTTGATCTCGCTGCGGTAGAGGATGTTCACCGCACCCTGACCGCCCATGACCGCGATCTCCGCGGTCGGCCAGGCGAGGTTGATGTCCGCCCCGAGCTGCTTCGAGCCCATCACGATGTACGCGCCGCCGTACGCCTTGCGGGTGATCACGGTGACGAGCGGCACGGTGGCCTCGGCGTAGGCGTACAGGAGCTTCGCACCGCGGCGGATCACACCCGTCCACTCCTGATCGGTGCCGGGCAGGTACCCCGGGACGTCGACCAGGGTCAGGATCGGGATCCCGAACGCGTCGCAGAACCGGACGAAGCGCGCGGCCTTCTCGCCGGCGTCGATGTTCAGCGTCCCGGCCATCGCCTGCGGCTGGTTCGCGATGATGCCGACCGTGCGGCCCTCGACACGACCGAAGCCGATCATGATGTTCGGCGCGAAGAGTGGCTGCACCTCGAGGAACTCGCCGTCGTCGACGACGTGTTCGATGACCTGGGTGACGTCGTACGGCTGGTTGGTGGAGTCCGGGATGACGAGGTCGAGCTCGCGGTCGGCGTCGGTCGTCTCGAGCTCCGGCGCGACGTCGTACGTCGGCGGATCGGACAGGTTGTTGTCCGGCAGGAACCCGATCAGCGAGCGCGCGTAGTCGAGCGCGTCGGTCTCGTCCTCGGCCAGGTAGTGCGCGACCCCGGAGACCGCGTTGTGGGTCTGCGCGCCGCCGAGTTCCTCGAAGCCGACGTCCTCGCCGGTGACCGTCTTGATGACGTCCGGGCCGGTGACGAACATGTGGCTGGTCTTGTCGACCATGATCACGAAGTCGGTGAGGGCGGGGGAGTAGACGGCGCCACCGGCAGCCGGGCCCATCACGATCGAGATCTGCGGGATGACGCCGGAGGCCGCGGTGTTGAGGCGGAAGATCTCGCCGTACTTGCCGAGCGCGACCACTCCCTCCTGGATGCGGGCGCCACCGGAGTCGAGGATGCCGATGATCGGCACTCCGGTCTTCAGCGCGTGCTGCATCACCTTGACGATCTTCTCGCCGGCGACCTCACCGAGGGAACCGCCGAAGACCGTGAAGTCCTGCGCGTAGACCGCGACCTGTCGGCCGTGGATGGTGCCGTGGCCGGTGACGACCGCGTCGCCGTAGGGACGCTTCGACTCCATCCCGAAGGCGTGGGTGCGGTGGCGGACGAACTCGTCGAGCTCCACGAAGGAGTTCTCGTCGAGCAGCTGCTCGATCCGCTCGCGGGCCGTCATCTTGCCCTTGGCGTGCTGCTTCGCGATCGCGGACTCGCCTGCGGCGGTCACGGCTTCGTGGTACCGGTCGCGGAGGTCAGCCAGACGGCCTGCGGTCGTCGAGAGATCGGGGGTGTCTCCTGTGGTCACCCGCTCACCCTACCGGCGGTGCGGGACACCCCCGTTGGAGGACCCCCACGGTTCCGGGCCGTAGGTTTGCGTGCATGTCCACACCGGTCACACCCGACTTCGTCTCCGTCAGCGCCGCCGTCCAGGGCGCCGGCGCGACGATGACGGTGCTGCCGACGACGGGGTCCACCAACGCCGACCTGCTCCGCGACGCACCGGACCTGGCCTCCGGCAGCGTCGTGGTGACCCTCGACCAGACCGCCGGACGCGGACGGCTGGACCGGTCGTGGGTGGCCCCCGCGGGACAGACCCTGGCCGCGAGCGTGCTGGTGCGGGCGGACCTCGACGCCCGCGACCGGGGCTGGCTGCCGCTCGTCGCGGGCGCCGCCGTGCGCGACGCCGTCGCCGGCGTGCTCGCCGACGGACAGACGGACGCAGGCGCGCAGCCGGACACGGACGACCGCGTGCTCGTGAAGTGGCCGAACGACGTCCTCGTCGACGGCCGCAAGGTCAGCGGCGTGCTCTGCCAGGTCGCCGCCGACGGGTCCGTCGTCGTCGGCGTCGGCGTGAACCTCACGATCCCGGCCGGCGCGCTGCCCACCCCGACCGCCACCTCCCTCCTCGTGGCCGGTGCGACCGGACCGGCCACGGCACTCGCCGACGCGGTCCTGACGGACCTCTGGACGGGCCTCCAGGAGGCCGTGGCCGGGCTCGTCGCCGGAGGTGCCGCCGCCGACGCGGTCCGTTCGCACGTCCGGGCCGTGTGCGGGACGGTCGGCCAGCGGGTGCGCCTCGAGTTGCCGGACGGATCGACGGTCGAGGCCGACGCGACCGGCGTCGACGACGACGGCCGCATCACGATCCGGGACCGGACCGGCGCCTCCAGGGGCGTCGCGGTGGGGGACGTCACCCACCTGCGCTATGCATGAGCCCATGACGGACGAGCCTGCCCCCGAGCTCGTCGTCGCCCGGCTCCGGCCACACGCCCGACGACTCGTCCGCCCCGCGGTCTTCGTCGTGCTCGTGGCGGCCGCCGGCGGGTTCGGCTTCGGGGTGTTCCGCGCGGAACTCGCCTGGCTCAACGTCGCGGTCGCGGTCCTGGTCGTCGTGCTCGTCCTGCTCGGCGGCGTCGTGCCGCTGCTGCGGTGGATGTCCCAGCGGTACGTCGTGACCACCCGGCGACTCGTGGTCTCGCACGGTCTCGGCACCCGGACCCGCCGGGAGCTGCTGCACTCGCGCGGGTACGACGTCACCGTGCGGCGACAGGGTGCCCAGGGGCTGTTCCGTTCGGGCGACGTGCTCGTGTTCCCGGGGGAGGACCCGGCGCTCGTGCTCACCGACGTCCCGCACGCGGACCTCGTCGTCGCCGTGCTGCACGACCTGGTCGAGGCGCACGAGGCACGACGTCGGCACCGCGAACCCGACTGGGACGACATCGTCCGCGGGACCGCCCGACACGACCGCTAGCCGCTTCCTCCGACTGCGATCTGCGGAGACACTGCGGGGAACCGCGCGTGGTCTTGCGGTTCACCGTCTCGTGGACCGGGCGACGACCCGGTACCGTCGTCCCGTGCGTATCTCTGTCATCGGCTGCGGTTACCTCGGTGCCGTCCACGCCGCCTCCATGGCCAAGCTCGGACACGACGTCGTCGCGGTGGACGTCGACCCGGGGAAGATCGAACGACTCGCGGCGGGCGAAGCACCGTTCTTCGAGCCCGGTCTGCCCGAGATCCTGACCGAGGCCCTCGCCTCCGGTCGGATCCGGTTCACGACCGACATGGCCGAGGTCGCCGGCGCGCGGGTCCACTTCGTCGCCGTCGGCACCCCGCAGGGACCGACCGGCGCCGCCGACCTCACGTACGTCGACGCGGCCGTCGCCTCGCTCACCGAGCACCTGTCCGCCGGGGACTTCGTCGTCGGCAAGTCGACCGTCCCCGTCGGCACCGCGGCCCGCCTGGCCGCGGACGTCAGCGCGGCCGTCCCCGGTGCCACGCTGGTCTGGAACCCGGAGTTCCTCCGCGAGGGCTTCGCCGTGCAGGACACCATCGCGCCGGACCGCCTGGTCTACGGCGTGCCCGCCGGCCCCGAGGGCGAAGCCGCCGTCGCGGCGCTCGACGAGGTGTACGCCGTCGCGCTCGCCGAGGACACCCCTCGTCTCGTCGTCGACCTGGCCACGGCGGAACTCGTCAAGGTCAGCGCGAACGCGTTCCTCGCGACCAAGATCTCGTTCATCAACGCGATGGCCGAGATCGCCGAGGTCGTCGGCGCCGACGTCACCGCACTCGCCGACGCCATCGGACACGACGCCCGCATCGGCCGGAAGTTCCTGAACGCCGGCCTCGGCTTCGGCGGCGGCTGCCTGCCGAAGGACATCCGTGCGTTCCAGGCCCGCGCCGACGAGCTCGGCGTGGGCGAGTCGCTCGCGTTCCTGGCCGACATCGACGCGATCAACCTCCGCCGCCGGGCGCACGTCGTCGAACTCGCCACGCAGGCCCTCGGCGGCGACGTCACCGGCAAGCGCGTCGCGGTCCTCGGACTCGCGTTCAAGCCGAACTCCGACGACGTCCGGGACTCGCCGTCGCTCGACATCGCCGCGCGTCTGCGTGAACTCGGTGCCGACGTCGCCGCGTACGACCCGGAGGCCATCGTCACCGCCCGCCGTCTGCACCCCGAGCTGGACTACGTCGAGACCGTCACCGAGGCCGTCACCGGCGCCGACATCGTGCTCGTGCTCACCGAGTGGAACGAGTTCCGTGAGCTCGACGCCGCCGCTGTCGCCGCGGCCGTCGCCACCCCGGTCGTCATCGACGGCCGCAACTGCCTGGACCGGGACGCCTGGCGCGCCGCGGGCTTCGCCTACCACGGCATGGGACGCTGATCGATGGCGCTGCGAGTCGGGGTCATCGGCGGTGGCCAGCTGGCGCGGATGATGGTGCCCGCAGCGGTGGAGCTCGGCCTCGACATCCGGGTCCTCGCCGAGGGACCGGGCATGTCCGCGGCCATCGCCGCGACCGCCGAGGGTGACTACCACGACGCCGAGACGGTCCTGGCGTTCGCGCAGGACGTCGACGTCGTCACCTTCGACCACGAGCACGTGCCCCAGGACGTCCTCGCCGCGCTGGTCGACGCCGGTGTGGCGGTCCGGCCGGGCCCCGCGCCGCTCGCGGTCGCGCAGGACAAGATCACGATGCGTCGTCGGCTCACCGAGCTCGGGCTCCCGGTGCCGGACTGGGCCGCAGTGCACGACGCCGACGAGCTCCGCGCGTTCCTCGCCGAGCACGGCGGACGCGCCGTCGTGAAGACCCCGCGGGGTGGGTACGACGGCAAGGGCGTCCGTGTCGTCACGGATCCCGCCGACGTCGAGGACTGGTTCATCGCGGTGGCCGAGTCCGGCGGAGACCAGGCACTCCTCGTCGAGGAACTCGTCGCCTTCACCCGCGAGCTCGCGCAGTCCGTCGCCCGACGGCCGTCCGGACAGATCGTCGCCTGGCCGCTCGTCGAGACGACGCAGCGTGACGGGGTCTGCGCCGAGGTGATCGCGCCCGCGCCCTCGAGTGCCGGTCGGATCGCCGACCTGGCCGAGTCGATCGCCGTCCGCGTCGCCGAGGAGCTCGACGTCACAGGGGTCCTGGCGGTGGAGCTCTTCCAGACCGACGATGACCGGATCCTCGTCAACGAACTCGCGATGCGTCCGCACAACACCGGCCACTGGTCGATCGACGGGGCGACCACGAGCCAGTTCGAGCAGCACCTGCGGGCCGTGCTCGACCTGCCGCTCGGCACGACGGGGACGAACGCTCCCGTCGCGGTCATGGTCAACGTGCTCGGCGGGCCCGGCGACGGTGACCTGGCGGGTCGCTACCCGGCGGCGCTCGCCGCGTTCCCGGAGGCGAAGTACCACTTCTACGGCAAGGCCCCGCGCCCCGGTCGGAAGATCGGCCACGTCACGGTGACCGGAGACGACGTGGACGACGTCGTGTACCGCGCCCGGGCCGCGGCAGCGCACTTCGACGACTGACCCCGGATGACTGACGGCTGACGGCTGCCGCGCTGCGGGCTGACGGACGGACGCCGCTCGGGCGGGGAGGGTCTCCTGCTCCGTGCCCCTGTCAGACCCCTGTGCCGGGTGCCACCACGTCGGGTGGCACTCGGACTGGCGGGTGGTCGTCGTGGGCGAGCCGTGGTGCCATGGGGAGGCTGACCACGCTGACTCCCGGGGGACCCACATGCGCTCGACCAGGGCACCGCGAACGACCAGGGCGTCGCGCTCGACCAGGGCGTCGCGCGCGACCAGGGCGTCCGCCGTCGCGCTCGCCGTCGCCGTCGTGACGGTCGGACTCGTCGCCTCCGGGCTCGTCCTGTCCGAGTCCGACTCGAGCCCCGCAGCCGCTGCCACCCCGACCGAGCTCCGCGCACGCACCGCGGCACAGGTCTACGGCGGTGGACAGTACAACCCGCCGACCGGTGAGGCCGCGAAGGCCGCCGCGGCGCTCCGCACGACCGACCCGGCCGGAGCCGCCGCCGCCTCGACGATCGCCCGCTACCCGGTGGCGACCTGGCTCGGCGAGTGGACGCAGGGCACCACCCTGACCGAGACCGTGACCGCCGCCACCGACGGTGCCGCCGCCACCGGCACGACCGCGGTCTTCGTCACCTACGCGATCCCGCAGCGTGACTGCGGCGGCTACTCGGCTGGTGGTTTCGACGAGAGCTCCTACGACCGCTGGGTCGACCAGGTCGTGTCACTCGTCGCCGGGAAGCGTGCGGTGGTCGTCGTCGAACCGGACTCGCTCGCGATGCTCAGCAACAGCGCTTGCACCGGGTCGTTGGACCAGCAGCGCTACCGGATCCTCTCGCGCGAGGTCGCGGCCTTCACCGCTGCCGGTGTCCCCGCGTACCTGGACGCGGGGAACTCGAACTGGGTGCCGGCGGCGACGATGGCGGACCGGCTCGTCCAGGCCGGCGTCCAGACCGCCCGCGGGTTCTCCACCAACGTCGCGAACTACTACCCGGTCGCGCAGGAGCAGGCGTACGCGCAGCGCGTCTCCGCCCTGACGGGAGGGTCGCACTACGTGATCGACACGTCGCGGAACGGCACCGGGTGGCGGGGGACCTGGTGCAACGCGCCGGGCGCCGGCCTCGGTACGACGCCCCGGGTGGCCACCGACGGCACCGCGCTCGACGCACTGCTCTGGGTGAAGACGCCCGGCGCGAGTGACGGCACCTGCAACGGCGGACCCCGGGCCGGGACGTGGTACTCGGCGTACGCGCGGGCACTCGTCGCGAACGCCGCGCTCGGTACCCCGGTCCTGACGCCGACCCCCGCGACGCGGCAGCCCGTGGCACCGCGGGTCGCACTCGACTCGGCGACCACGGCCCCGGCGGGCATCGCGGTCCGGGGCTGGACGGTCGACGCCGACGCGCCCGGCGCGTCGCTCCCTGTGGGCATCACCGTCGACGGTCGGACCGTCGCGACGACCACTGCGGGCCTCGACCGCCCCGACGTCGCACGGGCCACCGGTGCCGGAGCAGCACACGGGTTCCAGACCGTCGTGCCCGGTCCCGCGGGCACCCACCGGGTGTGCGCGGTCGTGTCCGACGTCGGTCCCGGTGGCACGAGCACCACGGCCCGCACCGTCCCGACCTCGGTGTGCCGGACCGTGACGGTGGCCGCGAGCGCTCCCGTCGGCCGGCTCGACGCCGCGACGTCCCCTGCGACACGTCGCGTGGCCGTGTCGGGTTGGGCCTTCGACCGGGACGCGGTCAGCACCCCGGTCACCGTCACCGTGCGGATCGACGGTCGGCGGCCGACGGGTGTCGCCGCCTCGGGCTCCCGTCCCGACGTCGACCGCGTGTACAGCGCCGGATCGTCGCACGGTTACGCGCGGACGCTGGCCGTCGCGTCAGGCCGGCACACCGTGTGCGTCACGGCGACCGGGCTCGGCCGCGGCGGGGACGCCTCGCTCGGTTGCCGCACCGTGACGGTCCGCTGACGGACCCGTCCCGTCGCCCGGCTCACCCGGCTGGCCTGGCTGGCCCGGTTGGCCTGGCTGGCCCGGTTGGCCTGGCTGGCCCGCTTGGCCCGGCGGGCCCGGTGGGAGACGCCCGCCACCCGCCGCTAGGCTCGGCAGGGTGACCGACAGCGCCGCTCCCGCCCCCCTCGTCTCCGTCATCATGGGTTCCGACTCGGACTGGCCGACCATGCGCGCCGCGGCCGACGTGCTCGACGAACTCGGGATCCCCTACGAGGCGGACGTCGTGTCGGCGCACCGCACCCCGGACAAGATGATGCGCTTCGGGCGCGAGGCCGCGGGCCGCGGCATCCGTGTCGTCATCGCCGGGGCCGGCGGTGCAGCGCACCTGCCCGGCATGGTCGCCTCGGTGACGACCCTGCCCGTGATCGGCGTCCCGGTGCAGCTCGCCCGGCTCGACGGTCTCGACTCGCTGCTGTCGATCGTCCAGATGCCCGCGGGCATCCCGGTCGCGACGATGGCCATCAACGGTGCGGCGAACGCCGGGCTCCTCGCGGCGCGCATCATCGGGACGTCCGAGCCCACGGTCGCGGCCCGGCTCGCCGAGTACGCCGCCGAGCTCGAGCAGGCCGTCGAACGGAAGGCACAGGCGCTCCGCGACGCCCGCTGACCTGCCCGCGCCGGCCCGAGGTCAGTGGCGCCGGTCGACGGTCAGGAGGCTCGGGCCGCGCCCGTCACGCCGTCCACGGTCACCGTGCGGCTGGCTCCACCCGAGGACACCGTCGCGGTCCACGTCGGCGCGGAACCGCTCCCGCCGAGCTGCAGGGTGGCGAGGGTGCTGCCCGGGACCGCTGCGGTGGCCTTCGCGGCGGCGGCGTCGGCGTCCACGCGCAGTCCGGCGGCACGTGCTGCGTTCGCGGTCTTCGTCGCGGCGTCGGAGTCCTTCGGGAACGGTCCGGAGGTGACCCGGCCGAGCGTGGCGGACACCACGGACTGCGTCAGCGTGCCGTCGGGCCCCGCGACGACCACAGTCCAGAGGTCACCCGACCCGGTGAGGGAGACGACCGTGCCACCGCCGGCGGCTGCGATGCCCTGCTGGGTCACGATGCCGAGGTCGACGGTGCCGGGGTCGGTGACGCCGCCGCCGTTCCCGGCGCCCTGCCCGGAGCCGTCGTCGCCGTCGTCGTCACCCGGCGTCGGCGTCGCGCTGGCCGGCGAGGACGGGACGACCGGGGTGCTCTGCGAGGGGGTCGGGGACGCGGTCCGGGTCGGCTCGGCGGTCGCGGTCGCCGTCGCACTGCGGGTCGGTGCCGGGGTGTCGCCGCCGGAGCACGCGGTCAGGAACAGGGCCGCGCCGACGCCGACGGTGATGGCGGCGGTGAGGGCCGTGGACGGGTGACGACGGGTCATGAGCCGATCCTGGCAGTCGGGGACGGGCCTCCCGGCCAGGGACACGGCGGAGCGGACGATCGATGCCGAGCCGTGACGCTGCCGGACGGACCGGTAGCGATGCCGACCAGCACCGATGCCGACCAGCACCGACGCCGACCAGCACCGATGCCCCGGGTCAGAGGTCGGCGTGCAGCTGCCAGGTCTCGAGGGCGGAGTCGCGCCAGTCGAACATCCGGGCGCGGTCCGGACCGGCGATGGCGAGCTGGCCCGCGAGGTGCGGGTCGTTGACGACCTGGTACATCGCCTGCGCGAGACGCTCGGGGTAGGTGTCCCGGGGGTTCCGTGCGACGCACACACCGGCATCGGACGCGACTTCGCTGACGGCTTCGTCGTCGGAGTGGATCACCGGGACGCCGAAGCTCATCGCCTCGATCACGGGGAGCCCGAAGCCCTCGGCCAGGCTCGGGAACACGAAGACGGTTGCGCGGTCGTACGCCACGGCGAGGTCGGCGTCGTCGACCCGCCCGAGCACCTTCACCCGTGACGGGTCGAGCCCGGCGCGTTCGGCGGTGCCGTGCACGTCCACGTCGCCCCACCCGTCCGGCCCGGAGATGACCAGGGGGACGTCGGCCGGCGCGTCGGGGTGGGCCATCGCGTCGATGAGCGCGGTGAGGCCCTTCCGGGGCTCCAGTGTGCCGACGGCCAGCACGTAACGGTCGGGCAGGCCCAGGCGCTCCGCGCGGAGGTCGGCGTCGACCGGCACGCGAAGGCGTCCGCTCGGTGCGCCGCCGATGACGCGCAGGCGGTCGTCGAACCGGTGGATCTCGTTGAGCTGTCCGGCGACCGCGTGGGTCGGGACCACGACGGCGTCGGCGTACTTGTACGCGCGCTTCACCATCGCCTTGTGGAAGTGCACGCCGCGCGGCGTCAGGGTCTCGGGATTCGTCCACGGCACCGTGTCGTGCACGGTGACGACCGTCTGCCGACCCGGTTCCTGCACACGGTCGTGCTTGACCAGCGGTGCGAGCACACTCGGTGCGTGCACCATGCCGTGCGAGGCGCCGTGGGCGAGACCGCCCTGCCAGGCGAGGGCCAGCTCACGACGGGGGAGCGCGAGCCGGTCGAGGTCGGCGAGCCCGGGCAGGAGTGTCCGGAGACGCTGCAGTTCGGCGGTCGAGGACGCGGAGACGACCGCTTCGACGTCGCAACCGTCCGGGGCGGTCGCGATGAGCTGCCGGGTCAGTTCCTCCGCGTAACGGCCGATGCCGCCGGGTACCGGTGCGAGCACCTGGTCCACGATCACGCGGAGTGTGGTCATCTGGCGGGGCTCCTCGGTGGTGCGTCCCGGGTCGTCCCGGGGTCGACTGACGAGGCTACCAGTGGCGTTCGGGAGAACCGGGGAGGTCGCTGGTTTCGTCCACAGCAGGCGCACGCCGACGGCGGCGTTCCCCGAGCACGGCAGCCCCGGCGAACACCAGGTCGACGACCGTCAGGAGCACACGGGAGGTCACGGCGACGCTGACCGCCGCTGACGCGCCGAGCGGCACCCCGGCGGTGAGCAGCGCGGTGAGGACGGCCTCGCGTCCGCCGAGCCCGGCCGGCAGGAAGAAGACCAGGAAGCCGACGAGCCAGGCGAGGGCGTAGGCGCCGACGGTGAGCGTCGTCACGCGGAGGTCGACGTGTCCGAGCGGCACCAGCACCAGGACGATGTGCAGGCCGAACACCACCCACGCCAGCAGCGCCCACCCGAACGCACGGACGACGGCGCCGGTGCTGATCTCGAGCGTGCCGAGGTCTCGGCGGGTGACCTTCGAGGCCAGGCGCAGCCCGAACCGGAGCACGGCCGGGTGCAGCGCCGCGAGGACCACCGGCACGAGGAGCACCACGAACCAGTACCGCGAGAAGGCGTCGGGCTGCACGAACGGGATCGTGACCGCCGCGATCGAGACACCCGCGCCGCAGCTGATGAGGAGGGTGAGCATGCCCACCGCGACACTGCGCGCCGCGGGGACCCGGTGCTCGCGGCCCAGGTCGGCCTGCGCCACGATCGGCCACACGGAGCCCGGGATGTACTTGCCGATCTGGGACAGGAAGAACACCCGCTGTGCGGCACCGAGGGGGATGCGGTGCCCCGCTCCGGACATCAGCGCGCGCCAGGACAGGAACGTCACGTAGGTCGCCGCGCCGCCCGTGACGAACGCGCCGACGAGGGTGAGCGGGTCCTGTCGGCCGAACGCGTCGACGATGTCCCCGGCGCGCGGGACCAGGAAGGCCACGCACAGGACGAGGGCGACGACCAGGCCGACGACACGGACGATCGTCTTCGTCCGGGAGCGTCCGGCGGGCTGCTGGGGTTCGGTCATTCTCACCTAGGGTTGATCGGGCGCCGGCTCGGATGCGGCGCACGCGAGCATCGGAGAGGACGGCCCACGTGCGGATCTTGGCCTTCGGAACATACCAGGCGGCGGACCACCCTCGAGTGCGGGTGCTCGCCGACGGCCTCCGCGCCCGCGGACACGTCGTCACCGAGGCGAACGTCCCGCTCGGCCTCTCCACGCGCGAGCGTGTCGCGATGCTCGGCGCCCGCTCCGGAGCCGTGCAGATGGCCGGGCGACTCGTCCGGAGCTGGTCACGGCTCACCGGGAAGGCGGTGCGCGCGCGGGCCGCCGGCCGGCCGCACGCCGTGCTCGTCGGCTACATGGGGCACTTCGACGTCTGGCTCGCACGCCTGCTCTTCCCGCGCACGCCGATCGTGCTCGACCACCTGGTGTTCGCCGCGACGACCGCCCAGGACCGTGGGGTCGGCGGCACCGGCCTCAAGCAGCGGCTGCTCCGCGCGATCGACGGCGCGGCGCTGCGGATCGCCGACGTGGTGGTCCTCGACACCGACGAGCACCGCGACCTGGTGCCCGAGCGCTTGCGGGCGAAGGCGGTCGTCGTCCCCGTCGGGGCCACGGCGCAGTGGTACGACGCCGCGCAGGAGTCGTCGCCCTCGGCCGCCACCGACGGGCCCTTGCGTGTGGTGTTCTTCGGGCTCTTCACCCCGCTCCAGGGTGCGGCGACGATCGGCGCCGCGATCGGGGGACTCCGTCCGGAGGACCCCGTCCGCGTCACGATGATCGGCTCCGGCCAGGACCTCGAGGCGGCGCAGGCCGCTGCTACGGGGGGCGCCCCCACCGAGTGGATCCCGTGGGTCGCGTCCGAGGAGCTGCCGGCCCTCGTCGCCGGGCACGACGTCGGCATCGGCATCCTCGGCACGACGCCGAAGGCACGCAAGGTCGTGCCGAACAAGGTCTACCAGTGCGCGGCCGCGGGCCTCGCCGTCGTGACGAGCGACACCGCGCCCCAGCGCCGGGCGTTCGGGGACGCGGTGATCGGCGTCCCGCCGGGCGACGCCGGCGCCCTCGCCGCCACGCTCCGTGCCCTGGCGGAGGACCGGGCGTTCCTCGCCGAACGCCGCTCCGCTGCTGCTGCGGCTGCCGAGCGGTTCCGGCCGGCGGCAGCCGTCGGACCGCTCGACGAGCGGCTGGCTGCGATCGTCCGCTGACGGAGCGCGCCGGACCGACGACGGACGGGAGGCGCGGTGCCAGCTGGCACCGCGCCTCCCGTCGGTCGTCGTCCCGTCAGGACGAGTCAGCGGCGCAGGGCCCCCGCCTCGACCGCCGCGTGGAGCGCTTCGCGCCAGTCACGCATCGGGGCGAGACCGGCTCGGGACCACGCGTCGTGCCCGAGCACGCTGTACGCCGGGCGCGGTGCGGGACGGACGAAGGTCGCGCTGTCGGTGGGGAGCACGCGCTCGGGGTCCAGTCCGTTCTCGGCGAAGATCGCGCGCGTGAAGTCGTACCAGGAGCCCTGGCCCGAGTTCGTGCCGTGGTAGATGCCGGCCGGAGCGTCCCGGTCGACGAGCTCGACGATGCGGGCGGCCAGGTCGCCGGTCCAGGTCGGCTGCCCGACCTGGTCGGTGACCACCGAGACCGTGTCGTGCGAGGCCGCGAGCCGGAGCATGGTCGCGGCGAAGTTCGGGCCGTGCTCGCCGTAGATCCACGCGGTCCGCACGATGTACGACGAATCCGGCGCGACCTGTCGGACGGCCGCCTCGCCCGCCGCCTTGGTCCGCCCGTACGCGTTCAGCGGATCGGTGGGTGCGTCCTCGGCGTAGGGCGCGGTGCCGTTGCCGTCGAACACGTAGTCCGTCGAGATCGTCACGAGCTTCGCGCCGTGGCGTACCGCTGCCTCGGCGAGGAGCCGTGGGCCGGTGGCGTTCACCGCGGCGGCCTCGTCCTCGTGTGATTCGGCGTCGTCCACCTTCGTGTACGCCGCCGAGTTGATCACGACGTCGTGGCCGGCGACGGCCGCGTCGACCGCGTCCGGGTCGGTGATGTCCAGGTCGGCGCGGCCGAGCGCGGTCACGTCACGGCCCTGCAGCGCGAGCTGGAGGTCGCGGCCGAGCATGCCGGCGGCGCCGGTGATGAGGGTGCGCGTCATCGTCGTCGCCGGGCTCAGCTGAGCGCCGCGCGCTCCTTGAGGGGCTCCCACCAAGCGCGGTTGTCGCGGTACCACTGCACGACGTCGGCCAGACCCTGCTCGAACGGCACCTGCGGCTCGTAGCCGAGCTCGGCCTGGATCTTCGAGATGTCGACCGAGTAGCGCAGGTCGTGGCCGAGACGGTCCTGGACGCGGTCGACGTACGACCAGTCCTTGCCGGTCGCGTCGAGGAGCAGCTGGGTGAGTTCCTTGTTCGTGAGCTCGGTGCCGCCACCGATGTTGTAGATCTCGCCCGCGCGGCCCCTGGTCAGGACCATCGCGATGCCGCGGGTGTGGTCGTCGACGTGCAGCCAGTCGCGGATGTTGTCGCCCTCGCCGTAGAGCGGCACGTGCCGGTCGTCGATGAGGTTCGTGACGAAGAGCGGGATGACCTTCTCGGGGAAGTGGTACGGCCCGTAGTTGTTGGAGCAGCGCGTGATCGAGAGGTTCAGCCCGTGCGTGCGGTGGTAGCTGCGCGCGAGCAGGTCGCTGCCGGCCTTCGACGCCGAGTACGGCGAGTTCGGCTCGAGCGGGCGCTCTTCGTCCCACGAGCCCTCGCTGATCGACCCGTAGACCTCGTCGGTCGAGACGTGCACGAACCGCTCGGTGCCGTGCCGGAGGGCGGCGTCGAGCAGACGCTGGGTGCCGACGACGTTCGTCTCGACGAAGATGCCGGAGTCGCGGACCGAACGGTCGACGTGGGACTCGGCGGCGAAGTGCACGATGGCGTCGATGCCCGGGACGACCTCGTCGAGCTTGGCGGCGTCCGTGATGTCGCCCTGCACGAAGGTGTACCGCGGCGAGTCCGCCACCGACGCGAGGTTCTCGAGGTTGCCCGAGTAGGTGAGCGCGTCGTACACGACGACGTCGGCACCTTCGAGGCCGGGGTAGGCGTCCTGCAGCGTACGGCGGACGAAGTTCGAGCCGATGAAGCCGGCCCCTCCGGTGACGAGGATCTTCACGCGTTGTTCCTTCAGTGATCGGTGAGCGGTCGGTCGGCGGTGAGTCTACCGGGCGCCGTGGTCGGGGTCGGGGTCGGGGTCGGGGTCGGGCTGGTCGGCGGTGGGCACGTCCTGCGGGCCGGTGCCGACGGGGCGGGCAGCGTCGGTGTCGTCCGCTCCGACCGAGGAGGCGGTCGCCGCATCCTGCGGTCCCCGTCGCCCGACGGCACCCCAGGCCAGCACGAGCGTCACGAGGCCGACCAGTGCGGTGGCGCCGACGAGGGCCGCGAGCGGACGGACGCCGTACGGCAGCGAGCCGAAGAGCGTCTGGCGTCCGGCGACCGAGATGCGGAAGACGAGCTCCTCGTAGGACCCCGAGTAGAGCAACCCCAGCGCGGCGACCGCGACCAGCGGCGCCACGACGATCGCGGCGCGTGCCAGGCGGACCCGGACCGCGTCGCGCTCGACGAGGGCGCGCCACGCGCAGGCCTGGGCGACGAGCAACGCGGCCAGCGCCGGGAAGAGGAACCGGCCCTGGTTCACGGTGACGCCGAGGTGGCTGGCGTACGTGGCCCAGTCGCGGGCGAGCACGACGACGAGGGCCGTCACGGGGAAGGCCGCGGTGACCAGCACGGTGCGGCGGTCCACGGTTCGGCGGCTGAGCCCCCAGACCAGCGCAGTCAGGGCGATCACGGTGAAGGAGTCGACGAGCACGGCCGACAGTGGCCACTCGTACCGGCCGAGGAGGCCCCAGAACGAGTTGGACATGCCGTTCCAGAACGCGCCCGCGAACTGCGTCGGCGCCGGCGACTCGTGCGCGGGCCACGACATCGACACGGCGGGGAACGGATCGGGCTGCGGCGTGCCGGTCTGCACGGCCAGCGCGACGTACCACCACCCGGTGGTGACGGCAGGCACCGCGAGCACCACCAGCGCACGCAGCAGGCGGCCGAGCGGCCCGGACCCGTTCCGCGCCACGACCACGGCCAGGAGCGCGAACGGGACGGCGATCGCGCCGCCGGCCATCATCGCGGTCCCCACGGCCAGTGCGCCGCCGAGGGCGAGGACCGTCCACCAGGAGCGGTCCCCGGTGAGCACACGCACCGCGAGCCACGTGGCGAGCACGCCGGCGGTGATCACGGGCACCCACACCGACACCGACGAGCCGAGCTGCGCGAGCTGCGGGACGGCCAGGAGGGTCGCGGCCGCGGCCACGGCGGTCCGGGGCGAACCGGTCGCCCGACGGACGCTCGCCCAGACGAGCGCCGGGACGGGGAGCATGACCGCGACGTCGACCAGGCGCATGCCGAGCACGACGATGTCCCAGCGGCGGCCGGCGAAGTCGAGCAGGTGGGCGACCACCGCCTGCACCAGGAACCAGGTCGGCGGGTGCTGCGACATCGGGTTGACGAGCGGGTTCTCCGACCCGTCGCCGACGATCGTCGCGAAGTCCGGCCGGTCGGTGGCGGCGGGCAGGTGCACCGGGACGTTCTGGGCGAGCAGGCCCTGCAGGTAGTGCAGGTCACCGGCCGGCGGCCAGCCCTGTCCCATCGCGAGGTGGATCACCGCGTCGACGTTGGCGAGCTCGTCCGGGCCGTGGAGCGACGGGTTGACGTACGCCCAGAGGGCGAGGACGAGCCCGAAGACGACGGTCAGGCCGATGACCGTGGTGGCCTCGCGACGGCCGACGGGCGGTCGGTCGTGTCGACGACCGGCGGCGGGGCGGACGGCCACCGCGCGGGTCCGCGTTCGCGTGGTGCTCATGCGGTCGTCCCTCCACGGTGGGCGGTCTCGGTCTCGGTCTCGGTCTCGGTCCCGGCTCCTGCGGTACCGAGCGGGTCGGTCCGAGACGGGTCGTCGACGGACGGCCGCAGCGTGGCGGCGACCACCACCGCGGCGGCGAGCACCACGGCCGCGACGAGCCACCCGACCACCATCACGGGGACCGGCACCGGGGACGACGTGGCGAGCACGTCGAGTCCGAGTGGCGTCACCCGGATCCGGGAGTGCTCGGCGATGCTCCCGTAGGTGAACAGCAGGCCGTAGACCGCCATCGCGGCGGACAGGGCCGCGACGACGACGGCGAACCGGCGACGGCCGCGGTCGGTCTGGACAGCACGGCGCCAGGCGATCGCGCTGAGGGCGATGAACGCGAGCAGGGCGGGGAAGTAGTACCGGCCCTGGGTCGCGCCGATGAACGTGGTGGCGCGGTAGCTGCCCCAGGCGTTCGCGGTCTGCAGCACGAAGATCGTCGCCGGCAGCACGGCGAGGGTGATCGCGACGCGGAGCCCCGGCGCGCGTCGGAAGCCCCAGACGAGCAGGGCACCGAGACCCAGGACCGTCGCGGTCTCGAAGACCACGGGGGAGAGGATCCACTGCGCCCGTCCGCCGAAGCTGCCCCAGAACGTCCGGGCGATCGTCGACCACGACACGTCGGCGAAGGCGGCCGGGTCTGGGCCGGTCCCGGTCGGGAAGGGCTTCGGCGGGCGGATGGCCGAGAAGCCGCTGGGCTGCAGCGTGTGGAAGACGAGGAGGTTGCGCACCCACCACCACGCGCCGACGGCGGCGGCGAGGGCGAGGACCCAGAGCGCCCGGACGGCGCGCGGCAGGACCCCGGCCCGACGCATCGGCGCGACGAGCACGGCGACCGCCACGAACGGGATCAGCGGGAGCGCGGTGCCCTTCCAGACGATCGCGACGCCGAGGGACAGGGCGAGGGCGAGCGCGGTGCGGACCCGGTCGTCGCCGGTCATCACCCGGACGGCCAGCCACACGGTGGTCGCCGCGAAGAGCACGACGGGCGCGTCGTTCGACGCCGAGGCACCGATCGAGGCGAGTTCGGGGACGGCGAGGACGGCGAACGCCCCGACCAGCGCGGCACGGGGCGACCGGGTCACCCGCCGGACGGTGGCCCAGGCGAGTGCCGGCAGCGGCAGGACGAACAGGGCACCGAGGAGCCGGACCGCGAGCAGCGCGACGTGCGGCCGGAGGGACTCGAAGTCGACCAGGTGGAGCACACCCGCTGCGACGAGGTAGTAGGTCGGCGGGTGCTGGGTCATCTGGTCGACGGTGTCCGACGACGAAGCCCCGGTCGAGCGCAGGAGCTCACCCATGGTCGGGGCGCTGTCGGGTCGGGGGTCGCTCGCCTGTTGGACCGCGTCGAGCACGCGGAGGTCGCCCGGGTCGGGCCAGCCATCGCCGATCGCGACGTGCACGGTCGCGTCGAAGTGCGCACGCTCGTCGGGCGCCTGGAAGGTCGGGACGAGAGCCGCCCAGAGCACGAGCAGCAGGCCGAACGTCGCCGTCACCGCGGCGACGACGACCCACTCGCGACGTCGCACCGGAGGGACGGGGTCAGTCACCGTACCGGGCGAGCTTCTGCAGGTCGAGCTGTTCCTCGGCCAGGGTCCGGTTCAGCCGCGTCAGGTCCGCGACGACGCCGATCGTCATCGCGAGCACCGCCGTGATGACGAGGACCAGCCCGAGCAGGAGCGACTGCAGGTGGTTGCCGCCGGAGTCCGTCGCGAGCAGCACCAGGTACCGGATGAACGGGATGAGCCCGCAGACGGCCAGCACCGCGCTGACCCAGGCGAACAGTGCCATCGGTCGGTACATCAGGTAGACGCGGGCGATCGCGGACCCGGACTCGAACATGTGCTGCCAGATGTTGCTGAACAGCCGCGACTCACGCGTCTTGGCGTTCGTCGTGATCGGCACGCTGGCGATCGCGATGCGCTTGTAGCCGGCTTGCACGATCGTCTCCATGCAGTAGCTGAACCGCGTGACGATGTTGAGCCGGATGAGCGAGTACTTCGAGTAGGCGCGGAACCCGCTCGCGGCGTCGGGCAGGTCGAGGCCGGCGGCGCGGCTGGCGACCCAGGAGCCGAAGCGCTGCATGAGCTTCTTGAAGCCGGAGAAGTGCTCGATGGTGCGCGTCTGCCGGTCACCGATGACGATCTCGGCACGCTTCTCGAGGATCGGCAGGACCAGGTCCGCGATCTGCGCCTGCGGGTACTGGTTGTCGCCGTCGGTGTTGACGACGATGTCCGCACCGTGCAGCAGCGCGTAGTCGACGCCGTCGCGGAACGACCGCGCCAGGCCCATGTTCTGGGCGTGACGGACGAAGTGCGTCACGCCGTGGGCCTTCGCGACCTCGACGGTGCGGTCGGTCGAACCGTCGTCGATCACGAGGATCTCGATCTCGTCGATGCCGGGGATCGACCGAGGGATCGTCTCGAGGACTGCGGGGAGCGTCTGCTCCTCGTTGAGGCACGGGATCTGGATGAAGAGCTTCACTGCGTTCGGGCGTCTCGATCTGGTCGTTGGGCGCGCATGCTCGAGGTGATGGCGCGCGGGAGCGTTTCAGGCCGCGTTCACCATACGTGATGTCGTCGACCTACCGGAGGAGGGTGCCGGTGTGCCCGTGCGGGCGATCCCGTCCGAGACGCATTGTGGGAGGATCGCTCATCGTGCGCCGCCCGACCATGACCCTCCACTCCGGCATCGTCCTCGCGGCGGCCCTCTTCGCCGTCTTCGCCGCGATCGCGATCGGGTTCAGCGCCCCGCCGTTCAACTCCGGAGACGAGGCAGCGCACCTCGACTACGCCGTCACCGTGTGGCACGGTCACCTGCCCGTGTTCGAGGACGGCCTCACGATCGACTCGACGTTCGGCATCATCCCGCCGGTGCAGTGGGTCTCCCAGCACCCGCCGCTCTTCTACGCGGTCCTCGCGCCGGTCGTCGGGCCGCTCTGGGACAGCGGCCAGCACTACCACGCGGTGCTCGCGGGGCGTGTCCTGAACGCCGTGTTCGCCGGGCTCACCGTGCTCGCCGCCGGGTGGGCCGCACGCCGGGTGCTGCCGACCCGGCCCGGTGCCGCGAGCGTCGCCGCCGTCGTCGTCTCCCTGACGTCGATGTTCCTGCTGGTCGGTGGCGCCGTCTACAACGACCTGCCGAACGTCGCCTTCGGCGCGCTCGCCATCGGAGTCGCGGCCACGGCCCTCCGTCGCGGCCTCTCGACCCGCCTGGTCGTCCTCGCGGCCGTGGTGACCGCCGCCGGCATGCTCAGCCGACTCACCTTCGCGGTGTTCGTCGTCGCGGTCCTGGTCGCCGTCGTCTGCGCCCGGGGTCGCGGCTGGTGGAACGGCCTGGTCGGCAAGCTCGTCGCGCTCGTCGTCGTCGCCGCCGCACCGGCCCTCGCCGCCGGGTGGTTCTTCCTCCGGAACGAGCGTGTGACCGGGAACATCGCGGGCAGTCAGCCGGAGTGGGCCGCGGCACACCTCCACCGCCGACAGCACGGCTTCGTCGAGACGGTGGCGGACCCGGGCTTCTGGACCGGCGTCTTCTCGGTCTTCCGCGGGCACTTCACGCTGGACGTGACCTGGCCGTGGGTGCTCCTGGTCGGACCGCTCCTGCTCGCGGTCGTCGTCGCGGTGGTCCCGGCGCTCCGCCGGAACGGGCGCGTCCGACCGATGGCGCCCCGCCCGACGACCACCGACCCGACGACCACCGACCGGGCGACCACCGACCCGACGACCACCGACCCGACGACCGCCGACCCGACGACCGTCACCGGACGCCGCCGGCGCCAGGACGCCACCGACCGGGTCGCCGACGTGCTCGTCGCCCTCATGCTCGTCGCGGTCGTCGTGCTCGTCGTCTTCCTCCAGATCCGCTTCACCATGCAGGGCGGCGCGGCCCAGGCGCGGTACGGTCTGCCGGTCGTCCCGGTCCTCGCCGTCGTCATGGCGATCGGTCTCTCCGGGTTCGGCCGGATGCTCTCGCCGCTGCTCGTCACGGCGTGGGTGGCCGCCGCCGGGTACGACTGGTTCGCCATCGTCGACCTCACTGGCCCGGCGTTCCACGAGCCGGTGACGCTGACGGTGAGCCGGGTCGCCGTCGTACTCGCGATCGTGGCGCTCGCCGCGGTGCTCACGCTGGTCTGGACCGCGTCGCTCCGGCGCTCGGCGGTCGCCCCGCAGCCGCCCACGTCCGACTTCCCGGCCGTCACCGCGTGACAGGATGACGGCGTGACGTCCTTGCGCTCCCGGGTCGCCCGGTTCCTCACCCGACGCCCCGACCAGGACGTCGCACCGGCCTCCGGCCCGGCGCCGGGACCGCCACTCGTCGGCTTCGTCGTGCACGGAGCCGGTGGGGTCCACCCCGCGTCCGCGCACATCCGTGTGACCGGCCGCATGTCGGCACTCGCCGCCTCCGGCGCGGCCCGCGTCGCGCAGGTCGAACCGGTGCGATGGGCGGACGGCACGGACACCGCGCACCTCGACGTGCTGCTCGTCCAGCGCGACGCCTTCCCGCTCGCCGCGCTCGACGCCGCGATCGAGCGCGCTCGGCGCGAGGGCACCCGGATCGTCGCCGAGGTGGACGACGACTTCTTCAGCCGGGAGGCCCGTGCCCGGCTCGTCCGCGCCGAGTACGACCCCGAGCGGCTCGCGTCCGTCGAGCGCGTGGTCGCGGCCGCCGACGTGGTGGTCACGTCGACCGAGCCGTTGCGCGCCGTGCTCGCCGCAGCGGGCACCACGGCGGTCGTGGTGCCGAACGCCGTCCAGCCCGGGCTGTGGGGCACCGGGCCGTCGCGTCCCGACCCCGTCGGCCCGCGCCGGGTCCTCTACATGGGGTCCGCCACGCACGGCGACGACCTCGCGCTGCTGCGGCCCGTGTTCGACGGGCTGGTCGACGACGACGGTCGCGCGGTCCGACTCGAGGTCGTCGGCGTGACCGACACCGACGCGGACTGGTTCGACCGGCTGGACCTGCCCGACGGTGCGAACCACTACCCGGAGTTCGTGGCGTTCCTGCGGGCGAACGCGCACCGCTGGTCCGCCGGTGTCGCGCCCCTCACCGACGACCCGTTCAACGACGCCAAGAGCGACCTCAAGTTCCTCGAGGTCAGCATGCTCGGCCTGCCGTTCGTCGCCTCGGACCGACCGTCGTACGCCGGCATCGGCGAGCACGGCGGACTGCTCGCCGAGAACGACCCGGCCGCATGGCAGCACGCGCTGCGCACCGCGTTCCGGGAGGCCGACGAGCGGGTGCAGCGCGCCCAGGCGTACGTCGGCGCAGAGCGACTGGTGACCGGCGACGGCGACTGGCGAGCAGCCCTCGGCCTCTGAGTGCGGGCCTCTTGCTAGGCTGCCCCGGTGCAGATCCGAGAACTGAAGATCCAAGGCGCGTGGGAGTTCACCCCCGTCCAGCACGGTGACGCCCGGGGCGCGTTCCTCGAGGCCTACCGTGCGGACGTGCTCGAGGAGACCGTCGGCCACCCGCTCGACCTCCGTCAGGTGAACATGTCGATCTCGTCGCGCGGTGTCGCGCGGGGGATCCACTACGCCCTCGTCGCACCGAGCCAGGCGAAGTACGTCACGGCCGTCCGCGGCGCCTTCATCGACTACATCATCGACATCCGCGTCGGGTCGCCGACGTTCGGCCAGTGGGACTCCGTCCGCATCGACGACGTCGACCGCCGCGCCGTGTACCTGTCCGAGGGCCTCGGGCACGCCATCGTCGCGCTCGAGGACGCCTCGACGGTCAACTACCTGGTCAGCGCGCACTACGACCCCGAGCGCGAGAAGGGGATCAGCATCCTCGACCCGACCGTCGCGCTCGAGCTCCCCGACGGCATCGGCGAGCCGGTCCTGTCCGAGAAGGACACCAGCGCGCCGACCCTCGAGCAGGCCGACGAGCAGGGCCTGCTGCCGACGTACGAGGAGTGCCTCGCCTACACCGAGTCCCTCCGCACCACGAAGAAGTAAGGACGCATCCCCATGAAGGGCATCATCCTGGCCGGCGGTTCCGGCACGCGCCTCTGGCCGATCACCAAGGGCATCAGCAAGCAGCTCATGCCGATCTACGACAAGCCGATGGTGTACTACCCCCTGTCGACGCTGATGATGTCCGGCATCCGCGAGGTGCTGATCATCACGACGCCCGAGTACAACGACCAGTTCAAGGCCCTGCTCGGCGACGGCTCGACGCTCGGCATGGACATCCAGTACGCGGTGCAGCCGTCCCCGGACGGGCTCGCCCAGGCGTTCGTCATCGGTGAGGACTTCATCGGCGACGACAGCGTCGCCCTGGTGCTCGGCGACAACATCTTCCACGGCACCGGGCTCGGCACGAACCTCCGCAAGAACACCGAGGTGCAGGGCGCGACGATCTTCGCGTACCACGTGGCCGACCCGAAGGCGTACGGCGTCGTGGAGTTCGACGACGACTTCACCGCGGTCTCCATCGAGGAGAAGCCCGCCGAGCCGAAGTCGAACTACGCCGTTCCCGGCCTGTACTTCTACGACAACAAGGTCATCGAGATCGCGAAGACGATCGAGCCGAGTGCCCGAGGCGAGCTCGAGATCTCGACCGTCAACGAGCGCTACCTCGAGGCCGGGGAGCTCGGCGTGCAGGTCCTCGACCGCGGCACCGCGTGGCTCGACACCGGCACGTTCGAGTCGATGATGCAGGCGTCCGAGTACGTGAAGGTCATCGAGGACCGGCAGGGCTTCAAGATCGGCTGCATCGAGGAGATCGCCTGGCGCAACGGCTGGATCGACGACACGCAGCTCGCCGACCTCGCCGCACCGCTCGTCAAGGGCGGCTACGGCGTCTACCTGCAGAACCTCCTGCGCGGCTGACGGTGGCCCGGTCCGGGTGGCGCCGGCTCCTCGGCCGTCCGGTCGGAGTCGACGCGCCGCTGCCGTCGGACACACCGACCCCGTCGGCACCGGCGGCGGACCGTCCGGCCGAGCCGCGCCTCCCGGTCGACACCTCGCTGGTCACCGAGCTGTCACGGCCCGGTGACCACGGGGTCGACGTCGTCGTCACCGTCGCAGAGACGACGTTCCGCGACGGTGGACACCGGGCGGTCGTCCGGGCCGCGCGGGACGCCGGTGCCGCGACCGTCGTCGTCAGCGTGTACGACGTCCACGCGGGCCCGACGAGCGTGTACCCAGCCGTCGTCGCCGGCGCTGACCACGTCGTCGCCCGTGCGACCGTCGCCGCCACCTGGGGCGGCGCCGTGGCCGCGGCTCGGCCACTCCTCACGAGCGCCCGGGTGGTCGTGCAGGACGCGTCGGTCACGATGCCCCTCGAGGCCTACGCGACACTGACGGCAGCACTCGATCGTGCACCGGTGGCCGTGGGTGTGGTCCGGACCGGTGACGACCTCGTCGCCAGCGCCGGAGCGGTCCTGGTCCGGGGCACGGCACCGGTGGCGGCACTGCTGCGCGGGCACCCGGCCGGGGACGCCGACCTGCTCGACGGCGCCGAGGTCTTCGCGGCCGACGAACCGTGCTTCGCGGTGCGTACCGCGGACCTGGCGCTGCCGGTCCGCACGGTCGACACCCGGACCGCCGTCGCACGACTCACCCGCGACAGCGCGGACGCCGGCGGCGGCCCGTGCGTGGTCGTCGCACTCGGCCGTGTGTACCGCACACGCGTCCTCCGCGAGCGTCGGTACGACACCGACGCCGCCACGGCCCTCACCCACTGGCGGACGCGGGTGGACGGCACCGCGATCACCGCGCTGGAACGCGCCGGACTCGTCCCGGGCCTCCCGGCCGCCGATCCCGCGGGAGCCCCGGTCGCCCTCCGCGAACCGGTCGTCCGTGCCGAGCGGGGTGCGGAGCGGGTCACGCTGCGGGACCGAGGAGAACGGCTGCGCTGGTCGATCCGGATCGCCGCCCACCCCGGCCCCGGCGGGGACGACTGGGGTGACACGTTCTTCGCCCGTGACCTGGCGACGGCGCTCCGGTCGCTCGGGCAGGAGGTCGTCGTCGACCACCGCGAGTCGCACGTCCGCCCGCTGTCCGAGCACCTGGACGACGTGGCCCTGACGCTCCGCGGACTCGACGACACCCCCGTCCACCCGGTGGCGACGAACGTGCTCTGGGTCATCTCGCACCCCGACCTCGTCACGGCGGACGAACTGGCCCGCTACGACCTGCGGTTCGCCGCCGGGCCGGTGTGGGCGGCCCGCGTGGCGGCGGACACGGGCCTCGACGTCGCCCCGCTCCTGCAGGCCACCGACCCCACCCGCTTCCACCCGGGGCCCGGGGCACCGGAGTACGCCGGGCTCGACACCGCGTTCGTCGGCAAGACCCGTCAGGTCTTCCGGCCGGTCGTGCGGGACGCCGTCGCCGCAGGCCTCGACCTCGCCGTCTGGGGCGAGGGGTGGGAGGGCCTGCTGCCGGAGGGCGTGCACCGCGGGGTGTTCGTCGCGAACGAGGCACTCCCGTCGCTCTACCGCAGCGCTCGCGTGGTGCTCAACGACCACTGGGACGACATGGCCCGCGACGGGTTCGTGTCCAACCGGCTGTTCGACGCAGCGGCCACGGGGGCCCTCGTCCTCACCGACCCCGTGCCGGGCGTGGACGAGCTGTTCCACGGTGCCGTGCGGACGTACCGTGACGCGGACGAGCTCCGCGGGTTGGTCCACCAGGGGGAGACCTCGTCGGCTGCGGAACGTGCCGAGCGGGGCACCCGCGTGGGTGCCGAGCACTCCTTCGTCCGGCGGGCCGAGGTGCTGCTCGAAGCGGTGCGACGGCAGCGTGCGGGCGGCCAGCTCCGTGGTGAGCGCCCCGGTGCCTCCCGGGCTGCTGGCTAGCGCCGGCGGAGCCGCCGGGCCACGTCGCCCGCGCGGTCCGCGAGCCGCACGACACGGCGCGCGTGCATCGCCGCGAGTTCGGCGTCCCGTGCGCTGACCTCGCGGAGCGCGGCCTGCGCCCGGTCACGCTCGAACTGCACGGTGGCACGGAGCGTGTCCGCGGTCGCCTCGCCAGCCCGGACGCTGTCCTCGAGGGACTCGATCCTCCGGTCACGGGTGACGATCGCGTGACCGACCTGCTGCAGCCGGCGCAGCTCGTCCTCGGGGACGACCGGGTCGGGTGTCCCGTCGATGCTGGTCGACCCGGCGCGACGGAGCACCTCGGCGATGCCGTCGTCCCGCGTGAAGGGACCTGCGGCCGCTTCGTCGTCGGTGACGAAGCGGAGCGCGAACGTCGACTCGAGCACCCCCTCCCGGAGGCGACGGAGGTCCCGCATGCCGTGGTGACGCGGGCTCGGGGTGAGGTCGGGGTTCGCCTCGTAGGCGCGCCCGCTGACGTCGACGCGGTGCTCGTACTGGGTCCAGGACCGCCACGGCAGGTGCAGGACCTCGAGCTCGAGTCCGGCGGGCACCGGGGCGCCGTTCGCCACGCTGACCTGGTGGTTGCCCTGCACGACCGTCACCTCGGGGTCGCCGACGTGCACGGCGTTGGTGCTCGGCGGGCCGATCAGCCCGATCGCCTGGAGTTCCGTGACCGATCGGTCGTCACGCCAGTGCAGGCGCTCGACGCCACCGCCGGACTCGGCGAGCATCCCGGTCATGTTGACGACCGGGACGGTGAACGCGCCGACCACCGGGTCCAGGCGCTCGAACACCTCACCCACCGTCAGGGAGCGGTCGACCGGCAGGATGAACTCGTCGGCGTCGGCGTTGACGACCCAGTCGGCGTGGTGGGTGCGCGCGGCGTCGCGGGCCATCCCGGTGACGACGGTGCCCTGCTGCTTCCGGTGCACCGGGTCGTGGCGCAGGTCGACCGTGACGTCCGTCCGTGCGGCGAAGGCGGTGAGGAGGTCGGTGGTCCCGTCGACCGACCCGTTGTCGGTGATGACGAAGACGTCGAACCCCTGGGCCACGTGGTGGTCGAGCCAGGCAGGGATGACGTCCGCTTCGTCGCGGACCATCAGGGTGACGGCGAGGGTCATGGGCAGGCTTTCCGGGTTCGGGTTCAGGGCGCCGGGGGAGGCGGTCGGATCGGCCGACGATACCGTGTCAGCGGGTGTTCGTGGCGTGGGCGCGCACGGCCAGGGCAGCCCGCAGCACGACTCGGAGCGGCCACAGCCACCACGCCGGGTACTTCCGTGCCAGGAACCGGTACGCGCTCTCGTGGTGGGCACGGCGCATCCGCTCCGAGGACCCCTGCGTCGCGGTCCCGCCGATGTGGGTGGCGGTCGCTGCGGGTTCGTAGACGTTGCGGAGGCCCAGACGTCCGATGCGCCAGCCGAGGTCGACGTCCTCGAAGTACATGAAGTACCCCTCGTCGAAGCCGCCGAGTCGGTCGAGGACGTCGCGCCGCACCAGGACACACGCCCCGGACAGCCAGCCGGCGTCACGACGGCCGTCGTGTTCGCCGTCCTGGCGGTACCGCCGGGTCCAGGGGTTGCCGGGCCAGACGTTCGCGAAGACCGCGTGCCCGAGGCCGGTCCGGAGGGACGGGACGAGCCGGGCGGACGGGTACACCTCGCCGGTGGGTTCGAGCAGCCGCGGACCGGCCGCGCCGATGCCCGGGTCGGCCTCCGCGGTCGCGAGGAGCCGGTCGAGTGCCCCCGGCTCGAGGACGACGTCCGGGTTGGACACGAGGACCCAGCGGACCTCCGGCCCGAGCGTGGCGACCGCGCGGTTCACCGCACCGCCGTACCCACGGTTCTCACCGAGTGCCAGGAACCGGGCACCCGCGGCCTCGGTCACGGCGCGGAGCGCGTCCGCGTCGGTCGAGTCGTTGTCGGCCACGACCACCGGGACGGCTCCGGCGCTCGCTGCCGGCACGGAGGCGAGGAACGCCGGAAGGACGTCGCCGGAGTTGTACGAGACGGTGACGATGGCGGCATGCGGACCGGACCCAGCGGGAGTGGCGTCGGGTGTGGCGTCGCCGACGGCGCCGTCAGCGGCGGCGGTCACCGGTACACCCCGAGGTGTGCCCGCGCGCAGGCAGCCCACGAGAAGCCGTCGGCCCGCTGACGTGCGCGGGCGACCCGGTCGGCGCGGTCGGCCTGGTCACCGTCGAGCAGAGCGGCCAGCGCAGCGCGGATGGGCTCGGCGTCGGGCTCGGTGTACGTGACGGTGTCGCCGCCGACCTCCGGGATCGCCAGGCGGTCGGTGGTCAGGACGTCGGCGCCGGAGGCCATCGCCTCGAGCACCGGCAGGCCGAAGCCCTCGGCGATGCTCGGGTAGGCCACGATGCGCGACCCGCCGAGCAGCGCCCGCAACTCGTCGACGGGCAGGTACCCGAGGTAGCGCAGCGGGGCTGCCGGACGGTCACCCGCCGCCGTCAACTCGCGTTCGGCGGCCTCGTCCCAGCCGAGCCCGCCGGCGACGAGCAACGCGGGGACGTCCGGCCGCTCCGCGCGGAGCGCCCGGTGCGCCGCGATGAGGTCCGGCACGCGCTTGCGCGGTTCGACGGTGCCGAGGAAGGCGATCCACTCGGCGTCCGCCGCGAGCTCGTGCGCCGCCCGGAACGCGGCGAGGTCGGCGTCCGTCGGCGGGTGGAACAGCGCACGGTCGACGCCGAGGTGTGCCACGACGGTCGCGCGACGCGGCCGGCCGGCGATCCGGTCCAGTTCGCTGACGGTCGCGGCGCTCGGCGCGACGGTCGCCCGGGCGAAGCGGCGTGCCAGTCGCGTCCACGCGCGGAAGAACCGCACCTTGAGCGCCGAGTGCGCGGCGGGGTCGCTGAAGAAGGTCGCGTCGTGCAGGGTGACGACGGTCCGGGAGGCCCGGATCACCGGGAACGTGTAGTGCGGGCTGTGCAGGACGGTGGCCCCCACACGCCGGGCGAGGGCGACCAGGCCGGTCTGCTCCCACACGAGGCGCAGCGGACGGGAGGCCGTCCAGCTCGGAGCCGCGTGGTACCGGTGACCCGGGGCGAGCCCACGGAGCCATGCGACGTCGTCCGGCTTCGCCACGACGTCGACGTGCTCGTCGAGTTCGTCGAGCCCGGCGAGGAGCCCGGAGATGTACCGTGCCACGCCGCCTCGGTTCGGCGGGACCGACGTGGCGTCGACCAGCACCGGGAGTACGCCCAACGTCAGCCCTTGACCTGGCGCTCGGTAGTCTTCGTCCAGGCGATCCCCGACTGGGTGTCCTCGTCGACGACGACGAAGCGGGCGGCCTCGCGCTCGATGACGATGTGCTCGCCGTTCGGCTTGGCGAGGAACACGTGCACGAAGTACTGCCCGCCGCCGAGCCGCAGGTCGCTGAGGTGCCACTCGACGGTGGCCGAACCCCGGAGCGGGTCGTGCCGTACCCGGGTCTGTCGGCTGTCGATGCCGAAGGCGGGGTGGCCGAGGTGGTTCTCGATCTTGATGCCGGCCCGCCACTCGGGCAGGACGTCGGCGTGCGAGAACGTCGCGCGGATGACGAGGTCGTCACCGTGGCGGTGCTCGGCGCCGGGGGCGCGACCGGGGATCTCGAGCTCGACGTGCTCGACCTTGCCGGGGTTCGCGTCCTCTTCCGGGTTCGCGGCCTCGGCCTCGGCGACGCGGCGTCCCTCGAGGATCTCGCGGAAGTTCTTCACGGCCAGGCGGGCCGATCCCTGGAACTTGACCTCGCCGTGGTGCAGCACGACGGCGGAGTCGCAGAGTTCCTGGACCTGGCCGAGGGAGTGCGACACGAGGATGATCGTGCGGCCCTGCTCCTGGAACTCGCGGATCTTGTCGAGGCACTTCTTCTGGAACTGCTCGTCACCGACGGCCAGGACCTCGTCGACGAGCAGGACGTCCGGGTCGGTGTTGATCGCGACCGCGAAGGCGAGTCGCACGTACATGCCGGATGAGTAGAACTTCACCTGCGTGTCGATGAAGTCGCCGATGCCGGAGAACTGCAGGATGTCGGCGAAGCGGGCTTCGGTCTCCTCCTGCGTCTGGCCCAGGATCGCGGCGTTGAGGTACACGTTCTCGCGACCGGTCAGGTCGGGGTGGAAGCCGGCGCCGAGCTCGATGAGCGCGGCCAGGCGACCGCGACGCTCGACGGACCCGGTGGTGGGTTCGAGGATGCCGCCGATGGTCTTCAGCAGCGTCGACTTGCCGGAGCCGTTCGGGCCGAGCAGACCGATCGTCGTACCGGCGGGGATGTCGAGGCTGATGTCCTTGAGCGCCCAGAAGTCCTCGCTGTGCCGACGTCCGGCGCGGCCCAGGGTGACGACGCGCTCCTTGAGCGAGTTGTCCTTGCGGATCGTGAAGCGCTTCGAGACGTTCTTCACGGTGACGACCGCGGGGGCGTCCGAGAACGGGGAGCGGGTCTCCTGCGTGGCGTTGTCGAGGGTCATCGGGTCAGATCTCCTGGGCGAAGTTGCCCTGCAGCTTGGCGAACACCCGCTGGCACAGCACCAGCGCGATGAGGCCGACGACGCCGGCGATGACCAGGCGGAGGAGCAGGTGCGAGGGGTACTCCGAGTCCGGTCCGGCGGTCCAGAAGGCCCGGTGGAACCCGAGGACGGCGAGGGTGATCGGGTTGGCGGTGTAGAGCGTGAGCAGCCACTGCGGCGCCGCGTTCGCGACCTGCTGCCAGCTGTAGACGATGGGCGAGGCCCACATCAGCAGCAGCACCAGGACCTCGACGAGGTACTGCATGTCGCGGAGGTACACGTTGGCGGCGGCGAGGAGCAGTGCCAGGGCCGTCGCCCAGATCAGGATCACCAGCGTCGACGGGAAGAAGTAGAGCAGGTCGGGCCGGATCCAGGCGAGCCCGCTCTGCAGGAGCGTCGCGACGAGGAGCACGACCAGCTGCACGCCGAAGTTGAACAGCGCCGCCCCGACGCTCGCCAGCGGGTAGATCTCGCGCGGCAGGTAGATCTTCTTGATCAGCCCGCCGTTCGAGACGATCGACGCCGTGCCCGCGGCCACGATCTCGCTGAACAGCCCGTAGAGGGTCAGCCCGGCGAAGACGTAGACGGCGAACTCGGGGATGTTGCGGGACGCGCCGAGGATCTTGCCGAGCACGAAGTAGTAGATCGCGAGCTGCACGAGCGGACGGATCAGCGTCCACGCGAACCCGAGCGCACTGTCCTTGTAGCGGGACTTCAGGTCACGGCGGATCAACAGGTCGAGCAGCTGCCGGTGGGCGAAGACCTCGCGGATCGACCCGATGACGGCGGTGGCCGGCCGACCGGCCGGGATCATCCGCTCCTGGCGGAGCCGATCGAACCGCTCGGTGACGATGTTGCTCAAGGTGTTTCCTCACATTCGACGCGGGCGACGGACAACTGTACATCGGCGACCGGGAGCGGCCGCCGGACGTCAGCGTCCGTTCTTGCTCTCCCGCATGATGCGCACACGGTTCTGGACCTTGTCCCGGAGCCCCGAGACGCCGTTCTCGCGGAGGTACCAGGTGGCCAGGCGCACGTCCCGGGAGATGCCGTGACGGCTGTTCGCGATCTGGTGGAACTGGAGCTCGCGCTGCCGCGCCGGGCTCAGCTGCACACGGGGGCGTCCGGCCGCGGCGAGCGACCCGGCCGGGACCGCCGCTTCGTGCGCGCGGTCGGCGGCGACGTGCGGGTCCTTGCAGAACTCGATGAGGGGGGAGAGGGCCTGCTCCCACGTGAAGTCGGAGCGGACGCGGGTCACCGCGTCGCGGGCGGCCTGCGCGGCCTCGGGGTCGTACAGCATCGACTCGAGGGCGGCGGCGAGTCCGTCGACGTCGCGCTCCTCGACCGCGACGCCCATGCCCTCGGCGGCCACCAGGTCACCGAAGCTGTCGCCGTCGGTGGTGACGATCGGCAGGTTCGCCCACATGTAGTCGAGGATGCGGGTGCGGAACGAGAACGTCGTCTCGATGTGCGCGAAGTGCGTGCTGACGCCTGCGTCGGCTTCGAGCAGGTAGTTCTGGCGGTCGTCGAGGGCGACCCACTGCTCGTTGAAGAACACGTGCTTGCCGGTGAGCCCGAGCTGGTCGCTGAGGCGACGGGTCTCGGACACGATCGCCATCTCCGGCACGTCCGGGTTCGGGTGTGCGACGCCGAGGAAGAACAGCCGGATGTCGTCGTGCGTCTCGGCGACCTTGGCGATCGCGCGGACCAGCGACGGGGTGTCGAACCAGTTGTAGATGCCACCGCCCCAGATGACGACCTTGTCGTCCTCACCGATGCCGGGGGTCACCCCGCGGATCGCCTTGCGCTCGTGCACCGGCGGGGTGGAGTCCATGCCGAACGGTGCGATGGCGATGAGCTTCCGCAGGTTGTCGTCTGCCAGGTAGTTGTCGGGGTTGATGCGGCCGACCGCGGCGAGCTGTCCGAGCCAGAACAGCCGCTGCCGCTCGGAGGCGCACAGGAAGAAGTCGCCGCGTTCGAGCTGCCGGTTGATCACCTCGGTGGTCGAGGTCACCTGGTTCCGCCAGCCGACGTCACCGTTGTCGCGGGCCTGCTCGAGCTGCTCGAGGTGCATCGGGTCGTAGAGGTCGACGACCATGATCTTGTTCGAGTTCTGCAGGGTCTGGAAGTGGTGCAGCGCGTAGCCCTGGAAGAAGATGACGTCGGCCCACTCCTCGTGCTCCCGCATGGCGCGCTCGTGCTGGAGCGGGACGCGGGACACCTCGAAGCGGTCGGTCTTCCGGTTCGCGACGTTCCAGGTCACGAGTCGGACGTCGTTGTGCTCGCTGAGCGCCTCGGCGATCTTCCACGCCCGCATGCCCGGTCCGGCCATCTTCTCGCCGAGGGCGTCACCGGTGATGACGAGCACGCGGGTGCGGTGCATCGGCTGCTCGACGTCGAAGGCCTCGATGATGGCCTGGTAGCCCTCGAGGAAGTAGCCGTCCTCGAACAGCGGCTTGAAGGCGTCACCGAACAGGCGGAAGACCTCTTTGTCGGTCTTCACGCGCTGGCCCTGGATGCGGCGACGCTCCTCCGACAGTCGGGGGAGGTCCGAGACGAACTGGTCGAGCGCGTACAGCCCGGCCACCGCCTCCTTCGACATCGGCGTCGTCGGGTCGAACTCGTCCGGGGCGCCGGTGAAGCGGCGGATGTCGAACTCCTCGGAGTCGCGACCGCTCTTCGCGACGGCGCGGCGGGCGAGCAGCGCGAGGGCAGCGGGCAGGAAGACGCCGAGGTTCTCGTCGGAGAGGTTCTTGTACAGCAGGTGCAGGGCGTTCCGCTCGAGCAGGTACATCTCGCGGTGGTCGCCGAACGACTTCATCGAGCCGTGGTGCTTGTGGTAGACCACCGAGCGCGGCGCGAATCGGACCCGGTAACCGAGCAGGTTGAGGCGCCATCCCAGGTCGACGTCGTCGTAGAACATGAACAGGCCCTCGTCGAACCCGCCGACCTCGAGGAAGACGTCGCGGCGGACGAAGAGCGCCGAGCCGGTGCCGAACAGCAGGTCCTGCGGCTCGTCGAACCGGCCGTCGTCGAGCTCGGCGATGTGGTTCTTGTAGCCCATGCCGAACCAGCTGAGGCCGGACTCGACGAAGTCGATGGTCTTGCCCTCCCAGTCGAGGACCTTGCTGGCGACGGCGGCGACACGGGGGCTCGGGGCGAACCCGGCGATGCCCTCCTTGACCCAGTTGACGTCGGGCTTGGCGTCGTTGTTGAGGAAGGCGACGACGTCACCGCTCGCCTCGCGCGCACCGAGGTTGCTGCCGCCCGTGAAGCCGAGGTTCTCGGCGGACACGATGATCTTCACGTTCTGCTGCGCACCGAGCGCGGCCCGGAGCCGCTGTTCGCTGTCGTCGCCGGACCCGTTCTCGACGACGACGATCTCGAGGCGGTCGGCCGGCCAGTCGACCTCGCTCAGGCGGGCGATGCACTCGAGAGTGTCGTCCGTCCCCCGGAAGTTGATGACGACGACGGACACGCGGGGCGCGGAGGTGGACACGGAACGACTCCATACGTCAGCTGGCGAGGGTGCCTGCGGAAGGCGGGTACGACTATACCGACGCGGTCTCCGGACACCTGTGACCTGGGAGACTGACGCGGTGAACGTCTCCGTGGTCATCATCGACTGGCACCAGCCCGAGCTCACCCGCCGCGCGATCGCCTCCGTGTTGTCCCAGCGGGTCGACGCCTCGGTCGAGGTGGTGCTCGTCGTCAATGAGGCGGACGACGCCACGGTGGCCGCCTACCGCGCCGACCACCCAGCGGTCGTCGTCGTCCCCGACCCGACCAACGCAGGGTTCGCCGGGGGTGTGGTCCGGGGGATCGCGGCGTCCTCGGGTGACGTCGTCGTGTTGCTGAACAACGACGCGGTCGCCGACCACGGGTTCCTCGACCGTGGCCTGGCGGTCCTCGCCGCGGGTGGACCGCGGGTCGCGGCCGTCGCCGCGACGGTCGTCCTCGAGGGCCGGTTCGCCCCCGTCGCAGCCGGTGACCGGCGGTCTGCCGACGACCTGGTCGCGCCGGACGGCCGACGCTGGCGGCGTGCAGAAGTGGGGCAGACCCTCGTCAACGGCACCGGTGTGGTGCTCGACCGGTCCGGCAACGGACGCGACCGCGACTGGCTCCGGCCGCTGGACGACGGGCCGGAGTCCGCGCCGCTCTTCGGCTTCTCCGGCGGAGCGGCGTTCCTCCGTCGCGGCCCGCTCGAGGAGGTCGGCGGGTTCGACCCGACCCTCTTCATGTACTACGAGGACCTCGACGTCGCGTGGCGCCTCCGGCTCGCCGGGTACGAGGTCCGGCACGCCCCCGATGCGGTCGTCGTGCACCGCCACGCCGCCAGCTCGGGGAGCGACTCTCCACTCGTCCGGTCGCAGAGCATGCGGAACCGTCTGGCCGTGGTCCTGCGGAACGCCTCGGCCGGGTTCGCCCTGCGGGTCGTCCTCCGGACGGTGGGGCGCCTGGTCCGCGACGTGCTTCGTCCGGGCTCGGCACAGCTCACACCAGCCGCGTGGTGGCGCCTCTGCCGGGAGGCCCCTGCCGTCCTCCGCCACGCTCGTCACGCCCGGCGTCGTGACGGTGTCGGCGCGGCGGTCCGGCGGCGGGTCGAGGCGGCGCTCGAGCCGATCGGCTGAAGCACCCGGCTGAAGCGACGCTCAGGCGTCCGTGGGAGGGCGGGACCGAGGTGCACGGCGGGCGGGGCGGTGGCGCGCCGGGCCTCCCGTTCGGGGGGACGGACTGGGGGCTGTGTGATCACTGTGATCCAGGTAGCCTGATGTGACCCGTGTGCACCGGTCGTTCGTCAGGGGTCGACCGATTGCGCAGAGCGCATCGCGCACGCCACAGAACCCCGTCGACGCCAACGGAAGGCCCAACGACGTGAAGAAGGTCGTCGCCATCATCGCGAGCGTGCTCGCGGTCGCGAGTGTGCTGGTCGGTTTCCAGCTGTCCGGTCCCAACGCCTCGCAGGAGCCCGCGTCCGCGGTGACGGGCTCGTCGTTCTCGGCGGGCAACATCATCTCGGACGCCAACTTCTACGACGGCGGAGCGATGACCGCCGCGCAGATCCAGTCGTTCCTCAGCGCCCAGGTCGGCACCTGTGCGTCGAGCTCCTGCCTCAGCAACGGGAAGTTCAGCATGAACTCCCGTGGCAGCGACCCGATGTGCCGCGCCGTCACCGGGGGGTCGAACCTGACGGCCGCGGTGATGATCTCCCGCGTGGCCGCAGCCTGCTCGATCAGCCCGAAGGTCATCCTCGTGACGCTCCAGAAGGAGCAGACCCTGGTCAGCGGTGCCACCGCGCGGAACCCCTCTGCCGCCCGGCTCGAGCGAGCGATGGGCTACGCCTGCCCCGACAACGTCGGCGGCCACTGTGACCCGGCCTACGCCGGCGTCGGCAACCAGGTCTACTGGTCCGCCTGGCAGTGGAAGCGCTACGGCAACCCCGCGGGCACCAGCAACTACTTCACCTGGTTCAACCCGGGCGGCGTGCGGCAGATCCAGTACAACGTCCCCACGTCCTGCGGCACCAAGTCGGTGTCAGTCCAGAACAAGGCGACCGCCGCGCTGTACTACTACACGCCGTACACCCCGAACACGGCGGCCCTGAACAACCTCTACGGCACCGGCGACTCGTGCTCGGCCTACGGCAACCGCAACTTCTGGCGGATGTACACGGACTGGTTCGGTTCCCCGACCGCGTCCGCGAAGCCGATCGGCCGACTCGACTCGGTCCAGGACGCCGGTGACGCCGTCGCCGTGCGCGGCTGGGCCATCGACCCGACGACGACCGCCGCCACCCGCGTGCACGTCTTCGTCGACTCCTCCGGAGCGGGCTACACCGCGAACGCCAGCCGACCCGACGTGGGCAAGGCCTACCCGGGGTCCGGCAACTCCCACGGGTACGACCTGACGATCGCGGCCACCCCGGGCAAGCACCAGGTCTGCGCCTCCGCGATCAGCGTCGACGGGACGAAGAACCAGAGCCTCGGCTGCAAGTCGGTCACCGTCACCAAGGCCTCGCCGGACGGTCGGGTCGACTCCGTCACGACCGTCGTCGGCGGCGTCGCGGTCCGCGGGTGGACCTACGACCCGAACCAGCCGAAGACCGCGCTCACCGTCAAGGTCTCGGTCGGCGGCAAGGTGACGACGATCCCGGCGAACCGCACGCGTGCCGACGTCAGCAAGGCCTACCCGGCGGCCGGAGCGGTGCACGGGTACGAGGCGACGGTCCCCGCCGTCAGCGGCAACGCGAAGGTCTGCGTCACCGCGGTGAACGTCGGCGCCGGGCACGACGCCCAGCTCGGCACCTGCACGACGGTCCGGGCGGTCGCCTCGGCGCCGGACGGCCGCGTGGACCAGGTCGCCCCCGTGTCCGGAGGCGTCTCGGTCCGCGGATGGGCGATCGACGGCGACACCGCGAAGCCGATCAACGTCGACGTCTACGTCGACGGCGTCGGCAAGCGCTTCCCCGCGGACGTCGCGCGCTCGGACATCGGCGCGGCCTACCCGGCGTTCGGCGCAGCCCACGGCTACCAGGCGACCGTCGCGGCGAAGCCGGGACCGCACCAGGTCTGCGTCTACGCGATCAACACCGGTGCCGGCTCAGCCAACACGACGCTCGGCTGCCGGACCGTGCAGGTCGCCAGCCCGCCGGTCGGGCGTCTCGACTCCGTCACCCCCGGCGCGGGCGCCGTGACGGTGAACGGCTGGGCGTACGACCCCGACACCGGTGCCGCTCCGATCGCGCTCCGGGTCACCGTCGGCAAGGCCACCACCGCTGCGAAGACGGGCGCCGCGCGTCCTGACGTCCAGAAGGTTTACCCGGCAGCCGGTGCGAAGGCGGGGTACGTCGCGAAGGTCGCAGCACCGACGGGCGTCTCGCAGGTCTGCGTCACCGCGGTCGACCCCGGCGGTGCGTCCGACACGGCACTCGGGTGCAAGTCGGTGACGGTGCAGTAGCTGCGGATCTCCTACAGTGGCGGGGATGCCTACCGAACCTGGGACCGCTGTGCGGTCGTCCCGACGTGAACGACTGTCCATCACCGCGATCGTCCTGGCGTTCGTCGCGGTCCTGGTGCTCTGGGCGTCCCTCCAGCCGCTGTTCGGGTCGCCGGACGAGATCGCGCACTGGGACGCCGCCGTGCAGCTCGCGATGGGTCAGGGGTGGCCCGACCCGACGCACCTGAAGCTGCTCTCCGCCACCCGCGCCGGCCAGGCCGAGGGGCTCGGCTTCCTGCAGGTCGACCGGCCGACGCTCGAGGCGCTCCTGGCCTCGGCGCCGGGCAACGGCGCGACGAACCAGATGACCCAGCACCCGCCGACCTGGTACGCCATGGCCGCCGGTGTGCTGCACCTCATCGGGTACATGCACCTCCGCTGGGACCTCGACCTCTACGCGATGCGGCTCATGAACGTCGCCGTCCTCGGCACCCTGCCGCTGGTCGTCTGGGCTGCCGTCCGGCGCGTGACCCGGTCACCCCGCACGGCACTCGTCGCCGCGGCGTCGCTGTTCCTCATCCCGCAGGTCGGGTTCATCGGGACGTCAGCCACGAACGACACCCCGGTGATCATCCTCGGCGCGGTGGTCGTCTGGTTGGTCTGCCGGATCGTGACGGGGGACCGCGGCTGGGTCACCCTCGTGGCGCTCGCGGTCGCAGCCTCCGCAGCCGTGTCGTTCAAGGCGACGGCGCTGCCCCTCGTGCCGTTCGCCGTGGTGGCGGTCGTCATCGCCGGGCAGGGGCGCAGCCGGTGGCTCCGCGGAGCCGTCGTGCTCGTCGTGCCGGTGCTGGCCACCTCGTGGTGGTGGGTGCGCAACGTGTTGGTCTTCCACACCCTGCAGCCCGCCGGCCTGCCGCAGTCCATCCGCACCGAGCAGTTCGCCCCGGGGGAGGGCCCCGACGTCGGTGGTTTCGTGAACACCGAGTGGAACCGGGTGACGAACTCGTTCTGGGGGCAGTACGGCCTGTTGCAGTACCCCTCCAGCCCGATCGTCATCGCAGCCCTCAGCGTCGTCGCGATCGGGGTGGTGCTGGTCTGGGGCTTCCGGAGCGGCGCCCGCCGGACGGCCTGGCTGCTCGCCCTCCTGCCGCTCTTCACGCTCGCCGCCGGGCTGCAGAACAACTGGTCGACCTACCTCCGGACGACGACGATCGGCGGCATCCAGGGCCGTTACTACTTCGTCCTCGTCGGCGTCCTCGCGGTGCTCAGCGCGATCGCCTGGCGCCGTTTCGTCCGGGACGAGGACGACCGCCGCCGACTCGGTCGGACCGTCGTCGTGGTGGCCGCGCTCATGACGGTCTACGGCTGGTCGGTCGCCTACCGTGGCTACTACGAGGGCTTCCACCTCAAGGTGACGACGCTCGGGCTCCGGCTGTTGGCCGGCCAGACCCCGCTCGGCCCCGTCGGGTTCGGGCTGGTCGCGGTGGTCGCACTCTTCCTGCTGGCCGTGGCCGTGGCCGTGACGCTCGCGGCACTCCGGTCGCCGGAGGCACGCACCACGCTCGACGGACCTGACGTCCAGGGGGACGCGGACCGGCACGGGGTCCACGGCCGCTCCCGGAGCGTCGAGGACGTCGAGCCGACGGACGCGACCTCCGGGACGGGGCCGGCCACGGCCTCCCGGCCGGTCACCGGAGACGGCACCACGCAGCGGTGGACGACCGCTCTGTGGTCCTGAGTCCCGCCGACACGCGGTACCCTGCGGATTCGCTCACCCGGGTACGCGTCCGGCATCATGTCCGGATGATCCCCGTCGCCGCTGGCCGAACCGGCGAGCCCGTGACGGTGACCGCACCGACGGCCGCCCGAGGTGCGCTCCCACGACCGTCGCACGGACCATCCCGGCGCTGCGCTGCCGGTCCTGGCCGGTGCGATCGCGGCCGGGGTGGCCCTGGTCCGGCTGTCGGCCGCCGTGTGCGACGTGCTCCAGGACGAGGGCGCGACGCTGGTGACGTGACCCCCGACTGCTCGACCATCCGGAGCGACGCCTTCCCGGCAGGGGACGCCGACGCGCCCGTGCCCGTACGACACCGCAGAGAGAACCATGGCTGACCTCCAGATCCCGCGCACCCTCGTCATCGTCCCCACGTACAACGAGGCCGAGAACGTCGCCGACATCCTCGACCGGGTGCTCGGTGTCGTCCCCGAGGCGCACGTGCTCGTCGTGGACGACGGCAGCCCGGACGGCACCGGTGACCTCGTGGCGAGCCGCGCGGCCGACGACGACCGGGTGTACCTGCTCCGACGGTCGGGCAAGCTCGGCCTCGGGACGGCCTACGTCGCCGGGTTCCGGTGGGGACTCGAGCGCGGGTACGAGCTGCTGGTCGAGATGGACGCCGACGGGTCCCACCCCGCGGACCGCCTGCCCGCGCTCATCACGGCGGTCGCCGACGCGGACCCGGCCGACGACGTCATGTTGGCGATCGGGTCCCGCTGGACGACCGGCGGGTCGGTGGTCGACTGGCCGAAGCACCGCGAGCTGCTGAGCCGCGGCGGGAACGCCTACGCCCGGATCATGCTCCGGCTCGACGTGCACGACATCACCGCCGGCTTCCGTGTGTACCGCGCGGACGTGATCGCCCGGATGGCACTCGACGAGATCGACTCGAAGGGCTACTGCTTCCAGGTCGACATGACGCTGCGCGTGCACGACCTCGGCGGCGCGATCGTCGAGGTCCCGATCCGGTTCCGCGACCGTGTCCACGGGGTGTCGAAGATGAGCCAGGCCATCGTCGTCGAGGCGATGCTCCGCACCACCCAGTGGGGCCTCCAGCGCCGGTTCCGCCCGCGGGCGCGACGCGCCTGACGGGGACCTGGCGCGCTGCTCGGCCGCCCCGCGGTCCGGCGGCCCGCGGTCCGCAGTCCCGGTCCGCCCGTTGCGCGGTTCAGGCGTGCAGGAGCCGACGACGCCAGGACCGACGGCGTGCCGAGACGACGAGCACGGTCACGAACACCATCAGACCGGCGCCGTGCAGGAGCGTGCTCTCGGCCACGCTCGTGACGCCGAGCAGCACGAGCACGGCGGCCGGCCAGACGTAGGCCACGCCGGGGTAGGTCGTCGCGGTGACCCAGGAGCGGGCGAACGCGAGCAGCGCCGCGGCCACCAGCAGCAGCATGCCGGCCAGCCCGACCTGCAGCCAGGCGTCGACGACGACGTCGAGACCCGAGGTGAAGCGGACGCCGGACGGGTCGACGAAGGTGACGTACGGGACGACGGGTTCGCTCGGCCAGGACCCGACCCAGCCCCAGCCCTGCACCGGGTGCTGCTCGATGAAGTCGCGGATCTGTGACCAGAGCGCCAGCCGCGTCGAGGTGCCGCCGGCGGCCCCGATCTCGGGCAGGACCCGGTTCCGTGCGACCACCAGGACGGTGCCGATCGCGAGCACGAACACCCCGAGGACCGTGTTGACGACCGGGCGGGACGCCGGCCTCGCATGCCGGAGCGACCACATCGCCAGCGCGGCGACCGTGAGCGCGATCATCGCGAGCCCGGTGATCGGTGACTGCACGAGCATGAGCGTGATGACCGCGAGGGCGGTGGAGCCGATGGCGCGCCAGTGCGGGACGGAGCGCGTGAGGTACTCGACCACGAAGGTGACGAGTGCCGTGGCGGCGATGAAGCCCATCACGTTGCGCGTCCCGCCGATGCCCTGGATCGGGCCGCCGTACGCGATGTCGCCGTGGATCCCGAACGCGGGGAACGGGACGTCGAGGACCAGGCCGGAGAGGACCTCCAGCGCGAGCGCGACGACGAGCAGGATCCGGAAGGCGTCACCGCACGCCCGGATGACCTGCACGAGATCGCGGCCGAGCGCCAGGTAGAGCCCGAGCCCGACGAAGCCGAGCGTCTCGGCGAACCCGCGGAGCGCGACCCAGGAGTACTCGCTCCAGAGCACGCTGAGCCCGCAGTACCCGACGAACGCGAGCAGTGACAGCGGCAGGACGCCGTGCCACTCGATCCGGTAGCGCTGCCCGAGCAGGCTGAGGCCGGCCAGGACGACGAGCGTGACGAGGACGGCCCAGGTGCCGGCGGTCCCCACGAGCACCCGCACGGTCGGCTCGCCGAAGGCGAAGAGGACGATCGCGGTCGCGAGCGCCTGGCTGAACCGTCCGCCGGCCGAGAACCCGATCCAGGCGGACAGGTACCGGCGCGCGAGCACGAGTCGCGTCGTCCGGGCATCCGTCATCCGTCCATGATGACGCACCCCGCTGGGGGCGTCCGACGCCATCCCGGAGCGTCGATATCGCGGATCGTCGGTCTCCGCACTACCGTCGAGGCCGATGGGACACGCGGTGCGGGGCTGGAGGGCGGCACTCGCCGCGGTGTCGGCCGTGGTGCTCGTGGGCGTGCTCGCCGCCGTGAGCGCGTGGGTCCGCCTCGGTCCGGTCGCCCGCGGCACCGTGTGGGCCGAGGACGGCGGGCTGTTCCTCCGTGAGCACCTGGCCCTCGGGCCGGTGGCGAGCCTGTTCCACCCCTACGCGGGCTACCTGCACCTCGTGCCGCGGCTCGTCGTGGACCTCGCGCTGCTGTTCCCGGTCGCCGACTACGCCCTCGTCGTCTCGGCGACGTCCTGCCTGCTGGCCGGTGCGGTGTGCGCGGCGGTGTTCGTCCTGGCGCGGGACGTCGTGCCGTCGTGGCCGCTCCGGCTCGTGCTCGCCGTGGTCCCGGTGGCCCTGCCGACGGCGCCGTGGGAGGTCTCCGGCAACGCGGCGAACCTGCACACCTTCGCGCTGTTCCTCGCACCGTGGGTACTGGCCCACCGGAGCCGGACGTGGTGGGGGGCCGGAGCCCTCGGCGTCGTCACGGTCCTGGTGCTCGCGACCGAGGCGCAGGCGGTCCTGTTCCTCCCGCTGCTCGTGCTCGCCTGGCTGCCGGCACCGGTGTCGGCACCGGCACCGGCACCCGTGCCGGCCGCCCGCGGCGGTCGCCTCCTGGCGCTGCCCGTGACGGTCGCGGCCGTCGCGACCGCGACCGCGCAGGTCGTCACCGCCTTCACGACCCCCCGCGCCTCCGCCCCCGGGCACCCGGCCGCGTCCGACGTCGTCGCCGGGTGGCTGTTGCAGACGGTCGGTGGCCTCTGGGACGCCGACCTGGGAGCCGTGGCGGGGGCCGTCGTCGACCACGGCTGGTGGGTGCTCGCCGTGCCGTCCGTGCTGGTCTTCGTCGTCGTCCTCCTCGGCTGCGGCGTCGCGTTGCGCACCGGCCGCGGACGCGCCGCGGTCGTCGCCCTCGCGCTCGCCCTCGGCGCCGCCGTGGTCTGGACGGCGGCCCTCCTCGCGAACCGGTCCGCCGACGGCCGGTGGTCGCAGGTCGCCCCGGCGGCACTCCTCACCGCGACGCCCTCCCGGTACGCGGCCGCAGCCGGGATGCTCCTCACGGCCGCGGTCGTGGTCGCCGCCGCGGTCCTCGTCGACCGGGTGGTCACGCCCGGCGGGAGCGGTCGTCGGGTGGCGGTGCGGGCCTCCCGGCCAGGAGGCGCGGCCCACCTCGTCGGGGCGGCCGTCGGCTGGTGCGTGGTCGCGGTCCTGGTGACGACGTGGGTGGTGAACGCCCCCGGGAGCGCCCAGCGGAGCACCGGCCCGGAGTGGCAGCCGCAGTTCCGGGACGCGGTCGCGACCTGCCGGGCGGACCCGACGGCCGTCCTCGACATCCGCACCCAGCCGTGGGGCGCCGCGGTCCCGTGCACGCTCGTCCTCCGCGACGGCTGACGCCCGGAGGCCTCAGCTCGTCAGGGGTTCGCCGCCCACCGGAACGCGCGCTTCGCGATCGGGGTCCGTGGACCGTCGCCGACCGACGGGGGTTCCTCGGTGACCAGGACGATCCGCGACTTGATCGCGAGCAGTGCGAAGAGCACCCAGTTCCCCTGGTAGAGCAGCCGCGACTCGGCGATCGCCTGCACCAGGAGTGCCACGACGACGAGCAGCGGGAACAGCCCGACCGCGTCGAAGGGACGCGGGGCGAGGTCGGGGCCGAAGCCCGCGCGGGTGGCACCCGCCCAGGAGCGGCTGAGCGTCGTCACGACGTAGACAGCGAAGAGGACGAGGCCGACGATGCCGGTCTGCATCCAGACGTCGAGCGCGGCGTCGTGCGCCTGCAGGTAGGTCACGCCATTGCGGGGTGCGAGCTGTGCCAGCAGCGGGATGTCCGGCCACCAGTAGCCGATCCAGCCGAAGCCGAGTACCGGGTGCCGCTCGATGAGCCCCCACACGGCCGTCCAGATCGTCCCGCGACCCGTCAGGTCCGAGGACCGCCCCAACACGGCGACCAGCGTGTCCTTCGCGAGGACGATTCCCACCACCACGACCACCAGGCCGAGCGCGATCGCCCCGTACCGGGGCGCGCGGCGTTCGGTCGGGACCCGGCGCATCCACAGCGCGAGGGCCAGGACCACCAGCACGACCAGGGCAGCCACGAGCACCGTGCTCGAACGGGTCAGAGCGGTCACCAGCACGGCGACGACGAGCCAGCCGATCGCCCGCATCCGGCGCATCCGGCCCTCGGCGAGCTGGACGGCGACGACGATCGCGGCGAGCAGGGCCACCATCGCCAGGAGGTTCGCGTTGCCCGGCAGCCCCTGGATCCGTCCGCCGGTGAAGAGCTCGGCGCGCGAGAAGTAGAACGCGTCCGGGACGTCCCGGTCGCCGTAGTCCGTCCAGATCGGTGCGATCGGATGCCGGACGACGACGGCGACGACGGCCTCGAAGAGCAGGGACAGCCCGAGGACCCACCGGAACGCCAGGCTCATCGCGTCGAGGATCCGACGCCAGGTCAGGGTCGAGGCGATCGCGAAGGCGACCAGGGCGCACAGCACCTGGGCCACGGTGCTCGCCAGCGTCGCCGGCCGCCAGTGCGACCAGAGCACCGAGACCAGGCACCAGGCGAGAAAGAGCCAGAGCGCCCGGGGTGTGCGGGACAGCGGTGGACGGGCACGGACCACGACGCTGACGCCCCAGGCGCCCTCGAGCGCCCAGACCGCCGCGGCACCCCACCACGTGATCGTGTTCGGGACGGCGTCGCCGGCGGACAGCGTCAGCAGGACCGTGGCGGCGAGGGCGAAGGCCTCTCGTTCGGGCACGGAGCCGCGCGCCAGTGGCCAGGTGTTCGTCACGGAGGACAGGTTAGTGCCGCTCACCGCCCGAGCGTCCGGAGTGCGTCGGCGAGCGCGCTGCCGAGGGACGGGGCCAGGGTCCGCGCGAACGTGGCGGTGAGGTGCGTCGGGTCACGGTGCACGACGACGCCGCCGACCACGGCCGGGCAGGTCGTGGCGGTGCAGTACCGGTCGGTCAGGTCCACGAGCGCGGCTCGGTGGCCGAGCCGCGCCACGGCTTCGGCGGAGCCGTCGAACGCGGCGAGCGCGGCGGCCCGGGGTGAGTCGCAGACGTCGGTCGTGGGGCCGGTCATCCGACCGAGGCAGTCCAGGGTGTCGTTGCCCGCGACCGGGTTGTCGCGGATCGCGATCACCGGCACGCCGGCGTCCGTGGCGTTCCGCCATGCACCGACCAGGCCGTCGACCACGGTGGCGTCGTTCGTCGAGCCGGCCGGCACGATCACGGGGCTCTTCGTCGCCGCGTGCGTGACGACGAGGGCGTCGAGGTCCGGGTGGTCCCGCACCCAGGCGAGCGCCGCCTGCTTCCACCCGTTGCAGCTGGCCGTGTAGGCGTCGGACGGTGCCTGCTGCTCGGCCGTCGTCAGGTAGCAGCCGATGTGCCCGGCGACGTCGATCCGCCAGTTCCGTTCGCGCGCGATCGCCGCGTAGGCACTGATCAGCGCGTTGTTGTGCGAGTCGCCGATCGCCGCGATGTGCTTCGTGTAGCCGGTCGCCGGTCCGAGGCGGCAGACGGCGAGGTCGGGCGTGGTGTTCGACCAGCACGCGGGGCGGTTGGCGTCGTCGGTGCCCGCGGCGGCCGGCGCCGGGACGCGGACGTCAGCCAGACGCGCGTCGCTGCACGGGTCCGCTGTGCCGACACCGGCGGCGGCGCCGAAGCAGGGGACGTCGCCGGTCTCGAGCGACCGCTGGTAGGCCGCCGCCTGCGTCTGCTGCACCTCGAGCGCGCCGAGTGTGGAGGCCCCGAGGGCGACCACGAGGAGGGTGCTGGCGATGCCCCAGAGTGCCACGCGACGTGGCCGCAGTGCCGACACGCGGGCCGAGAACCGCAGGGGTTCCTCGACGAAGCGTGTCGTGAGCGCCGCGAGGGCGATGCTGCCGACGAGGATCACGACCTTGCTCCGGGTGCCGAGCGGGTGCCCGGTGACGATCGGCAGCAGGACGACGGCCGGCCAGTGCCAGAGGTACACGGCGTACGAGATCCGGCCCAGTGCCGCGACCGGCGCCCACCGACCGAGCACGGTCAGGCCCGACGACCCGCCGAGGAGGACCACGAGGCCCGCGCCGACCACGGGCAGCAGGGCGGCGGTGCCGGGGTAGGGCGTCGTCGGGGAGATCGTCCACAGGGCCGTGACGAGCATGACGACGCCGAGCCAGGCACCGCCGCTGCGCAGCCGGTCGGCTCCGTTCCCCCGTGGCGTCGCCGCGCGGGGGACGGTACGCAGCGTGGCCGCCAGCCCACCGAGGGCGAACTCCCACGCCCGGGTGGCGGTGGAGAAGTACGCGATGCCCGGCGCGGTGCGGGTCTCGACCACGCACCAGACGAGCGAGAGCACCACGACGGTGCCGAGCAGCAGTCGGGCGGTGTGGACCGGGGACGCGGAGCGTGACCCACTGCGCGCGTGGCGGCGGACCGCGGCCAGCACGACCAGCAGCACCGGCAACGCGATGTAGAACTGCTCTTCCACGGACAGCGACCAGAAGTGCTGGAACGGCGACGGGTCGTTGTCCGAGGCCAGGTAGTCCACCGCGTCCGAGGCGAGTTGCCAGTTCTGCAGGTACACCGTCGACGCGATGAGCTCACGCCCGTACTGTCCCCACAGGGTGCTCGGCACGAGGACGAGCACGGCCGTCCCGGTGGCGAGCAACGTCAGCGCGGCGCCGGGCAGCAGGCGCTTCGCCCGGCGGGCCCAGAACGCCGCCAGCGCGATCCGTCCCGAGCGGACCTGCTCCCGCAGCAGGTGTCCGGTGATGAGGTACCCGGAGACGACGAAGAAGACGTCGACGCCGACGAACCCGCCCGGCACCCGGTTCGGCCACAGGTGGTAGATGACGACGGCGAGGACCGCGAACGCCCGCAGTCCCTGGATGTCCCACCGGGTCCGGTCGGCGTGGTCGGACACGGGGCGGATCGGCTCGGACATCGCGGAGAGTCTATGTATCGCGGATCGTGCACGTGGTGCGCCGCTCCCGTCCACCGCCGCCGGATACGCTCGACCCATGTTCCTCGGCATCACGAACACCCCGCGCGACTACGCCTGGGGGTCCGTCTCCGCGATCCCCGAACTCCTCGGACGGACCGTCACCGGCGTCCCGCAGGCCGAACTCTGGCTCGGCGCCCACCCCGGCAGCCCGAGCGTCGTGGTCAACCCCGCGATGGTCGGCGGCGCGGACACGGTGCTCGACTGGATCGCCGCCGAGCCGCAGACGGCCCTCGGCGACGACCGCACCGGACTGCCCTTCCTGCTCAAGGTCCTGGCCGCCGCCGCACCGCTCTCGCTGCAGGCGCACCCCACGCCCGAGCAGGCGCGCGAGGGCTTCGACCGCGAGGAAGCGGCCGGTGTCCCGATCGACGACCCCGCCCGCAACTACAAGGACCCGTTCCCGAAGCCCGAGCTCGTCGTCGCGCTGAGTGACCGGTTCGAGGCACTGAGCGGGTTCCGCCCGGTCGCCGAGGCGCTCGCCGAGGTCGAGACGCTCGATGCCGGGTCCGGCCGACTGGGACCCCTCGTGGTGCACCTGCAGCAGGGACTCGAGGACACCGTGCGTTGGCTCGAGGAGACCGACGACTCCGCCCGTGCCGTGATCGGCGCGGTCGGGCACCTGGCCGAGGAGGCTGTGGCCGCTGCCGTCGCCGCCGGGACCACCGTCTCGCCGAGCACCGCGACCGTCGCCGACCTGGCGCGGACGTACCCGGAGGACCCGGGCGTCGTCGTCTCGCTCCTCATGCACCGCGTGACGCTGACCCGTGGCGAGGCCATGTACCTGCCGGCCGGGAACATCCACGCGTACCTCGAGGGCCTGGGCATCGAGCTGATGGCCCCGTCGGACAACGTGCTGCGCGGCGGCCTCACGCCGAAGCACGTCGACGTCCCGGAGCTGCTCCGGGTGCTCGACTTCACGGCGTACCCGGCGCCGCTGCTCGAGCCGGAGCACCTCGGCCCGGTCGTCGACCGCTTCGCGCCCGAGGGCGTCGGCTTCGCACTGGTGCGCGTCACGAGCGACGGGAAGCCGGTCGGGGTCAGCACCGGTGGCACGGCCCCGCTGTCGGGTCCGTCCATCGCGATCTGCACCGAGGGCGTCGTCACGCTGGTCGGGGCGAACTCGGCGACGCTGCTCCGTCAGGGGGAGTCCTGCTACATCACGCCCGACGAGGGCGACGTGTCGGTCGAGGCGGACGCCGGCAGCGGCCGCACCGCGACGGTCTTCATCGCCACCGGCGCGTAGCGCTCAGCGCGGAGCGCGGCGCCGGGACGATGAGGCGGCGGGGCAGCCGGTCCGTCGCCCGACCGGCCCGTTCCGCTAGCGTGGCGGCATGAGTTGGTTGGTCACCGGCGGTGCCGGGTACATCGGGTCACACGTCGTCCGCGCGCTGGTCGCTGCGGGCATCGACACGGTCGCGTTGGACGACCTCTCGAGCGGCTTCCGAGCCTTCGTGCCGGAGAGCGTCCCGTTCGTCGAGGGCACGATCCTGGACGGTGAGCTGCTCGCCCGCACGCTGCGCGAGCACGACGTGACGGGTGTGGTCCACGTCGCGGGCTTCAAGTACGCGGGGGTCTCGGTCGAGCGGCCGCTGCACACCTACGAGCAGAACGTCACCGGCATGGCGACCCTGCTCCGGGCGATGGCGGACGCCGGTGTCGACAGGGTCGTGTTCTCCTCGAGTGCCGCGGTCTACGGCACTCCGGACGTCGACGTGGTCGTCGAGGAGACCCCGAAGGCGCCCGAGTCCCCGTACGGCGAGTCGAAGCTCATCGGCGAGTGGCTGCTCCGCGACATGGAGGTCGCCGCGGGCTTCACGACCACGTCGCTCCGCTACTTCAACGTCGTCGGTTCGGGGGAGCCGGACCTCTACGACGCCAGCCCGCACAACCTGTTCCCGCTCGTCTTCGACGCCCTGCTGGCCGGTCGGACGCCGCGGATCAACGGGGACGACTACGCGACGCCGGACGGCACCTGCGTCCGTGACTACGTGCACGTCGCCGACCTGGCCCACTCGCACGCGGTCGCTGCACGCAAGCTCGAGGCTGGCGAGCCGCTCGAGCGCGCCTACAACCTCGGCAGCGGTGACGGCGTGAGTGTCCGTCAGATCATGGACGCGATGGCTCGCGGGACCGGGATCGACTTCCGGCCCGAGGTCGCGCCGCGTCGTGCCGGGGACCCGGCACGCATCGTCGCCACCGGCGAGGCGGCCGGTCGGGACCTCGAGTGGGCGATGCGACACACGCTCGACGACATGGTGACGAGCGCCTGGGAGGCCCGGCAGCGCGCTGCGTAGACAGCGCCCGGCCGACACGCCCCGCTTCCACCCCGGTCGCGGGGCGTTCGCTGTCCCCCGAAAGGCCCGCAGACACGCCGCGACACGCCCGAATGGGGGACATGCCACGGCGGAAGCCGGAGGGGCTTCTATGATCCGCGACTTGACTCCGGGTAATCACACCGATGTAATTACACCGACGGCATCGTCGTCAGGGTCCCGAACCGAGACGTCAAGGGGTGATCAGGGTGAGCGCATCCGACTTCGAAGCCGGAGTGCCGGACGACTGGCACGTCGACCCCGTCGCGCTCGGTGTCCCGGGCGTCCGCCGGTCGACCGAGGCCGACGAGGAGAACCCGCTCTCGTGGCAGGTCGACTCACTCTGCGCGCAGACCGACCCCGAGGCGTTCTTCCCCGAGAAGGGCGGCTCCACCCGCGAAGCCAAGAAGATCTGCACCTCGTGCGAGGTCCGGTCGCAGTGCCTCGAGTACGCGCTCGAGAACGACGAGCGGTTCGGCATCTGGGGCGGTCTCTCCGAGCGTGAGCGTCGCAAGCTCCGCAAGCGCGCCTGAGGCTCCCACAGGTTCACGCCGCGCCGTCGTGCGCGGCCGGCACCGTGCCTCCCGGCCCGTAGAGTCGCTCCCGTCATGCAGCCCAGTGCCTCCACGCCCCGCGTCACCGCGATCCTCGTCGCAGCCAACGGGTCGGACCATCTCGACCGCACCCTGAACGCCCTGGCGGCGCAGACCCGCCCGCCGGAGGGACTCGTGGTGGTCGACGTCGGCTCGACCGACGGGTCGACCTCCGAGCTCTCCTTCGGCGGCAGCGCCCAGCTGTCCCGCATCGCGGCCGGGCGGCCCTTCGGCGAGGCGGTTCGGCACGGCGAGCAGGTCGCCCCCCGCGCCGAAGCCCAGGACGGCGTCGACGAGTGGCTCTGGCTGGTCGGCCACGACAACAGCCCCACGCCCGGCACCCTCGCCGCGCTCCTCGGTGCCGTCGAGATCGCCCCCTCGGTCGCGATCGCCGGCCCGAAACTCGTCAACGTCGACGACCCGGCCCGCATCGCCGCGTTCGGCGAGAGCATGACGCGGATGGGGCGCTCGATCACCCTCGTCCAGGACGAACTCGACCAGGGCCAGCACGACCGGCACACCGACGTGCTCGGTGTCTCCGCGGGTGGCATGCTCGTCCGCCGGTCCGTGTGGAACAGCCTCGGCGGCTTCGACCCCGCGTTGCCGGACGTCGACGCAGCCCTCGACTTCTCGGTGCGTGCCCGCCTCGCCGGCCACCGCGTCGCCGTCGTCCCGGACGCCCGGGCCACCAGCGCCGGTCCGATCGAGGAGTTCGGCCGCGCGAAGGTGTCCGAGCGGCGCCGTGTGCGGATGCACCGCCAGGCGCAGCTGCACCGCCGCCTGACCTACTCGTCCGCCGGTGTCCTCTGGATCCACTGGCTGACCCTCGTGCCGTTCGCCCTCGGACGGGCGATCGGACACCTCGTCGCGAAGCACCCGGCCGCGGTCGGCGGTGAGCTCGCCGCCGCGTTCGCGGTCGCCTTCGGCGGTGGGGTCGGTCGTGCCCGGCGGACCCTCGCGGCGAACCGGAAGCTCGGGTGGGGGGCGATCGAACCGCTCCGGATCAGCTGGCGACGGGTGCACGAACACCGCACGACCTCCCGTGACGTCGAACTCGCCCGCGTCGAGGACGCACCGATCGCCCGAGCGTCCTTCCTGGCGGACGGCGGCATCTGGGCGGTCCTCGCCGCCGTCGTGCTCAGCGTCGTGACGCTCTTCCCGCTGCTCGGCTCGCCCGCGCTCACCGGCGGGGGGCTGCTGCCGCTCAGCACGGACGTCGGCGACCTCTGGCGGAACGTCGGCTACGGCTGGCACTCCCTCGGTACCGGCTCCACCGGCCCATCCGACCCCTTCGCCGCGGTGCTCGCGGTGCTCGGCTCGATCACGTTCTGGTCGCCGTCGACCTCGATCGTGCTCGTCATGCTCCTGTCCTTCCCGCTCGCCGCCCTCGGCGCGTGGGCCGCGGTGCGCAAGGTGACGACGCGGACCTGGGTGCCGGTCATCGGTGCCGTCCTCTACACGGTCGCACCGGCCCTCGTCGGCGGGGTCACCACCGGCCACCTCGGCGCCGTGATCGCCCACGTGCTGCTGCCCTGGCTGTTCCTGACGCTGGTCGAGGCGCACCGGTCGTGGGCGTCGGCCTCCGGGGCTGCGCTGCTCTTCGCGGTCGTCGCCGCGTCGGCACCGTCGCTCCTGCCGGTGCTCCTGATCGGCTGGCTCGTCGCCCTCGTGATCGGCTGGCGGCACGCACACCGACGGGTCTTCGTACCGGTGCCGGCCGCCGTGCTCTTCGTCCCGCTCGTGCTCGCGCAGATCGCCCGGGGCAACCCGCTCGCCGTCTTCGCGGACCCGGGCGTCCCCTCCGCCACGCCCGCGCCGAGTGCGCTGCAGCTGGCGATCGGGCAACCGCTGCCGGACTGGAACGGGTGGCTGTCCGCCGTCGCGCCGCTCGGCCTCGGCGACGCCGTGCTGCCGGTCGCGATGGCCGTGCTGGCCCTGCCGGTCGCGGCGAGCGCGATCGGTGCCGTCCTCGGCCACCGCTGGTCCCTGGCGGGCACGGCGCTCGTCGCCGCCCTGCTCGGCTACGCGACCGCGTTCGGAGCGACGCACCTCGCCGTCACCGGCGTCGGCTCCACCACCACGATCGTCTGGCCGGGCAGCGCCCTGTCGGTGTTCGCGCTCGCGATCGTCGTCGCGGCGTGCATCGGCATCGACACCGTCCCCCGGGCGGCCCCGGTCGTCGGGCTCGTCGCCGCGGTCTTCGCGGCCGTCGCGGTGGCTCCCGCCTTCGCGGCCTTCTACCTCGACCGAGCGGCCATCCAGCCGACCTCGGGCCGGGTGCTCAGCGCGTACGTCAACGCCGAGGCGCAGGCGAACCCCGATGTCGGCACGCTCGTCGTCCAGCCGCAGACCGACGGGTCGCTCGCGGTCGCCCTCGAGCGCGGCCAGGGCTCCACGCTCGACGACCAGTGGACCCTCGATGCGACAGCCCTCTCGCTGAGCCGGTCCGGCAGCCGCCTGGCGACCCTCGCCGGCAACCTGGCGAGCCGCAGCGGCTACGACCCCGAGCCGGCGCTCCGTGACCTCGGCATCAGCTTCGTCCTGCTCGACGACGCCCCCGAAGACGCCGAGGCCCGCGCGGTCCACGACCGGGCCGCCGGGGCGATCGGACAGGACGCCCGCTTCACGAGCATCGGGGAGACCGCCAGCGGGTCGCTCTTCCACTACGAGGGCGACGTCGACCGGACGAGCACCGGCTCGGCCGCCGCGAAGGCGACCCACGTGCTCTACCTCGTGGTCATCGGCGTGGTCTTCGGCGCGGCCGCACTGCTCGCCGTGCCGACCGCGCCGCGCCGCCGCCGTGCCACGTCGAACGTCCTCGAGGCCGACGAACCCGCCACCACCTTCGACGAGGAGCGCGACGAATGAGCACGAGCACCGCGCGCCGCTGGGCACTCCGCGGCACCGCCACCGTCGTGGCCGTGGTCGTCGCGGCCGGCACGATCGCCGCCGCGCACACCATCGGCACGACCGCGGAGCCGGGGCACCCAGCCGGGCGGACCGTCACCCCGGTGCCGGCCGCGGCCGAGCGGGTCTGCGCCGGCAGCGCGCTGCGTCTGTCCGACGACGCCGGCAACGACGCCACCCGCGCGAGCACCATCGGCTCGCCGGAGATCGCCACCGCCACCACCGGTGACCGGGTCGACCGGAGCGAACTCGGCAGCGCGAGCACCGGCAGCAGCGTCCCGACGCTCCTCACCGCCCCGGCGGGCGACACCGCTCCGCAGGTGGCGGGCAGCAGCTCCCAGAGCGTGTCCGACGGCGACGTCGTCGGCGTGGGGGCAGCCTCCTGTGACGACCCGTCGCAGTCGACCTGGCTCGTCGGCGGTTCGACCGAGACCGGTCGCACCAGCCTCGTCACCCTCAGTAACCCGACCGACGTCAACGCGACCGTCGACCTGTCGATCGCCGACACCAGCGGCGCCGTCAGCGCACCGGGGACCACCGGCATCGTGGTCGCCCCGAACTCGCAGAAGGTCGTCCCGCTGTCCGGTTTCGTCACCGACCAGGGTTCGACGGTCGTGCACGTCACGTCCTCCGGCGGCCAGATCGTCGCCCACATGCAGGAGACCGTTGTCCGGACGCTCACCCCCGGCGGCTTCGACATCGTCTCCGGCGGCGCGGCCCCGTCACGGACCCAGGTCATCCCCGCGGTCGTGCTCGAGGACGCCGAGGGCGCGCAACGCGGCGAGGACACCGCCGATGCCGCTCCGGTGCTGCGTCTCTACGTCCCCGGCACCGAGGTCGCGCGTGTCACGCTCGGCATCACCACGGCCGACGGCGGCGGGACCACGGTCGACGCCACCGCCGAGCCGGGCGTCGTCACCGACGTGCCGCTCGACGACTTCCCGGACGGCCGCTACTCGTTCACGATCGACTCGTCGGTGCCGATCGTCGCGGGGGCACGCACGACGACCCCGACCGACGACGGGCGGACCGACCTCGGCTGGTTCGCGTCGGCCGAGCCGCTCTCCGCCACCACGGTCACGGCGGTCGCGGCCGGCTCCGGCGCTCGCCTGAACCTCGTCAACCCGACGCGGCAGGACGCGACCGTGACGGTCCGGTCCGGTGACGACGCTCAGGAGGTGCAGGTCACCTCCGGTTCCACCGCCACCGTGACCGTGCCGAGTGCGCAGCAGGTGACGATCAGCGGCGCCGAGGGCCTGGTGGCCGGGGTGACGTACCAGGGGGACGACGGCATCGCCGGGTTCCCGGTGCGCCCGGAGACCGAGGTCTCCAGTCCGGTGCGCGTCTACCCGTAACGAGCGAGGCCGTCGGGCGCCGACCGGCCCGTCACCAGTGACGGTAGCGGTCCGGTGCCAGGTCCCAGGGGTCCTTGTCGATGAGCTCCGCGACGGCGCGGAACACCGCGGTCTCGACGACGATCCGCCGGTCCACGTCGTCCTTCTCGGGGCTGTGGGTGACCCGCTCGACCGGGATCCGGAAGACGGTCACGCGGCGGGCGTCCCGGTCGATGCGCCACCGGGGGAGTTCGTCGGGCAGGCCGGTGTCGGTCGGCATGTCCGCGACCTGGAACACCACGCCCGTCAGTTCTTCCGGCCACAGTCCGACCAGGTAGTGCGCGGTGTCGCCGACGACGCGGTCGAAGGCCTCGGCCCGGGTGATCACCGGAGCCAGTTCCGGCCCGGTCACGCTCGACCGGTAACCCCGACCGTGGCGGGAACGACCGCGTGCACGGTCGACCGGGGTGACGATCCTGGGCTTGCGGCGCATCCCGCCATCGTACGCGGCAGGACCCCGCGCGGGCTCCCCGTGGCGCGGCCGGTAGGGTCGAGTCCGGTATGGACGTACGGATCTGCAGCAAGGTCGCCTGTGGCGCGGGCGCCTCGGCGACCCTGACGTACGACTACGCCGACTCGATGGTCGTCGTCGGGCCGCTCTCCGGACGCGTCGAACCGCACGGGTACGACCTCTGCGCCCGGCACGCCGCGACGCTGCGGGTCCCGCAGGGATGGCGCGTGATCCGGCGTGACCCGCCGCCCCGCACACCGGAGCGTCACCCGTCCTGACGGGAGGCGCGCCTCGCTCCCTCCTGCACCGTCAGCCGTCCCCGTGGGTCTGTCCACGGGCGTCACGCGACACCGTCCTGGTCGGCGGTGCGTGGGAGACTGAGCGGCATGCCGACCGACACCCGCGCCGCCGTCCCGTTCCGCGTCGCCGACCTCACGCTCGCCGAGGCCGGCCGCCACCAGATCCGACTCGCCGAGAACGAGATGCCCGGCCTGATGGCGCTCCGGGACGAGTTCCGCGCCGCGCAACCGCTCGCCGGGGCGCGCATCGCCGGCTCGCTGCACATGACCGTGCAGACCGCCGTCCTCATCGAGACGCTGGTCGCCCTCGGCGCGCAGGTCCGCTGGGCCAGCTGCAACATCTTCTCCACGCAGGACGAAGCCGCGGCCGCCGTCGCCGTCGGCCCGACCGGCACGGTCGACGCCCCCGCCGGCGTCCCGGTGTTCGCATGGAAGGGCGAGACCCTCGACGAGTACTGGTGGTGCACGAACCAGGTCTTCGACTGGAGCGCCGAGGCAGCCGAGGCCGGGGCCGACTCCGAGCCCGTCTCCTGGCGTGGCCCGAACCTGGTCCTCGACGACGGTGGCGACGCGACCATGCTCGTGCACACCGGCGCGGACGCGGAAGCCGCCGGCCGGGTCCCGGACGCCGGCCCCGACGCCAGCGCCGAGTGGGAGATCGTGCTGGCCACGGTCGCGTCCTCGCTCGAGCAGTCCGGCGACCGCTGGACCCGGATCGCCGCGGACATCGAGGGCGTCACCGAGGAGACCACCACCGGCGTCCACCGCCTGTACGAGCTGGCGCGCGCCGGCGGGCTGCGGTTCCCGGCGATCAACGTCAACGACTCGGTCACCAAGTCGAAGTTCGACAACAAGTACGGCATCCGCCACTCGCTGCCGGACGGCCTGAACCGGGCCACCGACGTCCTGATCGGCGGCAAGGTCGCGTTCGTCGTCGGCTACGGCGACGTCGGCAAGGGCGCGGCCGAGGCGCTCCGTGGTCAGGGCGCCCGTGTCATCGTCAGCGAGGTCGACCCGATCTGCGCGCTCCAGGCGGCGATGGACGGCTACCAGGTCGCCCGTCTGCAGGACGTCGCGGCCCAGGTGGACATCGTCGTCACCTGCACCGGCAACCTCGGGGTGGTCGGCGTGGACGACATGCTCGCGCTGAAGCACCTGGCGATCGTGGCGAACGTCGGGCACTTCGACAACGAGATCGACATGACCGGCCTCGAGTCGATGCCCGGCGCCGAGAAGGTCGAGATCAAGCCGCAGGTGCACGAGTGGCGTCTGCCCAACGGCCGCTCGATCCTGGTGCTCAGCGAAGGCCGCTTGATGAACCTCGGCAACGCCACCGGTCACCCGTCCTTCGTGATGAGCAACTCGTTCACGAACCAGGTGCTCGCGCAGATCGAACTGCACACCCGGCTCGAGCAGTACCCGGTCGGCGTCCACGTGCTGCCGAAGCACCTCGACGAGAAGGTCGCCCGGCTGCACCTGGAGGCCCTCGGGGTCCGGCTCACCGAACTCCGGCCGGAGCAGGCGGCGTACATCGGCGTCCCGGTCGAGGGCCCGTACAAGTCGGAGCAGTACCGCTACTGAGCCCTGGTGCCGGGGCAGCGTCCGTCGGGGTCCTCAGCGCGGGAAGCCCGGCGGACGCGCCCCCGCGAGCGTGCTCGCCCGCTCGAGGGTGCGCGCCCGGCCGGTGAACGCCCGTAGGTCACGCGCTCGGCGCAGCGCGACCACCCCGGCCAGGAACTCCTCGGCCGGGACCGGCGGCACCGGCTGCGCGTACTCGGCGACCTCGGCCGCCAGGGAACGCGCCACCTCGGCGCGGAGTCCGGGCTGCACCGAGGCCGCGCCCCGGAAGAACGCTGCGATGCGGTTCTCGAGCCGTTGCGGCAGCCGACGCACGTCCGCGACGCCGGCCCACCCGACGAGTGACGGCGGCAGCGTCACGACCGGGTCGACCGTCCGGCGCAGTCGCTCGTGCTGCACGACGGTACCCGCGAGCAGGTCGCCCAGGCGTCGAGGGCGGGAGCCGAACAGTGCGACGACCAGGGCGAGGGAGCCCACCGTGAGCCAGAGTTCCAGCAGTCCGACGAGGGCCCGGGTGAACGCGTGCCGGAACGACACCGCGCCGCCGTCGACCCGGACCACCCGGGTCCCGAGGGCGTACCGACCGACGCTCCGGCCTCGGGTGACGGTCTCGACGGCCGCCGGGACGAGCACGAAGACGACGACCACCACGACGATCTGCGCCGCGGCGGACCAGCCGCTGTCGACCCCGGTCGGCCAGACCCGGGACATGCCGATGAGGAGCATCACGAGGAGCACCACGAGGCACAGCGCGTCGAGCAGTGCGGCGGCTCCTCGCAGGACGATGCTCGCCGGCACGACGTCGAGCGCGACCGCCTCACCGACGACGAGCGCGTCGTCGGTGTCGTCCAGGGCGCGGACGAACCGGCGGTCCGCGAGGTCCCGGGGCGTGGCGCGCTTCGACATGGGATCATTCTGTCGGAACAGGACCACGAGCTGTCGTGGACCCGGAGCGTGGCTCCGACCAGCACGAGGGGGAGCGCATGGACCTGGACGCCTACTCGGAGGTGCATCGCGCTCGGTGGGACGAGCTCGACCGGCTCGCCCGACGACGCCCCACCTCGGGTGACGACGTCGATCGCATGCTCACCGACTACCGAGCGGCCGCGACCGACCTCGCCCGCATCCGGCAGCTGGCACCGCGCTCCGCGACCGGTGACCGGCTCTCGTTGACCCTCCACCGAGCCCGCCTCCGGTTCACGGGGACGCCGGTCGACCCCGTCACCGCCGTCGTCCGGTTCTTCGCCCTCCAGCTGCCCGCCGCGCTGTACCGGATCCGGTGGGTGACGATCTGGGTCGCGGTCGCCACGGTCGTCATCGCCGCCGTCACGGCCGTGTGGATCGCGTCGACGCCGGGCGCGGTCGACACGTTCGGGACGGACTCGGCACTCCGGCAGTACGCCACCCAGGACTTCGTCGACTACTACTCCGACCACGGGCTCGGAGCGTTCACCGCGCAGGTGTGGACGAACAACGCCTCCATCGCCGCGAGCATGGTGGCGTTCGGCATCACCGGGCTCTTCGTGCCGTACTCGATCGTGCAGAACGCGATGAGCCTCGGTGTCTCGGCGTCGATCATGCACTCGCAGGGTCGGCTCGGGGACTTCTTCCTCTACATCGCCCCGCACGGGCAGCTCGAGCTGTACTCGATCTTCCTGGCGGGTGGTGCCGGGCTGATGATCGCGTGGTCGTGGATCGCCCCGGGGCACCGGACCCGCGCGCAGGCGCTGGCCGAGGACGGTCGAGCGCTCATCACGGTCGCGATCGGCCTGGTGCTCACCCTGCTGCTGTCCGGCATCGTCGAGGGGACCGTCACCCGGCAGGACTGGCCGTGGCCGGTGAAGATCGGCATCGGCACGGTGGCGCTCGCCCTGGTCCTCGGCTACCAGTGGGGCGTCGGCGGGCGAGCACACCGGGCGGGGGAGCGTGGCGACGTCGACGAGTTCGACCGGGGAGCCACCGAGATCGTCGCCGGCTGACCCGGCGCGACCGCCCGGTGTCGCAACGTCCCGGACGGGCCGGTCAGAGCCTCCCGGCCGCCTTCGCGCGCAGGTAGGCGTCGGCCGTCCTCGGCGGGACCTCCTCGGGCAGACCCCGGACCACCTCGGCGCCGGCACGGCGGGCGACGTCGGCAACCCCGTCGGCGTCGAGCAGCGACCGTTCCGCGGCGGCCCGCCGGTACACGTCCACGGACCCGTTCGCGGATCCGTTCGCGGACCCGGCGCCGGACAGGAGGCCCGCCGCGCTGCCCCGGCTGCCGTCGGCGACCGCCATCCGCACCACCGCGGGGTCCTCGACGCTCGTCACGACGACCGCGTGCCGACGCGCGAGCGCGGGCAGGACCGTGAGGAGGTCACCGGAGGCACCCACGGAGTCGAGGCTGGTCGCGAGCACCACGAGCGCGCGCTGCGTGGTCACGGCGTCGACGATCCCGGGCACCGCGGCCCAGTCGGTCGGCCGGAGCTCGGGTTCGGCCAGGGCGAGGGCCTCGCCGAACCGCTGCACCACGTCCGAGCGGGTCGCGCTGAGCACCCGTCCGCGCACGGCGTCGTCGAGCACGACGAGGTCGACCCGGTCCCCGGCGGCCGCTGCGAGGGCGCCGACGAGCAGCGCAGTCTCGATCGCGGTGTCCAGGCGGGGCTCGTCGTCGACCCGCCCGGCACCGGCGCGTCCGGCGTCGACGACCACGACGACACGCCGGTCGCGCTCGGGTCGCCAGGTGCGGACGACCAGGTCCTGGCGGCGGGCGGTGGCACGCCAGTCGATCGACCGGACGTCGTCGCCGCGCACGTAGTCACGGAGCGAGTCGAACTCGGTGCCGTGTCCGCGGAGCTGCAGCGTGGTCTCGCCGTCGAGTTCGCGGAGTCGGGCGAGCCGGGACGGCAGGTGTCGGCGTGACCGGAACGGCGGGGTGACGACGAGTTCGGCCGGGGCGGGGACGACGCGTTGCCGGGCGACGAGGCCGAGCGGACCGGAGGCCCGGATCGCGATGCCGGTGGTGGTCCGCCGTCCGCGCCGGAACGGGGTGAAGCGCATCCGCGCGGTGCGTCGTTCACCGGCCGGCACCGTCAGTCGCACGCGTCGCGGCTCCTGGCCGGCGGAGGGCTCCCACATGTCCCGGACCAGGGCACGCAGGACCCGTCGGCCGTCGTTGGCGAGGACGAGCGTCCCGTCGGCTCCGGTGTCCCGACGGGCCAGCCGCGGCATCCGGCGTTCGACCCTGACCTGGCGCAGGTCCGCCGCGAGCAGCAGGTCGACGGCACTCGCGACGACCAGCAACCCGATCCACGCCGACGCACCCCACCCACTGCCGAGCAGCACCGTGGGGACGACGGCGACCGCCAGGAGCGCGACGAACCGGCCGGAGAGCGCCACTAGATCGGTACCCGGACCTGTTCGAGGACCTGCTGGAGCACCCCGTCCGCGCCGACGCCCTCGAGTTCGGCGTCGGCGGCGATCCGGAGGCGGTGTCGCCACACGGGCAGCAGCATCGCCTGGACGTGGTCGGGCGTGATGGCGTCGTAGCCGGTCAGCCAGGCCCACGCCTTGGCCGCGGCGAGCAGGGCCGTGGAACCGCGGGGGCTGACGCCGATGCGGACGGACGGCGCCTGGCGGGTGGCACGGGCCAGGTCCACGACGTACGCGAGCACGTCGTCGCGGGCGCCGACCGCCCGGACCGCGCGCTGTGCGGCCCGGACCTCGTCGACGCCGACCACGGGCACGATCCCCGCCGAGCGCACGTCGCGCGGCACGAACCCGTCGGCGTGCCGTCGGAGGACCTGCCACTCGACCTCGCGCGGCGGCAGGTCGAGCGTCAGCTTCATGAGGAACCGGTCGAGCTGCGCCTCGGGGAGCGTGTAGGTGCCCTCGAACTCGATGGGGTTCATCGTCGCCGCGACGAAGAACGGGTCGGGCAGCATCCGGGCTGCGCCGTCGACGCTGACCTGCCGTTCCTCCATCGCCTCGAGCAGCGCGGACTGCGTCTTCGGCGGCGTCCGGTTCACCTCGTCGGCGAGCAGCACGTTGGTGAACACCGGTCCTTCGCGGAACGGGAACGTGCCCGTCGAGGCGTCGTACACGAGCGAGCCGGTGACGTCCCCGGGCATCAGGTCGGGTGTGAACTGGATGCGCTTGGTGTCGAGTGACATCGCGGCGGCCAGGCTCCGGACGAGCAGGGTCTTCGCGACCCCCGGGACGCCCTCGAGCAGCACGTGGCCCTGGGCGAGCAGGCCGACGATCATGCCGGAGACGGCGCCCTCCTGCCCGACGACGGCCTTACCGACCTCGGCGCGGACGCGGGCGACCGCCTCGCGGAGCGGATCGGTGCCAGGGGTCGGTCCGGCGGAGCGCCCGGAGGGCGTGGTGGTGGGCAGGTCGGTCACGATCGTCCTCCTGGTCGTGTGCGGGTGGTCGCCGTCGTCGGTCCGGCGGGCGACCCGGTCGGTCCGGCGGGCGACCCGGTCGGTCCGGTCGGTCGCGTCGGCGGCTCGTCCGGGGCAGGTCGGGAGGCCCGTCCCACGTCCCCGGAGCGCGCGCGGTGGACCGCGTGCTCGAGTTCGTCCAGGGCAGCTGCTCCCTCGACGAGGGCCCGGTTGTCGCCGGTGGTCCCACCGACGAGCACGGCACCGACCTCGGCGGCGGAGCGTCCCGTCACCGCGGCGGCCCGCCGGACGACCTCGTCGACGTGCGCCGACCGGGGCAGTCCGAGGCTCCGTCCGATCCGCCGGAGTGCCGCGAGCCGGAGGGTGTCGAGCGCGTGGGTCCGGTCGCGGACGCGGGCGTAGAGCCGGGCGCGCCCCTCGGTGGTCTCGGCGGCACGCACCACGACGGGCAGGCGTTCGACGACCAGGGGGCCGAGTCGACGCCCGCGCCAGGACGCGGCGGCGACGGCGACCAGCCCGAGGACGGCGAGGGCACTCGGCACCCAGGGCGGTGCGAGATCGCCGAGGGACGGCGCGGCATCGGTGCCGTCCGGGGTGGGGACGTACCAGACCAGGCGGTCACCACTGCCGAGCAGCCCGAGTGCGAGGGCGGCGTTGCCCGCGCGGGTGACGGTGTCGTTGCGGAGGACACCGGTCGTGCCGAGCACCGTGACCCGGCCGTCCTCCGTGTCGGCGCTGAGGAGCCCCCAACGGGTGTCGGCGCCGGAGCCGGACGGGGCGCAGCGCTGCACGTCGGCATCGTCCGTGTCGTAGGTCGCACCGACGACGGTGACGGAACCCGCGGCCCGCGCGGCCGGGATCGGGCAGGTCGTCGTCGCCGCCACGCGGGTCGACGAGGTGCTGCCCGCCGGACGTGCGTCGACGCCGAACGACTCGAGGACCCCGGGGTCGTCCGTCACGAGGACCACATCGCCGACGGTCCGCGCGAGGCGCCGGGCGACACCGCGGTCGAGCACGCCGGCGGAGTCGTCCACCAGGACCGTGGCATCCGTCCCGACCTCGACGGCGTCCGCGTCGTGGACCACGTCGACCGTGGTGCCCTGCTGTCCGAGGACCTCGACCAACGCGCGCGAACCGCTCGCCGAGGTGGAGGTCGGGTCGAGCGGGACGTCGCGCTCGCGGTCGTCCCGGCCGACCGCGGCGGTCAGGGCAGCGAGCAGGAGGCCGACGACGACGACGGCGACCCAGGTGACGATCCGGACGCCGCGGTCCGAGGGACCCGGCCCCCCGGACTCCGTGGCGGACGTGGTAGTGTCCCGACCCGACGGGCCCACCCGTGCCGACGTCGTCGCGGAGCTCATGCCGGGACCGCCGGCCGGTCCGCGGGGAGGGGCCGTGCCTGTCGGACGGCACGTTCGGTCTCGAGCACGCGACGTGCGGCGGACTCGTCGGCCTCGACCCCCAGGTAGCGGACGGCGTCGAACGCGTCGGAGGCACCGCGCAGCAGGTCAGCGAGCTGCGGGAAGGGCACCGTGGCGCGGTCGGCGATGGCTCGGGCGGTCGCTCCGGGCACCACGACGACCAGGTCCCGTTCGCCGAGACCGCGGGCGAGGGCGCGGTAGCCCTCGAGGACCGCGGTCGCCCAGTCGCCGGAGCGGAAGGCGTCGTCCGCGGCTGCGGACACGGCCCGCGCGGACCGGAGGTCGTCGTCGTCGAAGACACCGCCGAGGGCACCCGGACGGACACGCGCACGGCGGTGGGGGAGACCCCGGGTGACGACGACCAGGACGACCACGGCGGCGAGCACGACGATCGCGATGACGAGCAGTGTGCGCCCGAAGCCGGTGGAGCCGACGCCGTCCGGGGCGAGCGAACCGAGCCAGTCGAGGAACGACCGCGAGGCCCGGTCCCACCAGGTCTCCTGTGCGCCCTGGTAGTCACGGTTGGCGAGCTCCCGCTCGAGCAGTCGGCGTGCCTCCTCGGGACCGGGGGTGCTCACCCGCGGCCGTCCTGCTGGTCGGGCTGATCGTGCTGGTCGTGCTGATCCGGCCGCTCCGGGGCCCAGGGCTGTTGCGGCTGCCAGGGCTGTTGTGGCTGCCAGGGCTGTTGCTGCGGCCAGGGCTGTTGCGACTGTTGCTGCGGCCAGCCCTGTTGCTGCGGCTGCCACGGCTGTTGCGGCGCCCACGGCTGCTGGGGCGACCAGGGAGCGCCCGGCGTCCAGGACGGCCGCGCCACCGGTGCGTGCGGTGCGAACGGGTCCGCGGGGTGACCGGTGTCCACGTGAGAGGCGATGCGCTGGTCGAGCGCCTCGGTGCGGATGCGTCGGTCGATCGCCAGGAAGGTCACGATGGAGGCGCTCAGCACGTCCGTCACGCACTGCACCGCGATCACCAGCAGGCTGCCGACGACCAGGGCCACGACGCCGCCGACCGAGGGTGCCGCACCGGTCGCCGCGGTCTGTCCGAGCGGGTCGAACACACCGGAGAACAGGGTGAGTCCGATGGTGAGCGGGATGCTGGCGATGCTCGCAGCGACGCCGAGCACGACCTGCACGAGCAGCAGGATGCCGAACGTGCGCCAGAACGCGCCGCGGGTGAGGCGCCACGACTGCCCTGCCGCCGAGAAGACGCTGCGACCCTCGAGTGCGATCGTCGGCACCGTGAAGGCGAAGCGGGTGACCAGGAAGGCGATGAGCACCAGGAAGCCGAGGACCATCAGGAAGACCGTCAGCACGAACCAGCCCGCTGAGCTGTCCCCGGCGGCCAGGGCGGCGACGAACGCGATCACGACGACGACGAAGACGACGGCGACCACGAACCCGGCGGCGAGCTGCAGCAGGATCCACCCGATGACCGACCCGCGACGACCGGCGAGCAGGGACCACAGTCCGCGGAACGTCCCGCGGCGTCCGAGCACCCGCTGCCCGGTGTCGACCGCGACCGGGGCGACGAGGAACCCGCGTGCCAGGTAACTGAGGAACGGCAGGCCGATCGCCAGCACTGCGTACAGGGTCACGGTCCCGGCGATGATGCTGTCCGCGTCCCCCCGACCGCCGCCGTCGACCGCGGACAGGACACGGCTCTGCAGGACCCGCTGACCGACCGCCGACCCGAGGGTGGCCAGGAGCCCGAGGACCCCGGACAGCAGGACGGCCCAGAGCAGCAGCACGCGCGCGTTGCGCCGGAAGACCGTGAAGGCGCCGGCCAGCACGTCGCCCAGACCGAGCGGCCGCAGCGGGATCACCGGACGGGACGCGGGCGGCAGTGGAGCCGGCCCGCCGGTGCGCGGCGCGGACGTGCCGGGGGCGGGCGTGCCTCCCGGCTGGCCGGAACCGACCCACTGCGTCGGCTGCTGCTGCGGGCCGTTCGACCCGTGCTGCGGCTGGTCCGTCCCCGGGACCTGCCATCCGTCTTCGACCATCGACCCGCCCCCTCGCCTGGCCGCTGCCGGAACGCGCGACCGTGTCCATCCTGTCGGAAAACCTGCGGTGACGGGGCCTCGGCTATCGTGAGCGGAGAGTACCCGTCCCTGGGTGCCCCACCCTGCCCTCCGGAGTCCGCATCCCATGACACCGCGCATCCTCGTCGTCGACGACGACCAGGCCCTCGCCGAGATGATCGGCATCGTCCTCCGCTCGGAGGGCTACGAGCCCGACTTCAGCGCGGACGGCAACGACGCCGTCGAGGCCTTCCACGCCACGAAGCCGGACCTCGTGCTGCTCGACGTCATGCTGCCGGGCATCGACGGCATCGAGGTGTGCCGTCGCATCCGGGCCGAGAGCGGCACGCCGATCATCATGCTCACCGCCAAGGGCGACACCGCGGACGTCGTCGCGGGACTCGAGAACGGCGCCGACGACTACGTCGTCAAGCCCTTCAACCCGAAGGAGCTCGTCGCCCGGATCCGGACCCGCCTGCGGCCGACCGCCACCGACGCGACCGTCCTGCACGTCGGCGACCTGGTCGTCGACGTCCCCGGACACGAGGTCCGCCGCGGTGACGCGGCCATCGCCCTCACGCCGCTCGAGTTCGACCTGCTCCGTGCGCTCGCCGAGAAGCCCAGCCAGGTGTTCACCCGCGAGATGCTCCTCGAACAGGTCTGGGGCTACCACTACAAGGCGGACACCCGCCTGGTGAACGTGCACGTGCAGCGCCTCCGCGCCAAGATCGAGCACGACCCGGACAACCCCCGCATCGTGACCACCGTCCGCGGGGTCGGGTACCGGGCCGGCGCGCAGAGCTGACGGACGTGACGTCCTCGTCGGCCCCGGCGCCGTTCCGCCGGGTGCGCCGGCGGGTCCGCACCTGGCTCCGCCGGATCTGGCGCGGGATCGCGTACCTCTGGCGTCGCTCGCTGATGGTCCGCTCGGCCGCGATCACGGTGGCGACCACCGGACTCGCCGTCGCCGTGATCGGCACCGCCGTCATGGTGAGCATCTCGAACAACGTGTACGCGCAGCGCCGCGACCAGATCGAGGCCGAGTCGGCGCGGGCGACCATCGTGGCGCAGAACATCTTCGACGCCGCCACCGCGGCCGAGGACAACAACCAGACCGAACTGGAGTCGCTGCAGAGCGAGGCGCAGAACGCGATCCTCTCGAACACCACCAGTCCGGGCGGGACGAGCATCGCGATCGAGCGCACACCCGGAGCCCGGACACCGCAGATCCTGCAGAACGTCGCCAGCACCGGGTTCCCGGACTCCGTGATCACGGACGACCTGCGGAAACGGGTGGCCGCCGACACCGGGGAGCTCAGTCTGCAACCCGTCCGGCTGGAGGGCCCGGACGGCCGCGGACCGGGGCTCGCCGTCGGGTCCACACTGCAGATCCCGAGCGCCGGCCAGTACGAGCTGTACATCGTGTACGACCTGTCCGATGCGCAGCAGACGCTGGACTTCGTGTCCCAGACCCTCTCGATCGGCGGTGTCGCCCTCATCGTGCTCATCGCGCTGGTCACCTCGCTCGTGGTGCGCCTGGTCGTCGTCCCCATCCGCGGCGCTGCCGAGACCAGCCGCAAGATCGCCGCCGGCCGTCTCGATGAACGCATCCCGGTCCGGGGTGAGGACGACATCGCCACCCTCGCCCGGAGTTTCAACGACATGGCCGACGCCGTCAGCCGCCAGATCACCCAGCTGGCCGAGCTCTCGCGCGTCCAGCAGCGGTTCGTGTCCGACGTCTCCCACGAGCTCCGGACGCCCCTCACCACGATCCGCCTCGCCGGGGACCTGCTCTTCGACGCCCGCCACGCGTTCGAGCCCTCCGTCGCCCGGTCCGCGGAACTGCTGCACGCCCAGGTCGACCGGTTCGAGCTGCTGCTCGCGGACCTGCTCGAGATCTCCCGGTACGACGCCCAGGCCGTCGAACTCGAGACCGAACCCGTCGTCCCCGCGGCGCTCGCGGCCGACATCGTCGAGGAGTTCCGCCCCCTGGCCGACCGCGCCGGCATCGAGCTGCGCCTGGCCACCCCGGGCGGACACACCACCATGCAGCTCGACGCCCGCCGGATCCGCCGCGTGCTCCGGAACCTCGTCGGCAACGCCATCGAGCACGGTGACGGCCGACCCGTCGACGTCGTGGTCGACAGCGACTCCCGCTCCGTCGCCATCGCGGTGCGCGACCGTGGCGTCGGGATGCCGGCCGAGGACACCGCCCGGGTGTTCGACCGCTTCTGGCGTGCCGACCCCAGCCGCAAGCGCACCATCGGCGGCACAGGACTCGGGCTCGCCATCAGCCTCGGCGACGCCCAGCTGCACGGCGGCCGCATCGACGTGTGGTCACGACCGGGCGAGGGCTCCGCGTTCGTGCTCACCCTGCCGCGTCGGAGCAGCGAGACCCCGCCGACGTCGGCGATCCCGCTGCCCGCGCTCGACGAGTCCTACGCGGGACCGACCGGAACGGAGGACCCGGCATGACCCGGACGGCCCGACCGACCCACCGTGCGCGCCTCCGGCTGGTGCTCACCGCCGCGCTCGCCGCCGTGACGCTGCTCGGCGCCACCGCCTGCGCGGCGATCCCCACCGGTGGTCCCGTGCGCTCCGGGCAGTCGATCACCGACGAGTCCCCCACCGGCGGTGTGGACTACCGTCCGACCGGCCCCGAGGACGGGGCGAACCAGACCGACCTGCTGACGCAGTTCATCGACGCCGCCACCGGCGCGCAGAACGACTACGCCGTCGCCCGCGAGTTCCTCAGCAGCGGCTTCTCGCAGAAGTGGAACCCGCGGCAGGGCGTCACCATCCGGCAGGGCGACGGTCAGGTCGAACGCGTCGGCGACCAGGAACTCACCTACACGCTCACCGCGAGTGCCTCGGTGGACGCCGACGGCGAGTACACCCAGGCGGTCCGCCCGACGTCCTCGACGCTGACGTTCCAGTTCGTCCGCGAGGACGGCCAGTGGCGCATCGCCTACGCCCCCGACGGCATCATCCTGTCGCCCGTCAACTTCACCTCGGTGTTCCAGCCGCACGCGCTGTACTTCTACGACCCCACCTACCGGTTCCTCGTCCCGGACGAGCGCTGGTTCCTGGCCCGCTCCTCCACCAGCACCCGCATCGTGAGCGCCCTGCTCTCCGGGCCCGCAGAGTGGCTCGAGGGCTCGGTCGTCTCGTCGTTCCCCGAGGGGACCCAGCTCTCCCTGAACGCCGTCACGATCGAGAGCGGCAGCGCGCAGGTCGACCTGTCGAGCGAGGCGCTCCGGGCGAACACGGTCGAGAAGGTCCGGATGCGCGAACAGCTCACCGACTCGCTCTCCTCGGTCGCCACGATCTCCTCGGTCGACCTCACCGTCGAGGGCGTCGCCCTGCCCCTGCCCGACTCCAGCGGCACGAGTGCCCAGCGGAACCCCGACGTCGACGCTCGACCCCTCGTCGTCCAGGACCGTGTCGCCGGGTACGCCACACCGGGCACCGGGGACGTCACCGCGCTCGGCGGCGGACTGAGCGACCGGATCGCCGGCCTCGACCCGAGCTCGCTCGCCCTCTCCGCATCCGGCACGGCCGCAGCCGTCGGCAACGACGACGGTGTGTTCGTGGTCCGGTCCGGCAAGGACCCGCTGCGCATCGACACCCGCGAGGACCTCGTGCCACCGAGCATCGACGACCAGGGCTTCGTCTGGGTCGCGCAGCAGTCGGACACCCGGTCGATCACGGCGTACGGGCTGGGCGGCGACCCGCACACCGTCACCTCGACCCTCCCCGAGGGCCGGCTGGTGTCGTTCCAGGTGTCCCGGGACTCGACCCGGGCCCTGGCACTCCTCGACACCGACGACGGTGCCGCGCTCTACGTCGTCGCGATCACGCGCGGCTCCGACCGTGCGCCGACCTCGCTCGGCCCGCCCGTCCGCGTGCAGGCCGCCGACGGTGACCCCGTCGGAGCCGCCTGGGTCGACGAGCTCGACGTCGCCTCGGTCGGACGCACGACGGCCGGCTCGAGCATCGTCCGCACCACCGTCGGCGGGCAGTGGGACACCCTCGCGAAGCCGGACGGCCGCGCGACGGCGATCGCCGGGGGGAGCGGCAGTGCGCTGTTGCTCCGGATGTCCGACGGGTCGGTGCTGCAGTCGACCGGCGCCGGGTGGGACACCACCGGCGTCGAGGCGTCGGTGCTCGGCGTGCAGCGCTGACCGGGGGCTCTCCCTCCACATCCGGGCCGGACGGGAGGCCCGTCCACAGTCCGCCCCGTCGGCCCACCCCCGACGGTCC